>CAZOKP010000077.1:0-12757 GCA_964580435.1 uncultured Eubacteriales bacterium
GGAGATTTGAGGGGAGCTGTCCCTAGTACGAAAGGACCGGGACGGACGAACCTCTGGTGTACCAGTTGTCCCGCCAGGGGCAGCGCTGGGTAGCTACGTTCGGCAGAGATAACCGCTGAAAGCATATAAGCGGGAAGCTTGCCTCAAGATAAGATCTCCCTCCCCTTCGGGGGCGGAAGGGCACTCGTAGACTACGAGTTTGATAGGCTGGGTGTGTAAGTCCGGTGACGGATTGAGCTAACCAGTACTAATAGCCCGTGAGGCTTGACCATAAAGTTTATTAAGACAAAAAAGCACAAAAAAATTGCACGGATAAAAATCCCGGCAATCATGACGGAGGGGAGACACCCGTTCCCATTCCGAACACGGAAGTTAAGCCTTCTGGTGCCGATGGTACTGCCAGGGGAACCTGGTGGGAGAGTAGGAAATTGCCGGGTTTTTTTATATAGCGCAATCAAGGACGAATAAAGGAAGAGGGCACGGGCCCTGATCGGCATACTCCTCTCCTTTATCTCGGTCAAATTTAAAAATTTAAAAGGAGATGTGAGTATGAACATCTATGTAGGCAATTTGTCCAGGGACGTGTCCGAGACGGATCTGAAAGAAGCCTTCCAAGCCTTCGGCGAAGTGGCTTCGGCATCCGTGATCAAAGACAAGTACACTGGAGAGTCAAGAGGTTTTGGTTTTGTGGAAATGCCGAACAAGGACGAAGCGGATAAGGCTATTTCTGGGTTGAACGGCAAAGACATTAAGGGCCGGACGATCACAGTCAACGAGGCGCGCCCCCGCAGAGATGACCGGCGTGGCGGTGGCTTCGGCGGCGGTCGTAGCAGCGGCGGCGGACGCGGCGGCTTCGGCGGCGGACGCAGATATTAATTCGCCAACACACAGGGACATGATCCGAATTCCCTGGAATTCCGTTCGTGTCCCCTGATTTTAAACCGCAAACAAGAGGCAGACTTCTCATCTGTGGGAGTCTGCCTTTTTTATTTTTACCGTAAGGTGATTAATTATCTGGAATTCATCGCCGGCTGACTTTCTGTAGACTCAATCGATTTTTGCAGATCATTGACGCAGCCGCATCAGCCCGCTCTCCTCCTATTGACTTCATATTTTTGCTGTGCTACGGATTAAGTCATATTAGATTGGGGATAAGCTAAAGTCAGCGCAAAATGAAGAGCTTTCGCGAAATATATGAGCTGTCTTTTCTTCCCCCCAAATCTATAAATCACTTTCAAAGGAGGGTTTTCATGAAAACCAAAATTTCAGTCCTTCTATCGGTCTTTCTTGTGGCGGGTTTTTGTGCGCAAATCTGCTTTGCTCAAGCTCAGGAGCAGAAGCCGCAGCTCTTTATGATTTATGATGTTATCGTTAAGCCGGCTACGGTGGCGGGATTTGAGGCGGCAGCAAAAGGAGAATGGGCTCTCGCAGCAGAAGGCAAGTCTCCTTATCCATGGAACACCTATAGTTCGGATGATCTGCATTACTACTTTCTTTCTCCACTCAACAATTATACAGACGTTGACACGATGGACAGTGCAGGAAAAGAAATGAGAAAAAAGTTAGGAGAGGAACGGTTCAAAGCCAATGATAAAGCGTATGATGGAACCTTTGAATATCTGCGCATTGGTTTTATTTCTCTGAGACCGGACCTGTCCTACGCGCCGGAAAAACCGGCCCTAAAACCTGAAGAAGCGAATTGCTTATACTGGGGACTGTGCTACGTTGAGCCGGGCAAAGAGGAAGAATTTGAAAAAGTCCTCAAGGAGTATGTCGCTCTGTATAAAAGCAAAAACGTTGCTTTAGGATTCACCACGTATGAAGGCGGTTTTGGGAATGACCTTCCTTTCTACTTTTATGCCATGAGCGGTAAGAGTTCCGCTGATATCTTTAGCGAGGATGAGAAAGCGACGAAAATAGTGGGAGAAGAGAAAATTAAGGAATTGTGGAACAAAACGTTGGCTACTTTAAGGAAATACGAATTTAAAACTGGTAGGTATCGTCCCGATCTTTCCTATATCCCCGAAGCAACGAAGCCGGCAAAGTAAATTTCTTGGTAGACTGGAGAGTCGAGAGGTTTTGGTTATAAATAATTACTGAAAACAAGTCGGGCCCTAAGATAAGCTATCCAGAAGAGCTTTCGCCTCTATCAGGTCAGGAGTGTTAAATCCTTCGGTGAACCAGCCGTAAATCTCTGCGAGCATCTGTCTCGCTTCTTCATTCCTTCCCTGTTTTTGCCTGAGGCGGCTCAAACTCATCGTAGCCCGCAGTTCCCAGGACTTTGCCTGTTGTCGGCGAGAAACTTCGATGGCCTGGTGGAAATATTTCTCAACTTCACTCTCGGGTTCACCCCGCATCCAGAGCAATTCACCCTTCAGTCGATAAAGCTCGGCTTCCATGTATCTCTCATCGCATCTTTGCATCACGCCCATAGCTTTGTCGATTGCGGCCAGCCCGTCCTCCAAGTGGCCGGTTTTTTGACAGGCATAGGCCACTCGGGCCAAGAGCCTGGTGAAACAGGTCAGCGTTCCCGTCCCTTCCATGATAGCCAGGCTCTGATGCATCTCATCTATTCCTTCTTTGCCTTTCCCCGCAAAAGTCTTTTTCTCGCCGCGATAAAAATAGCCATGTGCTCCAAAATATATAAATCCATTCTTCTCGCAAATGGGAACAAGCTCTTCGGTATACTCATTGATCTTCTCAAAATCTTTGAGGAACCAGTTCAGCTCGCAGGCCCCCAGTATGATGAAGGCCATAGTGGCGGGATGACCCAATTTTCGGGCGATGCGCAAGGCCTCTTGAGTCTGCTTGAGGGCTTGATCAGGATAGCCCAGAATCCACCAAGCCCAGGACCCAAAGCCCATATTGAGGACCCCCAGGTCATACCCGAAGAGATAGCCGAGAAAGCCATGCTTTTCCTCGTTATAGACATCAGTCATATGCTTGGCATATTCAACCGTCTGGACAAGTTCTCCCACATTGAGCAACGGCCAAACATGGGCATAATAAGAAACAGCTTCAAGCAACGGGTCTTTGAGCTGCTCAGCTAATCGAGAGATCTCTTCTCTCAATTTGAGGGCCGTTCTGTATTGGGCAGTCGTAGCATAATAAGTGGCAAGCTGAACAAGAGCTGTAAAACGTTGGGGCGTATCTCCCATCCGGTCACAAAGCTCCCTGGCTCGAACGACGGCTTGACCAAGTTCAGGAGCTCCAAACCCCTTGGTAGCCTGGAGCGGAACAGCCAGGGCAAGCTGCAAGGCAAGTTCTTGCTGGTCACGCTCAGATGTTTCGGGAAGCTGCTGGAGAAGCTCCAGAGCTTTTTTATAATGGGCGATCGCCTCAGCCCCCGCAGAGAGCCGCACGGCCTTGTTTCCTGCCTTTTGGAGATATTCTATGGCTTTCGAGACTGTCCCTGCCTCCAGAAAGTGTCGGGCCAGTTCGACAGAAATCTCTCCCGCCTGCTCGCCATAAAGCGCCTCCAGAATATTTCCCACCTGTTCGTGGAGATGTGCTCTCTCCACCTTGTCCAAGCTGTTATAAAGAAATCGTTGAAACAGGATGTGTTGGAAAAGATAGAGGGAAAGGCGATGGCTTTCGACCTGCCGCATGCCTTTGGCAGAGACAAGATGATGCCGCCTATCCAGCTCCCTGCCCAAGAGCCTGATGAGCTCGAGGATCTCAGCCTGCTTGATGCGGGCGACAACTTCGGCGGTAAATTCTTCGCCTTCAACGCTGGCTACGATCAGAAGCTCACGGAGCTTTTCGTTAAGCCTGTTGATGCGTTCTTCGATGACGGCATCCACCCGGGCCGGGAGAGTGTCCCATCTTAATTTTGGGCCCTCCTTCCAATAGCCGTCTTTATCTTTGACCAAAGCACCGCGCTCTTGCATGTCTCGCAGCAATTCTACGGTGAAAAGCGGGTGTCCTCTGGTCTGACTGTAGAGCGTATCACGGAATGCATCATCCAGCAGGTTGAGCTCCGTATCCACAAAATCGTCTACGAATTTGCGGCCTTCGGTCTTTCCGACTTCGAGTTCAATATCCCCAAAATCACGCTTGAATTCGTGAACGATCGGCTCGAGGGGATGGCGTCCCTCTCCTCGGCCGAGAGCGACCTCTGCCGGCCGAAACGCACCGATCATAAAAACCGGGTTTCCGCCAACGCGGCGTCCCAGATGAAAGAATAAACTCGCCGAGCCGGCGTCCACCCACTGGAGGTCATCAAGGATAAGGAGCAGCGGCTTCTCTTTGGCCAGCGCCAGAAGCACTCGTGTGTATTGTTCAAAAAGATTACTCTGTTGGAGGGCAGAATCGGCAGGAAGCGAAGACTTGCGTTCCACCAGCTTCTTTAAACTCGCCAGCCAATTTGTCAACCCGGGAGCAAACGCTTCGCTGCGTGAAACCAACGCTGATCCACGGACAAAAATATCGATCAAATCCGGGCCGTTGTCCAAGAGCGTTTTGACGGCAAGAGGAAGGAGGGTCCACAAGCGAATAGCATGCTCTCTGGAAATGACGCCGGCCATCCACTTCGCTTCGACATCTCCAGTTAAAAGACCCAGCAGTTCGATGAACGGCAAGTAAGGATCTCCAATCCCCGTGTGGGCATTGCATTTCCCAAAAGCGACAATAAGGTCAGGGTACAGTTCTTGAGCTTGGCGAGCAAATTCCTGGAGCAAGGCTGTCTTTCCACTCCCGGCTTCACCGGTGACAAAGATCACTTGGCCCTGGCCTAAGAGACTGGCTTCCAGGCTGTTCTTCAGCCTCCCTAATTCTTGCTTGCGGGCCACAAAAAACGGCCTTTTACGTCGAATTTCTTCTTTGCCTTCAATAAGAAAAGCTGGTGCTTTAGGCTCTTGAGGGGCAGATATTCCAGGCAGGCCTTCCTCAATAGTTCTCAATTCCACCAGCAATTCCTCTCCCGTCTGGTATCTCCTCCCTCTATCCTTGTCCAGGCATTTCAATATCACTGTGCTAAGTTCTTCTGAGATCGCACTATTGAGTTCTCTCGGATTCAACGGGATTTCTGTTTTATGTTTCAGGGCGATGCTTAAGGCTGTTTTCCCTTCAAAGAGGACCTTTCCCGTCACCATTTCATACAGCATGGCGCCTAGCGAATAGATATCTGACCGTTGGTCGGCTTCCTTTCCTTCCACTTGTTCAGGAGACATGTAGTCGGGAGTGCCTACGATCATCCCCGCTTCAGTCACTCCCCTTGCTTCAAGAGATCGGGCAATTCCAAAATCCATGATGTGGGCATTCCCCTCTTTGTCCACCATGATGTTCTGCGGCTTCAGGTCGCGATGAACCACACCCAGGCGGTGGGCTTCGGCCAGCCCCTCACATATCTGTTTAGCCAGAGAGAGAGCTGTTTTTTCCGTGAGTTGACCTTCCCTTCTGATGATTGCTTTTAAGTCCTCACCCGACACATATTCCATGGTGATGTAATATGTTTCTTCTTCTCTATTGATGTCATGCATCCGGCAGACATTCTTGTGGGTGATCTTGCGCGCGTATTTCAGCTCATTCCGGAATCGCTCGATCGTCCTTTCATCGGAAGCGATCTCGGGATTCAAGAGCTTCAGCGCTATTTCCTCCCCTATTTCTTTGTCCAGGACTTTATAGACTTTTCCCATCCCGCCGCTCCCCAATTCTTCAAGGACCTCATGTCTTCGGGCGAAAAGAGTCCCCGGTCGCAATCGCATTACGGGGGTTCTCAAGGTCTTCGTGCGAGAGGGGGAGATTTTGCGAGAGGGCTTTAGCGGTGTCCTGCACTTTTTGCAGCGGGACACGTCCTTTGGATTATCAAAATGGCATTTGGGGCATCTCATGGCTTGACGTTCTTTTAAAGAAAATGTTTTCAATCGAGCTGGCCTGGCTTGGTCTTGGCAGCAATTTTCCCATCTCCTATTGTTAAAGATGATAAATCATGACAGAAGGAGATGTCAATCTGACCGGCCAGGAAAGGATATGTTACAAGAACATAGCGATCCGCCCACACGCCGTGCGCCGGCGGTCAAGAACGAAATCCCCGTGCGTTTATATTCAGCGTCTCTATTTCCGTGATTGTCTTTGGAGCTTGGTCAAGGGCGCCGCTCTCCTCTAAGATTTTATCGTCATGATCGACCTCCTCAAGCTCAGGTTTGTTGCGGACAAGCCTCCTCCGCCTCGGGTCGCTTTTCAGGAGCTCCTGATGGCGGCCAAGCCGAAAGTGGAATATTTTTAAACGTCGCTTTCGTGTAAAGCACATTTCACACGATTGACTTCACTTTTTAGCCTGGGCTATCATCTTTCATAGGTGAGGCTTCGATTTTGAACTCAGCCGCAGGAAGGCTGCTGCGAAGCGAAAAAGGATTTGGCCGCTCCCAAGGATAAGATGAAAAGCTGGTGGAAACTTCTTTTCCTTGCCGTTCTGTGCCTGAATACTGGACTCCCCGCAACGACCCAAGAGCAGCCGGTCCAAATTTCCGTCAAGGTGACAGATCGAAAAGGCAACTTTGTCAAAGGATTGACGCCCGCTGAGTTCGAAGTCCTCGAAAACGGGCAGAAGCAGGAAATCAAGAATTTCGCTTCTGGCCAAGTCAGGAACGGTCAGCTATTCGTCACCACTGCTGATGGAGATACTTCGGGCAGGTCCAGAGTATTTTTTATCATCGTCGATCAATCCTCGGCCGACTTCTTTTCACTCCAGAAAATCAAGAATCCCCTTAAGGATTTCCTGAGGAAACTCTTCAACCGCCGGGATTCTATCTGTCTTTTTATGGGGCGAGAAGCCATGGCTTGGCTCCAGGAGCGTCTTGTGGACTTGAGTCCAAGAACGCAGACCCCGGAGGGGAGTGCCACGAAAAAAATGGCCCTGGCAGATATTTTCTCGGATTTCAGTAACCAGGTTGTGGATTCGACTCAGGCGCCCTATACTCCGGCCGGCCTCCAAGAAACGCGGGACAAGGGTTGGAATCCCAAGGAAAAACCCCAAGATCGCTTTGCCGGGCTCGAACTCGATTACTCCCGCTTCAGCATGTTGAACTTTGTGGGCCGGCTGAACACCCTCGCCCGGATGGCCGAAGCAATCCCGGGCGAGAAAACGCTCCTTATCATCTCTGAGAACTTCCAGGATTTTGACGAGTCTTCTCCCCCCAGTGAAAGAAAAATCGCTACCGCCTATATCGGCGGAGGCCGTTTCCTGGGTACAGTCGTCGATGACGGGCAAAGAGTGGCTCCCTATCTCGTCAGCTCCTCGAGCCTGGGGGAAATCTTGAGCCATTCGCGGACTGCTGTCTACTCCGTCCTCCTGGATCCGGGTTTAGTCAAAATGCCTCACCTGGAGAGCACAGAGGCTATTCCCAGCTCGGTCATATTTCCCAGGGGCTCCGACAAGTTTCAACCCCCTGGCCTCGCAGAAATGCGTGTCAGGTCGGAGAGTGAGGTCTATCAAAACATGATGAGGGATCTGGCCAAAGAGACGGGTGGCTTAATCCTTGCCAAGACTAAGAATATCGAGGAGGGCCTGGACAAGATCGCCCGGGCGATGGAGGACATGTACCTGGTTTCCTATGTCTCGACGGACCCGAGGCTCGACGGGAAATTCCGCAAGGTTGAAGTCAAAGTCAAGCGGAAGGACGTTATCGTCCGGCATCGGAGGGGCTATTATGCAGTGGATAGGGAAGCGGAAGCCGAGAAAGAACTCCGCCAGTCCCTCGAACAAAGAGTGAGCAGCTCAACCTTGACGGTTTTCTTGAAGACAGAGACCTTGCCATTGCGCTCCTCCGGCCTCTTTCTTCTCCTGAAAATCGAGCTCAAAGGGCTCGCTCTGACTGACCGTTTGAGGATTGGAGAGGAAGGCGCTCAAACCGTACTGGCAAGCCGCTTCCGGCTTCTTCTCGAGCTCGAGGATGAAAAGGGAGAGGTCATTAGCAAGGAGGTCCGGCCATTCAATCTGGAGGTCCGTCAAAACGAGCTCCACCTTCGGCCGGCGATTTATGGCGGAGAAATGCTCCGGGAAGGCAAATACCGGATTCGCCTTGCCCTGAAGGATGAAGTCGGAGGCGAGGTCACAACCACCGAGAAGCAGGTTGACGTTCGTGTCCCGGAAAGAGGGCCAAAGCAAAACAGGCTGGAACAGATCTGTTTTGTGAGGAAAGATTTCCTGGTCTTCGAGTTCGGAGACATTCCGAGACTTATGGAGTACAAAGGCGCCGCCCTCTATCCGCGATTGGACTCCGAGTTCGGACCCGAAGAGACTGTCGACTTATTTGTGGAGATTAACTCCGAGAATCCGGGTCGTGTCGATTTTTACTTGAGCGTCATCCGGGTAAAGGACGAGCACATTTTCAAGTCTTATGAGATGTCCGCTTTCCTGGAGAAGGGAGCAAACCCCATCATGATGAGCATCCCCCTGAAGGATTTCTTCTATGGAGACTATATCCTTCAGGTCCTCGCCATCGAGAGAGGAAGCGGGCAGTATTCCCTGGTCCGCCTGCCTTTCCAAGTCATCCCCTGAGGAACCCCCTTAGTCCCAATCTTACCGACCTAATTTTGAGCGAGTTGCCTAATTTCAAAAGTTCAGGTATCTTCACGGATATGATCCTCGAATTAAGGAGGAAAAAATTGAAAAAAACGACCTTTTTCCTTTTCTCCCTATCGTTTTTTATTCTCTCCGCATACTTGGGCTTTGCCCAAGAGCCGGGAAAGGTATCTCCGGCAGACAGCGGAGTTGCGATGCTCTGGGGAGTAAAAATCCCCCTGCGCGATGGAACAAAGCTCAACGCAACAATCTTCAGGCCCAAGGGGATCACCGATCCCTTGCCCGCGATTTTCACTTTAACGCCTTATATCTCTGACACGTACATCGATCGGGCGCTCTATTTTGCCCGAAACGGCTATGTCTTTGCCGCGGTCGATGTCCGCGGCCGGGGGAATTCGGAGGGGCAGTTTGAACCCTTTGCCCAGGAAGGCCGGGACGGCCGCGACATCGTCGAATGGCTGGCCCTGCAGCCTTGGTGCAATGGGAAAGTCGCGATGTGGGGAGGCTCCTATGCTGGGTTTGACCAGTGGTCGACGCTCAAGGAATTTCCGGCTCACCTTGCCACAATCGTTCCCGCTGCCGCTGCCCATCCAGGCGTTGATTTTCCTTTTTATAATGGTATCTTCACTTCCTATGCAATGCAGTGGCTTACCTATACAAGCGGAGTCACGCCCAATGTCCGGCTCTTTGGAGACGCGCCGTTCTGGATTGAGAAATTCACCGACCTTTACCTTGATCACCGGGCTTTCAAGGAACTCGACCGGGTCGTCGGCAATCCCTCTTCAGTTTTTCAAAAGTGGCTCTCCCATCCCTTCCCCGACGCTTATCACGATGCCATGGTCCCGACAGGGGAAGACTACGGAAAGATCAAAATCCCCATTCTCACTATCACCGGACATTATGACGGCGACCAGTCAGGCGCGCTGACTTATTACGGGAATCATCAGAAGTTCGGCGACCCGGCTGCCGTCGCCAACCATTATTTGATCATCGGGCCCTGGGATCATGCCGGCACGCGGACGCCGAACCGGGATGTCGGAGGGCTCCGCTTCGGCGGGGCCAGCCTTGTCGACCTGAACAGGCTGCATCTGGAATGGTACGACTGGACGATGAAGGGTGGGAAGAAGCCCGAGTTCCTGAAAAAGCGGGTCGCCTATTATGTCGTGGGGCCGGGAGCCGAATACTGGAGATACGCTGATGACCTTGCTTCGATCGCTCCGGAGAAATTGGTCCTCTATGCCCACTCTTCAGGATCAGCTAATGATGTTTTCTCCTCCGGGACACTCCAGATGGCCAAACCCGAAAAAGAAAAGCCGGATAAATTCACCTATGACCCTCTTGACACACGCCCCGCGGAATTGGAGAAGGAGGAGGTCCTCAGGTACATCACCGACCAGCGCTTTGTCCTGAACCTGTTCGGCAATGGTTTGGTTTATCACAGCGAGCCTTTTATCGAACCCATCGAAATCACCGGCCAAATCAAGTTTGTCGCCTGGATCTCCATGGACGTCCCGGATACGGACCTCCAGGCGGTCCTGTATGAGGTCCTGTTCGACGGGACAAGTGTCGTCCTGACCCAGGACATGAAAAGAGTCCGTTACCGGGAGTCACTGCGGCAGGAAAAAATGGCCAGGCCGGGTGAAATTATGCGTCTCGAGTTCGAATCCTTCACTTTCTTTTCGAGACTCATCTCCAAGGGAAGCCGGCTCCGCCTTCTCCTGAACTGTCTCAACTCCCCAAGCCTGCAGAAGAATTACAACAGCGGAGGGGTGGTGTCCGAGGAAACAGGAGCCGATGCCCGGACGGCCCATATAACACTTTACCATGACAGCCGCTATCCGAGCTATCTGGAGCTTCCGGTGAGCACGCTCAGGCGCTGAAAAAATCCGGCTTCTTCCCTTTGGCGGAAACTGCAGGCAATGAGAGATGAGGCATGAAGATCATCTATTCGACGCCTCTTCCCCGTTTATCCTGATAGCGGAGCGATTGCCAGGAGGTTCCTGCCGCAGAGAAAAGGGAAAACACGACTAAAATCCATATCCGCGGTTCTTTCAGGGCGGAAAAAAGGAATAGAACCGGGGGCAGCACGAAGAAGACCAAATAGGTAAGGCCGAGATAGATCCAAGGCAATTCCCTGGTCAATGCCGATGAGCTTGGTGATTGAGGATTTTTAGACCTATCCGCATAGATTTTGGAGACGGCGATGGTCGCCGCTGTTAGGGCCAGAAGGACAATGGCCAGAATCATAGAGTGGCTGGTTAGGACAATGACATATGCGATCATACTCAGCAAACAGAACGAGGCGATGAGGGAGGCCCGTTTCAGTGACGATCGCGCCCGCTCCAGCCCGGCTTGAACCGCATAGGTCCGGGTTGCGCTCTTCAAATCCGCGGGATAATCGGCCACCTGATGAAAATGTATCTGGATCCATTTATCCGACCCGACAGCTACTGCCAGGAAAATCAGCTGCCAGAGTCCCGCATCGAACCATGTCCAGGGGACCAGGACATAAATCATCAGCGCGGACAGCGTATAAGCAAGCAGTCCCAGGGTGCCGCGCTCCTTGAATCTCAGAGGCTTAAGGGAATAGGATAAGCCGAGGAGGACGCTCGCCGTGTAGGCCAGGATCGTTCGGAGGGATCCTCTCCCTAAGAAGACCGCAGCCAGACCCGCGGCCAGGAACAGCATGACGATCATGTAACCGGCGGGTCTGGGCAGAAAGGTTATCCATCTCTTTTTGCCGACGGCGAGATCAATCCTATGATCGCTGAGATCATTGACCAGGATGCTGAATTGGACCTTGCAGAGAACGGCCAAAATCAGAGCTAGAGAATTATCAAAAGCTGTTTTTAGACCGGTTGTGGGAACGGAAAGAAAGAGCAAGGCCAGAGGGAGCCAGAGATGGGACATTTTAGGGATCCCTCTCGCTCCGAAAATAATCTCTCTGAAGCCAAATTTCCAGATGGACCGAACGCGGGGCGTGTCGCGCCATGCGTCTTCGGTGGATTCGCGGACGTTAGAACCGTCGTGGTTCATTTATTTTAAGATACTCGCAATGAGGGTCGCTCGAGAGAATCCCTTGGGAGCCTGAGACATAGGCTTCGTTGCGGCAGCCTCCGCGGCACAGGGATTGAACCTGGCAAGAGCGGCATTCGGGGATGTCCTTGTATAACGACCGAAATTTTTCTATTTCCGAGGAATTCCATATCTCATCGATTGTGCGCTCGTGGAGGTCCCCGATAATGAACTCTGCGGCGTCCTGACAAATGCAGACGGAGACCTTGCCCTCGCTCGTGATCTTGAGGTTGAATTGACCCGCGCCGCAGGGATGCAGCCTGATGTTCAGACGATCTTTCCAGCGAGCATAAACATTGGAATACTGGAAGCAGGGGATGCTCAAGTCGATGAGCCGCACGCGACACAGGTCGTAATAAACACCAAACAAATGATCGACGAGCTCCGTCTGGTCGGCTATGGGAACGACGAGATCGCCGTTTGACTTTCTGGCGGGCACATCGGGGTAGAGGGTATAGGAATCGACGCCGGACTCATAGCCCAGGCGCATAACGTCCTCTATTTCCCGGACATTGGCCTTGGTCAGGACGCTGGAGGCGATGACGCGCAAGGGCGAGGCGACGGCAGATTTCATATTCTCCAGGATGGACCGATGATTTTTCGATGAGCCGGCGCTGAGCTTTTTGAAAACGGACGGCTTTAATGTGTCGAAGGAGAACTGGACGGATTGGACTCCAAGCGAAACCCAGCGGTCGATAATCTCCGTCGTCAGCAAGATCCCGTTCGTGGCAAGTTTGGGACGATGGCCGTGCCGCTGGAACAGCTTCAGGGCTTCTTCGAGGTGGGGATAGCAAAGCGGTTCGCCCCCCGAGAGGAACCAATTCTTGATCCTGGGGGCGAGCGGGGATTGGAGAATCTTTTCAATCAGTTCGATTTCCAAATGGGAGGCCGGCAGGTTTAGCTTGTGATGATTGAAACAGTACCGGCATCTCAGATTGCACCGGTTCGTTAGGTCCAGGAACATGAGGTTCAACACACCGGGAGTGTTGAACGCATCGACGTGCCGGTCGTTAAACCTGAATTTGATTTTCTGCACGATCATTCCCTCGTCAGGAATCTTCCCCGATGGGTTTCCCAAAACCTGCGGGAATCGATGTCCTCGAAAACTGCGCGGGATATTATAAGATTAAATCCCTGAATTAGGAACAGAAAAGTTGA
>CAZOKP010000078.1:0-1102 GCA_964580435.1 uncultured Eubacteriales bacterium
ACATCCGGATCATGCTCTTCAGGTCTTCGCCAGCCACATATTCCATGGTGATATAGGGCGTTCCTTCAGCTTTTCCTAGGTCGAACATCTGGCAGACGTTTTTGTGCCTGATTTTCCGGGCAAACTTCAGCTCGTTGCTGAACCGCTCGATCGTCTCCCGGTCGGCGGAAATTTCAGGTTTAAGAAGCTTGAGAGCGACTTTCTCGTTGATGGAGGTGTCGAGGACTTTATAGACTTTCCCCATCCCGCCTTTTCCCAATTCCTCGATCACCTGGTAACGGCCGGCGAAAGTCGTGCCTGTGGCTAATTCCCTAACTGGAGCCTGCAGGGTTTCAGTTTGAAGATTTGGGGACGCGGTACCAGATTCCGGAGAACTCGGTTCATGTCGCCGATCAAACGAAAGCTTTGCCCCGCACTTGCCGCAGAAATACGTATCGGAAGGATTATCGAACTGGCATTTCGGGCATTTCATGGCCCATAACCTTTGCAGCGCTTGTCCAAAAGATAGCGATAAACCGAGGAATAGTCAATGAGAATTTCCAGATATCTTGGCCAAAACAGAAGGCATTAGGGTTTGCGGGCGGAAGCCAGCCAGTGGGGCATGGGCGGGGGGAGAGGCAAGCAGCTAAAATCCCTAAACCCGGCTTCAGCCACCCATGATTCCAGGTCTTTATCCGAAAACACCCAGCCGTTTTGCGCCGTCAGGGCCATATTAACGGCGAAAAGAGAAGAAAATTTGGGTCGTGTCCGGGTCGCATCTGTCATCATGTCCAGGACATAAATAATTCCACCCGGTACCATAGCGCGATAAGCCTTCTTTAAAAGAGCGATAATTGAGTCAGCCGATTCTTGGTGGAGCACGCCGAAAAATATCACCACATCATTATGGCCGGGAAATACCACGGCACGATAGTCGCCCGCGAGCGTTTTCACCCGGTCCTGCATTCTTTCAGCCAGGATGAGTTCATCCGCCACGCGCGCGATTTCGGGCAGGTCAAGGACGGTGCATTCGATCTCCGGGCTTCTCCGGGCGATAAGCATTGAATAGGTGCCCGGTCCGCCCCCGACATCGAGCAATTTCTCTCTCCCGGCCAAGTTAAGG
>CAZOKP010000078.1:1202-12548 GCA_964580435.1 uncultured Eubacteriales bacterium
GGTGCCCGGTCCGCCCCCGACATCGAGCAATTTCTCTCTCCCGGCCAAGTTAAGGGACGGCAAAACCGCCCGGTCGAGTCCGCACATGTCCGCGATTGCCGCTGCGTCCGCCCTCTCATGCTCAGAAACCCTGGCAAAAATTCCAAGGTCGGACGCAGTGAATAAAATACACGAATCGTAGAAAGCGCTGGCCGTAGCCATGATCCTTTGAGGAGAAACATGCTTTTTTTGGCTGTCTTTGGATTTTTCCATCTGGCTCTCCCTGAGCCAAAACCTACCATAATCGGGATATTCGGTTCAACCTTGCCCGAGGATTAGCTCTTGACAGTTTTTTACTGTAAGTGATATGGTCGATTTGGGCCATCAGCTCATGAAATCCTGCGAAACGAGAGAAAATTGTCGTGGCGGCCAAAAACATACCTGTCCTCGATTCCTGATATCTGAGATTTCGTGAGCACCCTTTGGGTTTAAAAAGGAAGGCAGAAGAAAAGGAGGGGAGATGAACAAAGGAATAGTTTTTTCGATCCTGTTTTGCCTGTTATTAGGCCTTGCGGGGCTCTTCATTTTCGGTCAAAATCCTGCCCAGGAAAAAGAGCCCAAACAGGTCAAGATTATTTTTCCCAATGGCTCTCTCCGCTGCGAGCCTTCCAAGGGAAGCGTGGCCTTTTATGCGACCTCAACGCTTCCGGAGCCGTTTTATGTCGGGGGCGGAAACGAATGGGAAGTGCTGTTCCTTTCTGCCGGAATTTATCGTTTGAGGCAGTCCTCCTGGGGGAACAATTTTTGGGAGGTGGACCTGATGAAAAGACAGGTCCAAAAAGTCGCAGACAGCAGCAGCTTGACCCGACACCCAAATTTGCTGTTAGGATTTCAAGTCGTAATCCTGAAGCCTGGAGAAACGGGCTTTGCCCTCAATTTCAAAAAGATGGAGCTTAGGTTTGAACCCCTTAAGGGCCAGATGAAGCTTTATGGCGACAACTTTCTACTTTCGACTTGCCGTGACCTGGATCGATGCAAAGTCAATCCGCAGCTCTATCACCTCGAAAGCGGCCTGCCCGGAGGAGATAGTTTCTGGAAGATCGACCTTGCAGCCAAGCAACTGATCTACACCACGGGAGGAATTTTCTGCGAGGTCTCCGAGAAGGAAAGTGACGTGGTCTGGCCCGACGTCCAGGTCGAGGTCAAATACTAAGATCTAACGCTAGTCAGGCCTCTTCTGACATTCCCGGACTGGTGTTCGCAAGTCGTAGCGTCATTCCTGAGAAATCCGTGAGGATTGATGCGTCTTCTCTATCGGCAACAAAATACTTGACTGATTGAGGACGGCGTATTACAATGTATTACATGAAATCAGTCACCTTAACCATCCGCCTGGACGACAACCTTAACCGGCTGCTCACCAGGGCCAGCCGGCTGTCGGGAAAGAATCGGAGCGAGATTGCCCGCGAGGCCTTGCGGCGGCAGTTGCGTCTCGAACAGTTTGAAGAACTGCGCAAAAGAATCATGCCTTTTGCCGAGGCCCGCGGGTATCTGACTGACGAAGATATCTTCTCCGAGATCTCATGAGAATTTTTCTCGACACCAATGTCCTGGTCAGCGCTGTGGCCACCAGGGGCCTCTGCACAGATGTCCGGAGAGAGGTCCTCAAGTCACACCAGCTCGTGATCTCATCAGGCCTGCTTTCTGAGCTGGAGCGGGCTCTTCGCCAGAAAATCCGGGTTCCTAAGGAACTTGTCAATGAATTCATAGTCCTGATTCAGCAGGAATCCGTCTTTTCAGCCTCTGGAAAGTCGCCCAGAATCGCTCTCCGGGATAGAGACGACCTGGAGATTCTAGCGGCGGCCCTGAATGGCAAATCCGATTTGTTTATCACAGGAGATACGGAACTTCTCAAACTGGGAAAATTCCAAACCCTAGAAATTATCTCCCCCAGGGCGTTCTGGGATAGGCTAAGATCCTTGAGACGAGCAGGGCCAGAGAAGAAATAATCGGTCGCAAGTTGGTTTTGTTCGGTCCCGCTTTTTATTACGGCATTATCAACCCGGCTTGCCTCTTTCCGGCTTCCTCAATTTTAAACCTGACGCTACTTTTTCTCTGCCACTTTCGGCTTCAGCTCCATGCCGAGCTGCATATAAAGACCTAAGTAGTCCTCTACAGCAAACCAATCTATGATTTTTCTATCAACAATCGTGATTAGATGCATTGCTGGCAATCTGGCTTTAATCCCTGTCGCTGGGATTCCCTCATATTCAGCTTTATGAGTTCCATTTTGCGTGAGTTTAACCGCAACCTTATCTCCTTCTGCAATCACATCCTCAATTGCATGTTTCCAATCTGGAAAAGCTTCATAGTGTGTTTTAATAGCCTGAAATAGCATGTCCATACCCCATGGCTCAGGTGATCCGGGAACATTCAAAGCAAAATTCTCCGCCAAAAGTTCCTTGATTTTGTCAAAATTCCCTGCGTCAATCGCAGCAAAAAGTTCACGGATTATCTCCTTATTCTGAGCCTCAATAGTTGCTTGAGCTTTAGCCTTTTCTAGCTCTGCCATTGCCGCTTTATCTTGGCAGCTGATGGTGAAACAAAACAGGAAGACCAAAGGAATGACACAAAGAAGCTTTTTCATTTTCCCCTCTTATCTTGTCGTTTATGGTTCAACCTATAGCATTGCGAAAATAGGAAGTCAATTCGAGGAAAGCAAACCTTTTCCTTTGTCACCGTGTTGTCACCATCTTCGCCTAAAACCGCCTAACTGCGACTAAGGACGCTTAAATTGGAGGAGAGTCAAAGACGCCAAAAAATCAGGGGAAAAACAACTTTAAGATATTCTAAAAGGAATGAAAAGAAGCTGTGGGCTTGCCTATCCTTGTAATCTAAAGGATACTGCCTCTTTGTTACTTTTTAATGAAGTATTCTCCTTCCCATTCAATAACCATTATGTTACCTGAAATGAACTTACCCTTGTAGGTGGCACTTCCTTGTATACCTTCATACATACCTGTGCCCTTAGTAAAAGTGAGAGTTCCCTCAACTGTAGTGATTGGCTTTCCCTTGGTGGAAAGGGTAGTCTTGGTCTTGCCTTCAGCTTTGGAAAAGACTGCATCTCCATTTAGAGTCATTCTGGAATAAGTCATGTGAGGTCCGTTGCCCTTAATATAATCGCCAAATGCTTCATAAGTGTGCTCTGCACCATCCATAAACTTGTCCTTTCCTGTGCTAATATTAAAACCCTCCGACTTCATAACAATAAGAGAATGACCATCGGTATCATCGCAGGCGATTTCATGCCGAATACTATAAGCAGTGGTTACTTTCCCCGAAACCTTTATTCTCTCCTGTGCTGTTGAATACGTCGCACAGAAGACAATAATCAAAGCGAGAATAAAAGTTACCACCATCCAAGGGTCAGATTTAAGGATTTTCATCGATTTACCTCCTTTCATATATAAGGCTAAGCCCTCAGCCTTTTTTGTAGTGTGAAGATTTTGGGAAAAAAGCAGCTTTTAAATTGAGTGAAAATTCTTCACCTTGCTGACCCTTATTTTTCCCAAATCTTTTACGGGTTAATCTATAGCACGGCGAAAATATGAAGTCAAACGCGAAGGACAGATTTCTCCGCTTTTTTCTAATTATTTAATCCCATTTTTTTTAGCACTTGATCGGCCTTACTAGTCTGTGGAACATCTTCTGGCAAGTAAAGCATTACTCCGCCCTTTACTGGCCTTATCACGATTTTTTTCTCCTGAGCGAGTTGAGTAGTTATCTCAATCGGGTTAGCTCCATCAAAATACTTTCTAAACGCTTCGTTAAAACCGCTGTATACCGTGTGAATCCCTTTGTAATCGCCTGTTCTGAGTTTCAGAATCGCTTGCTTTACAAATTCTTCATAAGTTAGCTTTTCAGTCATATTCCCTCCTCCTTCTAGAATATATTACCCCTTTTATCGTCTTTTACCTATGAGGCCACAACTTGCTTAGCATTCCGCTTGCACCCAGCAAGCCTGGCCTCGTGCCTCAAGTATCCGCCCGCCTCAATCCTTCAGCCCCGCCAACCTCTTCCTGGCATCCTCAAGCTCGGGGACCCCGGGATCTGCGTCTTTCCAGAGATCGAGGAATTTCTGATAATATTCGATGGCTCGGGCCTTGTCGCCTTTCTGTTCATAGATTTTGCCCAGCATATAATAGCTTTTGGCGTAGACGTCCCCATAATCAAGTCGGCCGGTCGTCAGGGCGGCGATTCTGTTGTATGTTTCTGCCGCTTTATCCAGATTCCCCGCCTGATAATGGGCCAGAGCGAAAGAATCCAGAAAATTTGCGCTCTTGGCCAGAGGCCCATACGATTCCAGGGCTAAAGCGCTCTCAAAATATTTCATAGCCTGAGGATATCTTTTTCTTTCAAGATCGAGGAGGCCCATCAAATGGTCGTAGTATCTTATCGCTTTCTTGTATAATCCTTTCTCGATCATTTCTTTAAGTTCAGCGGCTGTTTTTTGGGCTCTATCTATCGATTTCATCCCCAGCAAGGCACGGGTCTTCAGATACAAAGCTTGTCTTTGGCTTTCTAAATATTCTGCTTTTTCTCCGCTCTCCCAGGTGATTTGACAATATTTCAAAGCCTCTTTGAAATCTCTAGAGCTGAGGTACGTATAGGCTAACCCCGTGGAGAACAGAGATTTCCACATATTTTGGCCAACCATTTCGGCGAGTCCGACACCCTGTTTCCAGATGTTTTTGGCCTTCTCATATTTTCCCTGCAATAACCAAGTAATTCCCAGGCGGTTTAACCCCCATCCATGGGCCACTGGCTCCCTGGCCTCAAGAAGTTTCTGGTATTCTTCTTCTGCCTTCGCTAGGTCTCCCTTGTAAACGTAAATATCTCCTTTATCTATCAAGTTCTGATAGTCATTGGGATCAAGGAGAAAGGCTTTGTCTATCTCCGCCATGGCCAGGTCGAGCTCTCCTCTGTCGATGTGGACAGAGGCTAAGGCCCGACGGATCTGGGCATTATCTGAAAAATTCTGAACATAATCCTCGAGGACTTTCCTGGCCTTATCGTAAAGTTCCCTAGCCCGATAGCTCGCAGCAAGTTGAGTATAAGTTGGAATAAACTCGGTCTTGCTCCTGACGCTCATTTCATAATTTTCAATAGCCTTATCCCATTCCTCCAGGTTATTGTATATAATGCCCAAATTTGAGCTGGCAAGAATGTTCTCAGGATAAAGCTCGAGCAATTTGCTGTAAGCCTCTCTGGCCTTATCAAGCGTCTTTTCGGAATCAGAATAGAAATCTCCCTGGATTTGATATCGCTCCGCATCTGAGAGCCGGTCGGATAGCTCCAGTGCCTTCCGAATGTATTTTTTTCTTTCTGAAAAAAGGGCAAGATTGTTATAGCTCATCGCCATGGATCTATAAGCCATAGCAAATTGTGGGTCGATGGCGATGGCTTTTTCCATGAGCTCGATGCTCCGGCGGTAATCTCCGCTGTGATGATATTTTCTTCCTTCGCTGTAATACTCGTAGGCTTCAGGAGAGCTGGTCGTGATTTTTCCGATTTCTTTGTCGATGTCGGACGCAATTTGCGTCTGGGAAAGATTAAAGTCTGTTTTTATCTTCCTGGTCAGCTCATCCACCATGGAGAAAATACTTCCTTCGCCTTTGCCCGCGACTGACTCTGACCCGACGAGTTCCCCGCTGCGCGCCTCCTGAAGCGTGACATTGATCCTGAATTCATCACCTGCCTTGGCATAAGCCCCCTGCAAGATGTGATTGACTCCGCCCAAGGTGGCGACTTCCTTTAAGACTTCAGACGAATATGCCTGTGCATCAAGCTGATTTAGCTGGCTGAGAATATTAACGAGCTTATCCTCACTCAAAATCCTGATATATTTCGACTGGGTGAGGTCGGCGATCAGCAGGTTGGCGAGCATCGTCCGCCAATGATCAAGGTTCTTGTCGCCGGTATTGTTTTTGAAATACATGATGGCCAGCGAGGGCTTATCGGATGGAGGCTGCACTATTTTCCTGTGAGGAAGAAGCTGCCATAAAGCGATAGCCGCCACAACGAGCGCAATAACGGCGAGAGCGGGAAGCCAGAGTTTCTTCAGGCTGAACTTGACGGTGATCTCCCTGGATGTGATCGCTCTTCGGCTGGGAATAATCCTCTGAGTTGTGGGAATCCCCTGCTCAATCCTGTCCAGCTCGGAGCGGAGCTCCGCGACACTCTGGTACCTCTTCTCCTTATCTTTCTCCAAGCAACGCAGGACAAGACGGCTGAGGTCTTCGGAAATCTGCGCATTACGCTCCCGCGGCGACTGGGGCATTTCGCTTTTGTGTTTGACTGCGACAGTGAGAGGCGTATCCCCTTCAAACGGGACGCGTCCGGTCAGCATCTCATAGAGAATGATGCCCAGTGAGTAAATATCCGACCTCTGATCGACGTCTTTTCCTTCGACTTGCTCAGGGCTCATGTATTCGGGCGTCCCGATGATCACCCCTGCGCCCGTGATTCCTTTGACCTTCAATGACCGGGCGATCCCGAAATCCATGATCCGAACGGTTCCCTCTTTGTCGATCATGATATTGCTGGGCTTCAGATCCCGATGAACCACACCCAACCGGTGAGCCTCGGCCAGCCCCTCGCAGACCTGCTTGGCTATGCCTACGGCCGTTCCCACGCTCAATTGTCCCGACATCCGGATCATGCTCTTCAAGTCTTCACCGGGCACATATTCCATGGTGATGAAATAGGATCCCGCTTCCTTCCCCAGGTCGTACATCCGACAGACATTTTTATGGGCGATGTCGCGGGCGGTCTTGAGCTCATTCCTGAACCTCTCGACGGTCTCGATGTCGGCTGAAATCTCCGGCTTGATGAGCTTCAACGCAACCTTGGCGTTGACCTCTTGGTCGAGCACCTTATAAACTTTGCCCATGCCGCCCTTTCCCAGCTCCTCAATAACCTGGTATCTCCCGGCGAAGATAGAGCCTGTGGTCAATTCCTTGAGGGGAGCCTGGAGCGTTTCGGTCGGCGAGAAAGGAATGCCCGTCGGACGCAGGAGCTCAGTTCCGCATTCGGCGCAGAAACGGGATGTAGCAGGATTGGCTGAATGACATTTCGGGCACTTGATGGGCACTTTTGGTCCCTTTTATCAGGTGTGGCTAAAGATTAACAGGGAATAGGAGCTTAGTCAATTGAATTTAGACCTCTCCCTTTGTCACCAATTTGTCACCAAATTTGCTTAAAATCGCCTAATTTTGCGTACGGATGCTCAAAATGGAAAAAGGAGGAAATCTAGGATTTTCAGGGGAGAATAGGGCAAGATAAGGCCGGCTGGGAAGCCTGGATTCGAACCTAGATACCATGATCTAGAGTCATGTGTCCTTAAACAGACTTAGACCCGTGTGGATAAATTGTGGACAAAATCGCTAAAAATGGCTCAGTTTAAGTAACTCAGGCTAAGAATGAAAATCAGGAAATCTGTCTAAGAATCAGGGAGAACAGGGAGAAGGGGGTGGTAGCGGGGGTTGGATTTGAACCAACGACCTCCGGGTTATGAGCCCGACGAGATGCCAGACTCCAATATCTTATGCCAGACGTCTGTGCAAGACCCTCCAATATCCCCGGAAGACGTCTGTGACTACTTCTGAGCTATCCTCGAAACGTGCGTGGCCACGCACTGCCAACGTCCGGCATGCTTGACCCACGTATCTGTCCATCGATACTGGCCGCTGATATCCTTTCCTTTAAACGTCTCTTTGGTCGTGTTGCGGCCAGTTACAACCGCCGCATCTCCATAGACGCGAGCCTTCATCTCATCGGCCACGCAGGACGATATCACATCCTCGCCGGACTTCAGGAGCGCCAGACTCTGGGCCTTTGTCCAGACCGAACCTTCATGGTCTGTAAACGTGTAGTCGTCGGCTTTAATCCTGTCAAGAAATGCCAGGTCGGGCTTGACCAAGGCATCAGTCCACTGCTGCTCAAGCTTCAGGAGTTCCTGCTCTACGCTCTCGCTCTGTGTCTGAGCCAGGACAGCAACTCCGAAGACCAAGACTGCCACGCTGACCGCAAAAGCAATGCGTTTCATGAAAACCCTCCTTTAATGTGATTCATAGATTTGGGGGGAATTTAGCCAGGCTTACTAACGGCCCGAAGTTACTTCACTTCTCACTGACCTTAATGCCTCCTCAATCTATTATGCTTAGACCTATAGCACTACGAAAATAAGAAGTCAATTTGAGGAAAGCAGGGCTTCTCCCCGTGTCACAGCTGTGTAACAGATCTTGCCTAAACCCGCTTAATTTGGCTTAATGGTGCTTAAAGAAAAACATCGTTGAAATTCTCATTTCTTTTCGCTTGGGCTTCACCCCGGGTCAAGTCGAGACCTTGGAATTTCTTACGGTAGTTCTTCACCATGTTATTTCTCATAGTGAAGTTAAACACTGCGCTCACTAATGTCCTGAAAGGCTTGTGCAGGCCCCACAAGCTGCTGAACACCCGGCCTACAATGCGCGGGTAGGAGTAAAAAGCCCGGTAGCAGGCCTCATTCTCGTTAAGTATTTCGGCCCAGGACAGGTGACCGTACCTGCCTACAGGGAAAGTCAGCGTGTAATATTTCCAGTCTTCAGGAAATTCCCCGGCGATGATGCGCCCTTCTGATTCCATCTTTTGCCACAGGCGTGTGCCCGGCAAGGGCGTCAGGAAGAGCACATTGATAAAATCCAGGCCATAGCGACGAGCCGCAGCGGCGATCTGCGCCCCGATTCCCTGTTCATCAACATCAAGCCCCATGATAAATGAACCGACCACGAGAATGCCGTGGCGGTGTATCCGCCGGACTGATCCCCTGATATTGGAGCCTTTCCGGATGTTGAACTCCTTATTGAGCTCCCTCAGTCCTGCTTCATTCGGCGATTCGAACCCGATATAGACACCAAAGCAACCGGCCTTTGCCGCCAGTCTGAGAAGTTCTTCGTCCTCAGCTATATTAAGCGTCACTTGGGCAACCCACTTCTTGCCCAGGTCTGCCCGGATAATGGCCCGGAATAAGTCCTTTGTGCGGGCGATATGGTCCTTACGGGTGCCGATAAGGTTGTCGTCTACGATCAGGACATACTTTTCCCGAATAGATTTAAACTCGTGCACTACATCCTCAATCGGGCGGTGCCGAAAGCGACCGCCGCTAAACGCTGTGACGCTGCAGAAGGTGCAATTGAGCGGGCAACCGCGTGTGGTCTGGATTGCCCCCAAGTGATAACCGCGTGGCAAGAGATCGTGCCGGGCCAGTGGGACTTTGTTCATTTCTAACCAAGTGCCAACATAAACCCGCTTCAAAGCGCCCTTCCGGACATCATCCAAAACATTCGCCCAGGCGCTCTCGGCTTCGCCCCTGACAACGGCGTCCACTTTCTCCAAGGCTTCCGCTGAACGCATGGTCGCATGCATGCCGCCCATCACTGTCGGCACGCCTCGACTGCGGAACTCCTCTGCTACTTTGTAGGCACGATTCGCTTGTGCGCTGAAGGCGGTTATTCCAACCAGGTCGGGGCGGGACATATTCATATAGTTGGGTACACCAAGATTCTCGTCAATCACGGTGATGTCCCACTCGGGAGGGGTTAGGCCAGCCACGATCAAAAGGCTGAGCGGCTTCCAAATGCGAAACTGGTTCCCGTAGCTTTTTTTAGACTCGGTAGCGTTCACTGGCGGATAGCATGGGTTTATCAGATATAGTCGCATCTGTTCTTCCCTTACGAATGATGTCCCGCCTCGCCCTCTGGGGGAGAGAGATTATTCTACGTCTTGCATGCTTCTAAACTATTAGTAAGGAAAATGATCTTTCCAGACGGCAATAGCTGTGTTCCGCATTCGCCGCAGAACTTTATGGTTTCGGGATTCTCAGAATGACATTTCGGGCACTTCATGGCCACTTATCGTCCCTTTTATCAGGTGTGGCTAAAGGTTATCAAGGAATGGGGAGGATAGTCAACTGAAAACAGACCTCCCCCCGTGTGGACACGGAGTGGACAAAATCGCTAAAAATGGCTCAGTTTAAGTGACGCAGGCTAAAAACAAGAAACAGCCGGCCTCTTCCTGGCATCCTCAACCTCGGGGAGGGTCCCATTAGGACTTTATATGTTACAAGAGCTCAATGACTCTTGATCCACTCGATGAGTCTTTTATCAAACAGCTCCTGCTCCTCCAGAAACGCCCAGTGGCCACTTTTCTCGAAAAGGTTATAGCTGAGATTTGGAAATTTCTCTTTAATTCCGTCCCACATGATATAAGGCGAGTCATAATCATAGCGTCCGAGAGATAAAAAGATGGGCACCTGAGTTTGTCCTCTTAAGGTGATGTCATAATTCACCATAATCACATCGAAAAGCTGGTTCCAGACCTCATCATTCCATTTTTCTCCCGCAAACAGCCAGGAACAATCGGTTTTCGGATCATACCAGTACATAGGGCCGTTCGTAATATAGGTTTGCATGCCTGCCTGACCAGGAAGCATTTTAGCGATTTCATCCTTTCTCTTCTCCCAGTTTTGTTTAAGAATTGTTTTCCTCTCATCTGAAGCTTTGGACTCCCAGTATTCAGCGGCTACTTTTCTTGCTCTGTCACCCTCAAATGGCCCTGTGCCGTTCATGATGACATGAGTCGCATGTTCTGGATATTTTCGGGCATATTCAAACGCCGTCAGACTGTTAACGGAATGTCCAAATATACAGAGTTTTTCAACACCCACCGTCCTACGGATAAGTTCAATATCATCCAACAACGTGTCCAGTGTGATGTTCTTAATATCGAAGGATTTATCATATGGCACATTCATTCTTGGATTCATGAAGATGAATTTGAAATGCTTTCTCAATTCTTTTGATAACGCCCGCCTCATCGCTATAGCATCGTTAATAACCATACAGGGGATTCCCGTCCCTTCGACATAGTACGGGATCTTGAAGCTATCTATATTAACCACACCGGTGGGTTGGTCGGCCTGAGGTTGCACTTGGACGGCGACTGCCGAGACCAAGACAACCACGCAGACTGCAATAGAAATGCGTTTCATATGAACCCTCCTTTTAAAGTGGTTCATAGATTTGGGGAGGGCAAAAGCTCTGCCAATAGCACGCAGTTGAATAACTTCCCACTGACTTTTATCTCTCCCCAGTCTATTATGGTCTTACCTATATCACCGCGAAAATGAGAAGTCAATTCGAGGAAGGCAGACTTCGCCCTTGTTCCCTTGTTGCGACCAAGTTTGACTAAAACCGCCTAACTACGACTAAGGACGGTGGCTGTCACGAAACTCTAAGTCCTTATATATCTATAACTTGCAAAGGTCCT
>CAZOKP010000079.1:0-8104 GCA_964580435.1 uncultured Eubacteriales bacterium
GAGACGCTGCCGAAAATTTTGGGGACACGACACGGGATTCAGAAATTCCATTCATGTCCCCAAAATTTTGCGTGTCCCGAGAATTTTATTGACTGTCTAAAAAGCAATGAATATAATGAAAAGCCAAAAAATGGCCGCTTTTCTTTTCTTCCTTTTAGCTATCACTTGCGTTGGCTCCGTCCTGGCCATGATCATCTCCAAGAATCAAGCCCATGACGCGCTTTTCCTAGTCCTGGCCTTCGCCTGTCTCGGCGGCCTCTTCGGGCTTTTGGATGCGCCTTTCATCGCCGCTGTCCAGATCATCATTTATGCCGGCGCCATCATGGTCCTGTTCATTTTTGTCGTCATGATGATCAATCTCCGGCAGGGAATCGCGCGGGAAAAAAAGAAATGGACGCTGTTTTTTTCGAGCGGCCTGGCGATCGTGTTGCTTGTGGAACTCATCCTGGCCGTCAGGGGCACGTTCTCTGCTCTAGGCCGGACGGGAGGAGAAAAGACCGGCACTCCGACCGAGCTCGGCCGTCTCCTTTTCACGGATTACCTGTATCCTTTTGAGATCACGTCTATTTTGATTATAGCCGCTCTGGTCGGCGCCATCGTCCTGGTGAAGAAGGGGGCAAAGGAATGATTCCCGTGAGTTATTTCTTAATCCTCAGCATCGTTCTTTTTGCCCTGGGGATTATCGCCTTTTTTATCAAAAGAGACTTAATCACGATGTTCATGGCCGTAGAGATCATGCTTAACTCTGCGAACCTGGCTTTTATCGCGCTGGCGAAGTCCGCTGGTTCACTGCATGGCCAAGTAATTGTTTTCTTTATCATCACAGTCGCGGCCGCAGAGGCAGCTGTTGGCCTGGCCATCATCCTCCTGGTTTTCAGGCAAAAAAAGTCGATTAAAACCGAAGACATACGCTTGATGAAGGGATAGGATGACTGAATACTTCTGGCTCATTCCGTTCATTCCAGGAGCCAGCGCTCTTATTCTGGCCGTTTTTGGAAAATGGCTTCCCAAGAAATACGTCTCTTATCAAGCCTGCCTCTCGGTCTTGGCCTCGTTCGTGATCTCCGTCGTGTCTTTCCTGGGACTCCTCAAGGTCTCTCCCGAAAACCTGCCGCTCGTCAAGACGCTTTTTAGCTGGATTGTCTCTGGTGTTTTCAGCGCCAACCTCTCCTTCCAGCTTGATCCCCTATCCACGATCATGGCCCTGGTAGTTACGGGGGTGGGTTTCCTCATCCATGTCTACTCCGTGGGCTACATGGCCCATGACAAGGGCTATACGAGGTACTTCACCTATTTGAACCTCTTCACCTTTGCCATGCTCATCTTGGTCATGGCCTCCAATATAGTTCTGATGTTCGTCGGCTGGGAGGGAGTCGGTCTTTGTTCTTATCTGCTGATCGGATTCTGGTTTGAGAAAGAATCAGCGGCCAGCGCTGGAAAAAAGGCGTTCATCGTCAACCGCATTGGGGATGCCGCCTTTATTCTGGGCATCTTTTTCATCCTGGTTAATTTTGGGGGCGGCGAGTTCAAGACGATCAATGAGGCCATTGGTGGAGGCGCTATCACGCCAGGGCTTGCCACTCTGATTGCGCTTCTTTTGTTTGTCGGGGCGACGGGAAAATCGGCCCAAATTCCCCTTTATGTTTGGCTTCCCGATGCCATGGAAGGCCCGACCCCGGTGAGCGCCCTCATCCATGCCGCAACTATGGTCACAGCCGGCGTGTACATGGTCTCGCGGATGAACCTTCTTTTTACCTTATCTGGAGTGGCCGCTCAGGTCGTGGCTCTCGTGGGAGCTCTGACGGCCATTTATGCGGCGACCATGGCTCTGACCCAGAACGACATCAAGAGGGTGCTGGCCTATTCAACCATATCTCAGATCGGCTATATGTTCATCGGCTGCGGCGTGGGGGCTTATGCGGCCGGCATGTTCCATCTCTATACGCACGCCTTCTTCAAGAGCCTCTTGTTCCTTGCGGCCGGAAGCGTCATGCACGCCCTCTCCGGCGAGCTCGATATGAGGAAGATGGGGGGGCTCAGAAAATATCTCCCCCTCACCTACCCGACTTTTCTGATCGGCGCTATCGCCATCGCCGGCGTTCCGTTCTTGTCCGGATTCTTTTCCAAGGATGCTATCCTGACCCATGCTTTTGCCCAGCGCCAGTATTTTATCTGGGCCCTTGGAATTATGGGCGCCGTGTTGACGGCCTTTTATATGTTCCGCTTGATCTTCCTGACTTTCTTCGGCCAGGAGCGCCTGGATTCTCAGGCCAAAGCCCACCTTCATGAATCGCCGCGGGTCATGACCATGCCGCTCATCATCCTGGCCTTTTTTTCAGTTGTGGCCGGATATGTGGGGCTTCCTGTTGTCCTTGGCAAAAAAGCCAACCTGTTCACTCGATTCCTGGAGCCGGTGATCAAGCCGGGCCATGAGGCCGGCCTGACCATGAGCATGGAATGGCTGCTCATCTTGATCTCCGCGGCGGTGGCTCTCTGCGGGATCTACATCGCCTCCGTTTTCTATCTGAAGTCTCCCCAGTCGCCGCATCGTTTGGTCTCTCGATTTCCCAAAGTCTATAAGCTTCTCTATAACAAATATTACGTCGACGAAATCTACAATGCCGTTTTCGTTAACCCCACGGTTAAGGGATCAGAAGCTGTTTATGACAATTTCGACCTCAAGGTCATTGACGGGACCATCAACGGGACGGCGGCGGCGACAGGGTTTACGGGTAAAGCTCTGAGTTTCTTCCAGAGCGGACTGGTTAAAGATTACGCTCTAGCCCTGCTCTTGGGCGTAATTTTATTTTTAGGATATTTGCTGCTTTAGAAAATGAATATTCCCGTGCTGAGCATCGTGACTTTTTTGCCGCTCCTGGGAGCCATCCTGCTCATTTTCGTCCCCGCTGAAAGGAAAAATTTCCAGCGCTACCTTGCCCTCGTCTTCACGCTCGTCGCATTCTTTGTTTCCCTTGCCCTCTATTTCAATTTTGACTCGACGACCCCGGAGCCGCAGTTCGTGGAGAAGGCGGCGTGGCTCGGCTATGGCATCAATTATCATTTGGGAATAGACGGTATCAGCCTGCTCCTCGTTCTGCTGACGACATTCTTGTTTCCGATCGCCGTGCTCTCTTCCTGGACATACATCCAGAAAAGGGTCAAAGAGTATCTTCTCTTCATGCTCCTTTTGGAAACGGGAATCCTGGGCGTTTTTGTCTCCCTCAACCTCTTCCTGTTCTATGTTTTCTGGGAAGCAATGCTTATTCCGATGTATTTCCTGATAGGCGTCTGGGGCGGGCCGAGGCGCGTTTACGCCACGCTCAAGTTCGTCCTCATGACCATGTTCGGAAGCCTCCTCATGCTCGTGTCCATCTTTGTCCTCTATTCTTTTTACTATAAAGCGACTGGCGTCTATTCGTTCAATATTTTCGATTACTATCAGCTTATCCTTAATCCGCAGGTCCAGGGCTGGCTCTTCTTGGGGTTCGCCCTGGCTTTTGCCATCAAAGTGCCGTTGTTCCCCTTCCATACGTGGCTGCCTGACGCTCACGTGGAAGCGCCGACCGCCGGTTCTGTTATCCTGGCAGCCGTTCTGCTGAAAATGGGAACATACGGATTCCTCAGGTTTGCCCTGCCGCTCTTTCCCGACGCGCTGGAGAAATTTTTGCCCCTCCTGGCCATCCTCAGTCTGATTGGGATCATTTACGGCGGCCTGATGGCCCTTGTCCAGAAAGACATCAAGTCTCTGGTGGCGTATTCGAGCGTCAGCCACATGGGGCTCATCATGCTGGCCGTGTTTTCTCTAAACCAGGAGGGTATCGAGGGCGCCATCTACCAAATGCTGAATCATGGACTGAGCACGGGCGCCCTGTTCTTGATCGTCGGTATCCTTTATGAACGGTCCCACACTCGGCTGATCAAAGACTTCGGCGGGGTTGCCAGCCAGATGCCCGTTTTTGCCGCCTTCTTCCTTGTCTGCATGCTCTCCTCGGTCGGTCTCCCGGGCCTGAACGGGTTTGTCGGCGAGATCCTCTGCCTCTTCGGCGTTTTCCAGAGCAATAAGATTTACGCCTATCTGGCTGTAACGACGGTTATTCTCGCCGCCGCTTATCTGCTGTGGATGTATCAGAGGGTGATGCACGGCCCGGTCAAGAACGAGAAGATCCTGTCTTTTAAAGATATGAACGGACGGCAGATCGCCTATTTTGTGCCCATCATCATGATGATGTTCTGGATGGGCATCTATCCGCAGTCCTTTCTGAGAAAGATGGACACGTCTGTCAACCACCTGCTCAACAGGATCCGCAATCGGGAAAAAGTGTTTGTCCGGGAGGTGCAAAACCGGGTTGTTCCTTGGGAACAAATAGTCTCCAAGGAAAAGACTCGCCAGGAGAAAAAGGGTAATGAGTAACATCGCCGCGCTCTTCCCTCTTATCGTCATTGTGGCGGGAGCCCTTCTTGTCCTCGTTCTTGAGGTCTTTCTGAAAAGAGAGAATAAGAGCTATCTCGGCTACCTTTCCATCCTTTTTCTCATCGCCTGCGGGTTCTTGTGCGTCCGCTTCTGGAACAAAGATTACTCCTATTTTGGCCAGGCTCTCTCTCTCGATAATCTGGCGCTTTTCCTCGCGCTCCTTTTTTGTGTTGCCGTCGCCTTCATTATTCTGTTATGCCTGAAATACATCTCCTCCCAGGACGCCAATCACGGCGAGATTTTTGCGCTTCTGCTTTTGGCGCTCTCCGGCATGATGATCATGACCTCTTCTTCTGACCTGCTGGTCATCTTCCTGGGGTTGGAGGTCTTGTCTATTTCTTGTTACGCCCTGGCGGGGCTAAGAAGAAAGGACGCGAGGTCAGGAGAGGCGGCGCTCAAATATTTTCTCCTCGGAGGCTTTGCCAGCGCTTTTCTCGTCCTCGGGCTCGCTTTTCTATACGGCGCTTCGCAATCCCTGAAGATTCCGGTCATCATCGATTATTTTAGAGCGGGCTCGGCGGCGGGTTTTCTGTCACTTGCGGGCCTGGCCTTGGTCATCGTCGGGTTTGGGTTCAAGATCGCCCTCGTCCCGTTCCATATGTGGACGCCCGATGTCTATGAAGGTGCTCCGACTCCTGTGACCGCATTCTTTTCGGTGGGCCCAAAAACCGCGGGTTTTGCCGTCCTGCTGAGGATATTCCTCAATTTCTGGTCGGCCTCCGAAGAGGCGAGCCTGATCTTCTGGGTTCTCTGGGTGATCAGCGTCCTGACCATGGTCATCGGAAACCTGGTGGCCCTCAGGCAGACCAACGTGAAGCGAATCCTTGCTTATTCCTCCATCGCCCATGCCGGATATATCTTAGTGGCTATCCTGGCCAAGGATAACGCCGGCCTGGTCTTCTATCTCACGGCCTATCTTTTCATGAACATCGGAGCATTTGCCGCCGTCATCGGGTTGAGCAAAAAAGGGAAAGAGTACCTTGAGCTCGAGGATTTTGCCGGGATCGGATTTAAGTATCCCTGGATCGGCGCAACTTTTGCAGTCTTTCTCTTCTCTTTGGCCGGGTTCCCCCCCACCGCCGGTTTCCTGGCCAAGTTCTATGTTTTCAGCGCTGCGGTTCGAGCAAACCTAGTGCCTTTGGTTATCATCGGCGTGCTCGCCAGCCTTGTCTCCGTTTTTTACTATCTAAGGATCATTGTTTACATGTACATGAGAGATCCTTCAGGCGAAGTTGATATCGACATCGAAAATCCGGCCCTCTTCCTGGTCCTCTTCCTTTGCCTCTACGGCGTGCTCCAGCTGGGCATATTTCCGGGTAACATTCTGGTCCTCATCAAACACGCTGTCGCCTCTCTTCCCTTGTTGTGAGCTTTACCTAAGAACAAATATTCTGGCTTTCGGTCTGGCCGTATTATATTATTCATATCGAAATACTCATCAAAATGAACATCCTTTTGACGGGAGCGACCGGATACATCGGCGGGAAACTCCGGGAAGAACTGGAAAAAGATCCTGCTGTTCGGTTGAGGCTTCTTGTCAGAGATAAGAGAAAATTTCTGGGAAGCACACTTCCGAGCGCCGAGGTCGCCGAAGGGAGCACCTTTGACAAGAATTCGATGCGGCTGGCGCTGAGGGGTATAGATGTCGCTTACTATCTCATCCATTCCATGGTCGCCGGTGCTGACTTCGAGAAACTGGACCGGCTGAGCGCCTGGAATTTTTTAGAAGTTGCGATCGAGGAAAAAGTCAGGAGGATTGTTTATCTTGGGGGATTAGGGAATCCGGCTACAGCAAGCCGGCACCTCTTGAGCCGGATCGAGACCGGTGAAATCTTGAGCTCCCGTCCGCAGAGCATCCAAACCATCTGGCTGAGGGCGGGAATAATCATCGGCGCCGGAAGCGCCGGCTTCGAGATCATCCGCCACCTCGTCCACAAGATTCCGGTGATGACTACGCCTCGCTGGGTGGGCACTATGACCCAGCCGATCAGCGTTCATGATGTGATCAGATATCTCGTCGACGCCAAAGGAGTCGAGGCCACGGGTAACCTGATGGTCGATATCGGTTCCGAACGGATGACTTTCAAAGAGATGCTCCTCGAAACGGCCCGGGCCATGGGATTACGGAGGCGCGTCATTCCCGTCCCCTTGCTGACGCCGAGGCTGTCGTCCCTGTGGCTAATCCTCTTCGCTCCTGTCCCGTATCGAATCGCCCGGGCCCTAGTCGATGGACTAAAATCAGAGACGGTCATCACGAACACCAACGCCAAGAAATTCTTCCCCGAAATCAGGCCCCTTCCTTTTGAGAAAGCCGTTGAGCTAGCCCTAACGGGCGCTGGATTTTGACTGCAAACAGCACATGATTGCCTACAGCTTCAAGGTCCTGGCGCCGCGGTCGCGCCGAGGCCCGAGGCAAGTCCAGGTCCTCTGAAATATCGTCCCTTCTCGAAGGTTCCGTAGGCGCGATGGCGGAGGCGATAGCCCAGGTTAAGCGGAGCAATGGCGTGGAGCACGACCGAGGGAGCCAGGTACCCGAAGGCCCGGGCGACTCGACGCCAAGTGGCCCTGCGGGAGTAGAACCGGCTCTGCACCCAGTTCTGGCCCGCAAGCAGCGCCTCCGGGCTCATCCCCTTGGGCTCGAAGACCACGTGGCCGAAATCGTAAAGAGCCCAGTCACGGGTCCGGATGCGCCCTTGGCGCTCCATATCGTTGAAGAGCGGCGTCCCAGGGAAAGGAGTCAAGATCGTGGCCTGAAGGGCATCTATCCTTGATTCCTCCAGGAAATTGAGGGTGTGTTCGAACACATCGGGGCCGTCGCCGTCCATGCCGAAGACGAACCCGGCGTAGACGCCGATCCCTGCATCGTGCAGCCGGGCTATCCCACGCACGTAGTCCCGGGCGCGGTTGGGCTTGCGCCAGGCCCTAAGGTTGTCATCGCATAGCGACTCGAGGCCGACAAACAACCCGCCGCAGCCGCTCGCCGCGGCCAACTGGAGCAGCTCCGGGTCATGGGCGATGTGCAAGCCGCACTGGCTGAACCAGCGCCGGCGCAGGGGGATCATACGCGCGAAAAGTTCCTTCGCGTAGTCCACGTCTCCGATGATATTGTCGTCCAGGAACAACAGCCACCGTCCCAACCCGCGCAGCTCGTCGATCACTTCGGCTACAGGCCGAGTGCGGAAGACGTAGCGGGCGAAGGCGGTTACCGAACAGAAGCTGCAGGCGTAGGGGCAGCCGCGGGTGGCCTGCACCGCATCAGAGGTCACGTAGGCGGCGTGACGGATCAGGCTCCGGTCAGGGACCGGGAGGCCGCGGAGGTCGACCGGCGCGCTCCGATAGATCGGCTGCAACTGGCCTGCGCGGAAGTCGGAGATCATCCTTGGGAGGCAACCCTCCGCCTCTCCTATGCACACCGCGTCCGCGTGGACCGTCGCCTCCTCGTGGAGGAAGCTAGGGTGGTAGCCGCCGAAGATGACGGTCCGTCCGCGGCGGCGGAACTCGTCGGCGATTTCGTAGGCGCGCGGTGCGTTATAGGTCATGAAGGAGACGCCCACAAGATCGGCTTCGGCCTTGAAGTCGATGGGCTCTACGTCTTCGTCAAGGATCCTTGTCGTTACTCCGGGCGGCATGGCC
>CAZOKP010000079.1:8204-11888 GCA_964580435.1 uncultured Eubacteriales bacterium
CATGGCCTCCTCAGTGCCGAAGCTCGCGGAGGAGCGCAAACGGGTGCCGCACCAGCAGCGAGGTCTCGAGGTAGCAGGGAAGGAAGCAGGGCCGCCGGCAGCTCGCAGGTCTTCCGTTCTTCGTCTTCGCCATCAGCTCTTTCCACCTTCCGACAGCGAGTAGGTTGAGCAAGCCAACCGAGCGCGCGGGGCAGGGGCTTGGGACGCTACCGTCCGGGTACACCCGGGGCACGACATCAGGATAACACCTCATCGGGCGGAAGTCGCGCAGGTGCTGAAGAAAGGGCCGGGTGTCGACCAGAGTGTTGCGGCTCGACTTGTGAGCCAGCAATTGGTCCAGCAGCCGCTTATAGCGTTCACGAGTCCCGGGCTCGAGGAGCCCCGGAACCGGCATGCCTCGCTCGTCGAGTTCGGGACAAACCGAGAGGCGCACGCCGTTCCGGACCACAAACTCAAGGACGCCCGGCACTTCTTCGACGTTCTCGGGGCTGATCACGCAGTTGACATTGAGGCGGAAGCCCCGCTGCGCCTGCCGCCGTGCGTAGTGCCGGATCCGGTCCTGGACCTCACGACCCGCCCCAGGCCGCCCGAACACACGGTCCTGGGCGTCCTCGTCCAGCGTGTCCAGACTGATCTGGAGGAAGTCCACGAGGTCTAGGATGGCCTCCCGGCGCGGCAGCAGGAGCGAGTTGGTGAAGACTGAGATCGGACGGAAGCCCAGGGCGCGGGCGTGCCGCACGATCTCCACGATGTCCTCACGGATGAGTGGTTCGCCGCCAGAAAGGGCCAGGCTTGGAGACCCCTGCCGGCTGATCTCGAGGATGCGAAAGGCGTCGGCTGTGCCCACCTCGGGGTGGAGCTGACGGTATGCGCGCTGCACGTAGCCGCAATAGGAACAGGCGAGGTCGCAGCGGAACGTGACAAAGTAGGCCAGAACGATGGGCTTGAGGCGCGGGTACGCCGTCAGCCGGACACGCAGTGCGTCAAGGAGGAAATGATGGGCCAGGCCGGGCCCGAAGGGACCGCGGAAAGGCAGCCTTGGGAGGGCTGCTTCGCCTACGTCCGGCATCCCCACGCCCTCTGCTGGTTCTGCAAGGGGACAAGAACTTGTTTGTTGGCTCGAAAGCATCATCTGCAGCTTCCTCGCGGTTCTCCCCTTCTCCGGCGTAAATAATCATACACCCCCATAAAAGAAGGTGTCAATACTGCTCGAAAGCAGGAGATGTCCACTGCGCTTGCAGTAGAGCCATGAGGTTAACTGAGGTTACCTTTGGAAGGGCAGAGGTCAAACCCCCGCCAGCAATTTTCCGCCCCCCGAGGGCAGAAAGGGGAGAATTGCAAAATGGCTGGAGCGGGCCGTAAGCCGAATTCTGTCTCCCGCTTGCGCAGGCGGCGGTTATTTGTCTTCCCTTTTGATTGCTCAAAAGGTCGAGCGACCTACCCACCCCGTGGGACGGGCCATCCCAGAATGGGGCTCGTTTGGTCTTGCTCCGGATGGGGTTTACCAGGCTGCTGATGTCGCCATCAGGACGGTGAGCTCTTACCTCGCCTTTTCACCCTTGCCAGGAGAGAGTCGCCCCTCCCCTTCGGCGGTGTGTTTTCTGTGGCACTTTCCTCCGATCGCTCGGAGTCGCTGTTAGCGACCATCCTGCCCTGTGGAGTTCGGACTTTCCTCCCCTTTCTTCTCCGCTAGAGAAGAAGGAGCAACCGCCTCGCCCACTCCAACCGCTATCTTTATACCATAATGGGCCGGTTATTCATAGAGGTTATTTTTTGCGGCCGGGGAAATCTCCCGAGCCCGGCCCGCCTTCTTGGAGCGGGCTCTCCACAGAGTCGGGGCTTTCCCTACCCTTTTTTCTCCGCCGCAGAAGAAGGAGCGGCCGCCTCGCTCACTCCCACTTTGATCTTGATGCCGTACTGAGCTAATTTTTTGTACAGGTTGCTGCGTGGGGTATCGATTTCCCTCGCCGTCTGAGAGATATTCCAATTGTTCTTCTCCAGCTTGGCCAGGATGAAGTCCTTCTCTGCCAGCTCCCGGAAATCCTTAAGGGTCTTGATCTTGGCGCTATCAGGAAGATTGGTTTTTGCCTCGCCCCTGACCTGGCCGGGCAGGTGCTTTTTTTCGATGATTTCTGCCTCGGTCATGATAAGCAGGCGCTCCACCACGTTCTTGAGCTCCCGAATGTTTCCTTTCCAGGGATACGTCATCATCGCTTGGAGGGCGTCTTCAGAAAATTTCTTCATCTTGAAGTTATTTTCCTCGGCAAAGTTGCGGCTAAAATACTCTACAAGAAGTGGAATGTCCTCTTTTTTATCCCTGAGCGGCGGGGAGTAGACTGGGACGACATTGAGCCGGAAATAAAGGTCATCCCGGAACTTACCCTCGCTGATCTCTTGCTTCAGGTCTTTATTTGTTGCAACGATCACGCGGACATCGACCTTGCTGATCTTGTTGGAGCCGACTCTCTGGACCTCGCCTTCCTCGAGGACGCGAAGCACCTTGGACTGTGTTTTGAGGCTCATGTCGCCGATCTCATCCAAAAAAATTGTCCCTCCGTCGGCTTGTTCGAATTTGCCGGATTTTCGCTCCGTGGCGCCGGTGAAGGCTCCCTTTTCATGGCCGAAGAGCTCGCTTTCGATCAGTTCTTCGGGAATGGCCGCGCAATTGACCTGGACGAACGGCTCTTTCGCCCTGAGGCTGTGGCTGTGGATGGCCCTGGCGACGAGCTCCTTTCCTGTGCCGCTTTCCCCGTGGATGAGCACGGTGGCGTTGGTCGGAGCCGTTTTGAGAATCTCTTTCCAGAGCTGCTTCATGGAGGGATGGTTGCCGATGAGTTCATACTTTTTTTCGGCTTTTTTGCGCAGGTCCTGGCATTCCTGCCTCAGTATGTTCTGGTTGAGAGCGTTGCGGATGCTCAGCAGGACCCTGTCCCTGTGCAGGGGTTTCTCCAGGAACTCAAAGGCCCCTGCCTTTGTTGCTTCGACCGCCGCCTGGATTGTCCCCTGCCCGGAGATCATGATGACTTCCGGGGAATAGGGACGCTTCTTGACCTCCGCAAGCACCTCCAGCCCGTCTTTGCCCGGCATCTTGATGTCCAGCAGGACAAGGTCCAGGTCGATCATTTCCTCTATGAGGGCGATGGCTTCCTCTCCTGACGACGCTTCAAGGAACTGATAACCTTCGTATTCTAGGATCATCTTAAGGGATTTGCGGATGTTTTCTTCATCATCCACGACGAGAATTTTAGCTTTATGATGGCTTTTCATGATGGCCTCTTTGGAGCAATTCTATCACAGACTCTCCGTTCCCGCCAACTGAAAACCAGCTATAATCGCATCTTCTATGATGATGTGATGCAAGCAATATTTTAGCCCATCTTTCTTTTCTCCTTTCTTTTCATCGGTTGAGCAACCAATCTTCTATTCGTGCCACGACGCACACACTGTTATTTCAGGTTCCGGCTCCTTAACCTCTATTAGGGAACGCGACCCCCAGGCCCGTTAGATGCAATCTGAAGGCAGCCGGATTTTTTCATTCCTATTCGCTTTTATGAAAAGGCACATAGTTGCGGCTCTCTTTGAGGATCGTATAGATAATCGTCAGCAGCCTCCTGGCCGTGGCCACTTTGGCGGCATTGACCTTCTTCCTCGAGGCATATTTCAAGTAGAACAGCTCCAGCCCAC
>CAZOKP010000080.1:0-11879 GCA_964580435.1 uncultured Eubacteriales bacterium
GAAGACAGCGACCGGCTGCACAGCATCCTCAACAACCTTCTGGATATCAGCCGGATCGAATCCGGCCGGGATCAGATGGAATTCCATGCCGTCTCCGCTCGCTCGATGGCCCTGGAAGCTCTGGAACCGTTTCGAAGAACGGCCCAAGACCAGGGGCTGACCTTGAGCATTGAGCTTCCCGAAGATCTGCCGGAAGTCTTGGCTGACCCGACTCGTATCAACCATGTTTTTAGCAACCTGCTCTCAAACGCGTTCAAATATACGTCCCCAGGGGGCAAAATTACTCTTAGAGCAAAGGCCGACGAGGAATGGGTGCAATTCTCCATCTCAGACACCGGCAGGGGCATTCCCAGCAAGTATCTTCCAAGAATCTTTGAGCCGTTCTTCCGTGTCCCCGACCAGGGGACAGAGACAGGAGCCGGACTCGGGCTGGCCATTGTCAAGGAGATCGTAGAGGCCCACGCCGGAACGGTCGGCGTGGAAAGCCAGGAAGGACAAGGGTCCACCTTTATATTCACCGTCAGAAGGGCAGACCGCGTTCCGAAAAAGGAGATTCGCCCGTGACCGATCTTATCTATATCTTGATCTCGGTCGTTTTTTTCGGACTCTGCTATCTCTATGCCCGCGCTTGTGAAAGGCTTTGAAAGATGACAAATATTCTGGGAATCATCATCGGACTTCTTTTGCTCGCGTATTTATTTTTCACGATCCTTCGGCCCGAGAAGTTTTGACAGAGGAATAGGCCTATGGACTTTTATGGCTGGATTCAACTTACATTCTATATCCTGGTTCTCCTGCTCCTCACCAAACCGGTCGGTCTGTATCTTGTCCGTGTCCTAGAACCGCGAGGAAAAACTTTTCTGGACCCGGTCATCAAACCCATGGAGCGGCTCTTCTATCGTCTTTTCGGTTTGGACCCCGCCAAAGAGCAAGACTGGAAACAGTATAGCCTATCTCTTCTCGCGTTCAGCCTGGTCGGATTATTGTTCAGCTATGGCCTCCTCCGGCTCCAGCATATTCTTCCGCTGAATCCTCAAGGATTTGGCCCGGTTAGCCCAGACCTCGCTTTCAACACCGCGGCCAGTTTTACGACCAATACAAATTGGCAGAATTACGGGGGTGAGACTACCCTATCCTATTTCTCCCAAATGGTCGGCCTGACATTCCATAACTTTGTTTCAGCAGCCGTGGGCATTGGCGTGGCGGCGGTCCTCGTGCGAGGCATCGCCCGGAATGCGGCCAAAACCGTCGGGAATTTCTGGGTCGATCTCATCCGGATCAATCTCTATCTCCTGCTCCCGATCTGCCTAATCTTTGCTCTTTTTCTGGGATCGCAAGGGATCGTCCAGAACTTCAAGCCTTATGTGAAAGCGAGTCGTGTTGAATCCTCGCTTGTTCAAGATAAAACAGATGAGACACAGACCATCCCTCAGGGTCCGACAGCTTCTCAGGTCGCGATCAAGATGCTGGGCACGAACGGCGGCGGGTTTTTCAATGCCAACGCCTCTCATCCGTATGAGAACTCGACTCCTCTCTCCAACTTCATTCAAATGCTCTCTATTTTCCTCATCCCCAGCAGTCTGACGTATTACCTCGGAAGAAAAGTAAAAAACCAAAGGCATGGCTGGGCAGTCTGGGCTGCCATGCTTATTCTCTTTGTTGCTGCCCTCCTGGTCTGCTGGCGGGCCGAAAGCGCGGGCAATCCACGATTGCAGGCCCTTGGCGTGGATCCCGCCGACGGAAATATGGAAGGGAAGGAGGTGCGTTTTGGGGTTTTCAATTCGGCCTTATTTGCCACGATCACTACGGATGCGTCCTGCGGGGCGGTGAACTCGATGCATGACTCGTTCACCCCTCTGGGAGGGATGATCCCTTTGCTCAACATGCAGCTGGGCGAGGTGGTTTTTGGGGGTGTCGGTGCTGGATTATTTGGGATGCTCATATTTGTGGTGCTGGCCATTTTCTTAACTGGCTTGATGATAGGGCGAACGCCTGAGTACCTGGGCAAAAAGATCGAGTCCTATGATGTCAAAGTGAGCGTGCTTGCTGTGCTCATCTTGATCTTCAGCATTCTTTGCTTCTCGGCATGGGCCTCGGTGAGCAAATGGGGTCTGGCCGGGTTGAACAATTCTGGACCTCACGGCCTGAGCGAGATGCTCTATGCTTACTCTTCCGGAACGGGCAACAACGGCAGTGCTTTTGCCGGGCTGAGCGGAAATACCCCCTGGTACAATACGACCTTAGCCTTGGCCATGCTTTTTGGCCGTTTTATCATGATGGTGCCTGTTCTGGCCCTGGCAGGAAGCTTGGCCAGGAAGAAATTGGTCGCGCCGACAGGAGCGAGTTTTCCCGTGGGAGGTTTGATGTTTACATTCATTTTAGTGGCTACCATCCTGATCGTCGGAGCTCTGACGTTCCTGCCCGCTTTGGCCCTTGGCCCCATTGTCGAACATTTCCTGATGTCAGGATCGATCTTGCTTTATTGAAGGAGTGAAAAGCCGTGGCTGCAAGAAGCTATTCTCTCTTTAACCGTCAAATTATGACACGGGCGGCGGCCGATGCTATTTTAAAATTGAATCCCCTTTCGCTCCTGAAAAATCCGGTCATCTTTGTCACCGAAGTAGGAGCTATCATCACTACGCTCGGGCTTTTTTTCAGGTCTGGAAACGAGCCTATGGGATTTGTTCTCCAAATCTCTCTCTGGCTTTGGTTCACAGTGCTCTTTGCCAATTTCGCAGAAGCCCTGGCTGAAGGCCGGGGCAAAGCGCAGGCCGCGGAGCTCCGCAAGACGCGCATTCGAACTATAGCCAACCGCCTGAAAGATGACGGCACTGTTGAGAAAACCCAGGCTGAACGACTGCGGAAGGGCGACCTCTTCATTGTTTCCGCTGGGGAAATCATCCCGGCCGATGGCGAAATCGTCGAAGGGGTGGCGACTGTAGATGAATCCGCCATCACAGGAGAGTCCGCCCCAGTTATTCGCGAGGCGGGCGGCGACCGCAGTGCGGTCACCGGCGGTACGCGAGTTCTTTCGGATAAGATCAAAGTCCGTGTCACCGCTAACCCGGGCGAAAGTTTCTTGGACCGAATGATCAAACTCATCGAGGGCGCCAAACGCCAGAAGACTCCGAACGAAATCGCACTGACGATCCTCCTTTCAGCGCTGACGATCATATTTCTGGTCGTAGTCATCACTTTGAAACCTTTTGGTCTTTATTCAGGCGTGGCTTTTACAGCCACCGTGCTCGTGGCGCTCCTCGTCTGCCTGATCCCCACGACGATCGGCGGCCTGCTTAATGCCATCGGCATCGCAGGAATAGACCGCATGGTCCAGAAGAACGTTTTGGCCATGAGCGGCCGAGCCGTCGAAGCAGCCGGAGACGTAGATGTTTTGCTGCTCGATAAGACGGGGACCATCACCTTGGGGGACCGGCAGGCCGCCGAGTTCCGGCCGGCCCCTGGAGTTTCGGTCGAGGAACTGGCCAATGCCACCCAGCTTGCCTCCCTGGCCGATGAGACCCCGGAAGGGAGGAGTATCGTTGTCCTGGCCAAGCGATACGGATTAAGGGGGCGTTCGATCTCCGAGATACCAAACGCAAGATTTATCGCCTTTTCGGCCAAAACAAGGATGAGCGGAGTGGACATTGGCGGCCGGCAAATTCGCAAGGGCGCCCCAGACGCGATAAGGGCTTTCATCGGAAAGTCTTGCTCTGCGGAGGTCTTGGATATGGTTAGCTTGATCTCCTTCTCCGGAGGAACTCCGCTTTTGGTTGCTGAAGGGACCAGAGTCCTGGGCGCTATTCATTTGAAGGATATTGTCAAGGGCGGACTCAAGGACCGTTTCGAAAGATTCAGAGCAATGGGGATCAAGACGGTGATGATTACCGGAGACAACCCGCTCACGGCAGCAGCCATCGCCAGAGAAGCGGGCGTGGATGATTTTATCGCCGAAGCTAAACCGGAAGACAAGCTGACGCTGATTCGGAAAGAGCAGGCCGCAGGGCATTTGGTCGCTATGACGGGCGACGGCACCAACGACGCGCCCGCGCTCGCTCAGGCCGATGTGGGAGTTGCGATGAACACGGGGACACAGGCCGCCAAAGAAGCCGGGAACATGGTCGACCTCGATTCTAATCCGACCAAACTGATCGAAGTCGTTGAGATCGGCAAGCAGATGCTCATCACACGAGGGGCGCTGACAACATTCAGCATAGCCAACGACGTGGCCAAATACTTTGCTATTCTCCCGGCTATGCTGGCCAGCGTGTTCCCGGTTATCGCTCCGCTCAACCTCATGGGCCTCAAGTCGCCGCTCAGCGCCATCCTGAGCGCAGTGATCTTTAATGCTCTTATCATCGTCGCCCTTATTCCTTTGGCCTTGCGCGGGGTTCGTTTCCGACCGTTGGGAGCCAGCGCGCTTCTTCGGCGCAATCTTCTGATTTATGGCCTTGGAGGCGTCATCGCTCCCTTTCCCGGGATCAAGCTCGTGGATTTCGTTGTGAATGCACTTCACCTCGTCTAAGATGAGAGAGGACAGGTAGATATGAAAAACATATATAGAGAAATCCGCATCTCGCTGCTCGCCACATTATCCTTGGCCGTAATTTTATGCGGCTTTTATCCACTATCCGTCTGGGTCCTGGGCCAAGGATTATTCCCGGCCAAGGCCAATGGTTCGGTCATAATACGGAACGGCACAATCGTCGGGTCAAGCCTTATTTCACAACGGTTTTCTGGCCCGGAATATTTTCATCCCCGTCCCTCGGCTGCGGGGCAAGGATATGAGGCCAGCCGTTCGGGCGGGAGCAATCTTGGACCCCTGTCGAAGAAGCTGACCGATGAGGTTGGCCAGCGCATCCTTGATTACAGAAGAGAAAACAACCTCGGCTCGGAAGTCCTAGTGCCCGCCGACGCTGTAACGACGTCGGCCAGCGGCCTCGATCCTCATATCGGCCTGAAAAACGCCCGCTTGCAGGCAGCCCGTGTTGCCAGGGCCCGCGGAGTGAGCGAACTCGCTGTCCGCAAGCAGATCGAAGCTTGCACCGAGGGCCGGTTCCTGGGAGTCCTCGGCGAACCCCGAGTGAATGTCCTGATACTGAACCTGGCCCTGGATGATTATGTTGGTAAAGAACATGGTAAAAGATAGAGCCGACTCTTTTCTCAGGATGATCCGCCGTTCCCAGCGGGGGAGGCTGAAGGTCTATCTCGGCTACTGCGCGGGAGTGGGCAAGACCTACCAGATGCTCCAGGAAGGACATCGGCTTAAAGATGAAGGGATCGATGTGGTCATCGGTCTGCTGGAAACACACGGCCGGTCCGATATCGCCAAACTCGCTGAAGGTCTGGAAGTCGTCCGCAGGCGCCGGCAGGAGTATCACGGCGTCACCGTGGAAGAGATGGACGTGGATGCCGTCCTGGCCCGCAAGCCGCAGGTGGCCCTGATCGACGAGCTGGCTCACACCAATGTCCCGGGCAGCGGGAATCCGAAAAGATACCAGGACGTTCAGGATGTGCTGGCGGCGGGCATCCATGTCATTACCACTATGAACGTCCAGCATTTGGAGAGCCTTTACAACACGGTAGAGAGGGCGGTGGGAGTGAAGGTGCGCGAACGCCTCCCCGATTCAGTTCTGGCCGAAGCCGACCAGATCGTGGACGTAGACCTGACCACGGAGGATCTGCGAAAACGTCTGGAAGAGGGCAAAATCTACCCCAGGGAACGGATCGAGACGGCTTTAGCCAATTTCTTTATCTCCTCGAACCTGGAAAAACTCAGGGAACTTACGCTTCGCGAACTGGCTTCACAGATCGATCTCAGAAGACGGGAAACTTCCGAGGAGGAAGCCGTCGCTGCGCCGGACCAGGTCATGGTCTGCCTGAGCTCGCACGGCCCCAACAGCGAGAAACTGCTGCGCTATGCTTCGCGCTTGGCCGGAAAACTCAATCGGAACTGGTACGCCGTTTATGTTCAGACCGAATCCGAAGAAGCCACGGTCATCGATGCCCGGACTCAACGAATCGTCTCTGAGACTTTGACTCTGGCCAAACAATTAGGCGCCATGGTATTCACCTATAAGGGAGAAGATGTGGCCGATACCATTCTCAGGTTTGCCAAGGAATACCGTGTGGGACATATTGTCGTCGGGAGCCCGACCGCGAAACCGCTCTGGAAAAGGTTCGGAAGGAATAAAAACATCGTCAAGAGCCTTATCAAAAGCGCGAGGGGAGTCACGATCATCGTCCTCGATACCCGTAAAGAAAAACCCGTCCTCATTAAGCCTGCAGTTGAGGTTCCAGAAGGAATGCCAGGCGCCGCGATCACTCCTGAAACCAAGGCTCCGCCCGTGCGTCAAGCCACATTTGGCCTGTCGCTATCAGCCCGACGCATCATTATCTGGGACGTCCCTGTCCAAAAAGAAGCAGTCCTCCGAACACTGGCTGCAGCCATCGGCAAGGACAACGGCATTGAGGACCTGGAAGGATTGTATGCTGACATCATGAAACGAGAGGTACAAGGCTCAACCTTTCTTAACGAAGGCGTGGCCTTCCCCCATGTCCGGGTCAATGGACTTCAAAAGCCATTGATCGCCCTCGGGCTAACAAGACAGGGCGTCTCTGACGTAGCTACAGAGAAGCCAATTGAAATTGTTTTCCTGATTCTATCTCCGGCCCAGACTCCCGATATCCAAGTGCAATTCCTGGGTCTCGCCAGCCGGGCGGCTCAAAACAGGCATCTTCTCCAGCGTCTAAAATCTGCCCGGACACCAGAAGAGGCCATGATGGCGATACTCAACTGGGAGAAGCCCGAGGAATCCGGTCGGGCAGGTGGCATGAAATAGACGCGGCCAGGGCGCCCGTCAACGAGAAGATAGGGCTTCGCCGTCCTTGACCGGGTCCTTCTCTTTTTATAGTATCAAGCGGGGAAATCGATCATGAAAAGGAGGCCGGCCATGGCTGGGAAAAAGACGATTATTCTCTTCTTGACTCTCGTTGTGACGAGCCTGGCCAGGGCCGCTGCTCCGCTCCAATCCAAGAAAAGCGGCGAGCCCGCGGGCACCGTCATCGTCAACCCCGACCTGGGCAAAGACACCATCAGCAAGAATATTTACGGGCACTTTTCCGAACACCTCGGCCGCTGCATCTATGAAGGCTACTGGGTCGGCGAGGAAAGCCCGATCCCGAATATCCGGGGCATCCGCACCGATGTCGTCGACGCCCTCAAGAAAATAAAGATTCCCGTTCTGCGTTGGCCCGGTGGTTGTTTTGCCGATGAGTATCACTGGCAGGACGGCATCGGCCCCCGCGAGCTGCGCCCCACGATGGTCAATACCCACTGGGGAAAAGTTACGGAGAACAACCACTTCGGCACGCACGAATTTCTCGACCTCTGCGAGCAACTCGGCGCCGAACCGTATATCTGCGGGAACGTCGGCAGCGGCACGGTTCGGGAAATGCAGGAATGGGTCGAATACATCACCTTTGACGGCAAAAGCCCGATGGCCGACCTGCGCCGGAAGCATGGAAAAGCAGCTCCCTGGAAGCTCAGATACTTCGGCATAGGAAACGAGAACTGGGGCTGCGGCGGGAATATGAGGCCGGAGTATTACGCCGACGTGTTCCGCCGCTATCAGACATACATGCGCAACTTTTCTGGAAACGAGGTCTATAAAATCGCCTCTGGGGGCTACGGCGTCGACACACGCTGGACTGAAGTCCTAATGCGTGAAGCCGGCGACCAAATGGACGGGCTGAGCCTCCACTATTACACTGGCGTCGGGAGCGAAAAATTGAGCAATTCGGCCACGGAATTCGGCGAGGACGAATGGTTTGCCATTCTCAAGAATGCATCCGCCATGGACGACATCCTCAGCCGGCATGCAAGGGTCATGGACCAGTATGACCCCAAGAAGCGCGTCGGATTGATCGTCGATGAATGGGGAACATGGTACGCGGTCGAAAAGGGGACCAATCCCGGATTTCTCTACCAGCAGAACACTCTGAGAGATGCCCTGGTCGCCGGACTGACCCTGAACGCATTCAATAATCATTGCGACCGCGTCAAAATAGCCAATCTCGCTCAGACGGTCAACGTTCTTCAAGCCGTTATCTTGACCCAGGGCGAGAAGATGATCCTGACGCCCACGTACCATGTTTTTGAAATGTATAAGGTTCACCAGGACGCAACGCTGCTTCCTGTCCAGCTGAACTCACAGGATTATGAATTCGGGGGACAGAAGCTCGCGGGTTTGAGCGTTTCCGCCTCCCGCGATGGGGCCGGCGCCATCCACGTATCCATGTGCAACCTAGATCCTAATCGGCCGGTCAAGATCGTCATCGAGGTGCGCGGAATCAAACTTCAAAGCGTGAGCGGCCGGGTCCTGACATCTCCGGCCATGAACGCCCACAATACCTTCGAGAAACCGGATGAGGTCAAACCCACACCGTTCCAAGCATTTGAGCTAAAGGGCAGCACGATCACAACGACCCTTCCGGCAAAGTCAGTTGTGGTTTTGGAGATCAAGAGCTAAGCCTCTTCCGGTCCATAAATTCCTTATTGAGAATTGGAGAAGAAAATTATAATCATCGCCGATATCCACAATATAGAGAGAATCCACCCGGAATGGCAAAACATCCGCGCCGGAGAGAGGCGGGTTATTACTTTTTGAGGCCCTCCCTGGCCTTCTGGCACGCCGCCGCCTCCTCCGTGATCAGCTTGTAGGCGATGTAATATTTGTAGATATTGCTGATTTTCCTGAAACGAAATCATGTCAAAAGAGGAAATGCATTCATCCACTTGAAAAAATCTCCACCCGCTGTTACGATGCTGTTTCTGATGCCCTGAAATGACGACCTTTAAAAAACATCGAAACGGAGTACGCCCATGAGAAAACAGATAAAACACCCTCTGTCCGGTTTCCTTCTCGGACTTGCGGCCCTGTCCTTCTGGTCCTGCTATCCTTCCGGCCCGACGAATGTCTTGGACACAAGTATCGTCGTCACCATGTACGACACCCAGTTCAATTTCAGCACCGTTCATACTTATGCTCTGCCGGATACCATCTTTGACCTTGCCGGTTCAGACACGGTTACTCACCAATACGACGCCCTGATTCTGTCTACGGTCGAAAAAAACATGGACCAGCTCGGCTACGTCAGAGAGATCGATCCGTTGCAAAATGGAGCCGACATCGTCGTGGTCGTCAGCATCTCCAAGAAAACCACAGCCTATGTCGATTATAGCTGGTATGCTTATTGGGGGCTCTGGCCGGGATGGGCGTATTGGGGGCCGTGGGATTCCGGTTGGGGGATCTCTTATCCCTGGCCTCCGATCGAGACTTTTGTCTCAGGAAGCATCTTCATGGAGATGGTCGACCCCAAGGCCAGAGACCTGGCAAATAAGAAACTTCCTGTCCGCTGGTCTGGCGTTATGAACGGCCAACTGACCTCGAGCAGCACTGTGACTTCAGCCCAAATTGTCAGCGGCATTAATCAGTGTTTCGCCCAGTCTCCCTATCTGGGGAAGTAGCCGAGGCCAAAGTGAAGGATCTCGAGAGGAGCCACCCATGAAAAAGAGAGACATGCTCATCAAGGGACTATCATTTCTGATTCTGACGCTCGTTCTTCTCCAGCCGTTGAGCGCCCAAAAAAAAGTCTTTGGCCTTGTGACTTACGACACATCCGTCCCCTTTGGAAATACAAAGGATTTCTCGGTTGCGGAGATCAGCTGGCGGGGGATATCCGGCCAATTGAGATACTTTCTCAAGCCAAAATTGTCGGCCGGCTTATACTTCGGCCTCCAGGTTTTCCACGGCGACACTACAAAAACCGCGTCTGTGGACTTGAAGGATAAGTTCTCAGGCGCCATAACAGGCAAGCAATTCCGCTATATCAATTCTGTGCCCATCATGCTGGGCGTTTATTACCACACCGGGAAAGACCCTGGAACTCAAGCCTATTTCGGGTTGAACGCGGGAGTGCTCGGAGTCCAGGAAAAAGTCGAGATTGGCCTCTTCTCCGTAAGCCAGTTGGTCTGGCACTTCGGGCTTGCCCCAGAAATAGGGGTGATCCTGCCCATGGGCTATAACTTCAGCCTGACGGCCGGCGTGAGATACAACTATGCCTTCAACGCCGGTCCGCCTCTTGCCGGTCAATCACTAAATCAATCCTACCTGAGCGTGAGCATCGGGCTGGGTTATACGTATTATTTCTTTTCACTGTTCTAAGCCATTCTCAGGCCTCCGGCGTCTCCTTTACGGAGGGATCCCTGCCAGCAAAATTCGCCCGGAGCCTGTGCCTGTTGATATCGGACTCTGGTCCAATAGACAAAGCCCTTTCAAAATGCTAGTATATTTATGTTAAACGTCATCGTGGGGTGAGAATCTTGTCCGACCGAAGGAGGTCAAGATGAAAACTATAAAGCATATCGCCTTGCTTCTGTTCATCTCGGCGGCAGTTTTTGCCCAGACGGAAGACCTTGGCCAGAGCGTTTTCTACAACAGCGAGGGCGCCATCGCGTTGGCCATCGATGCCGGCTTGGCCGTCCGAAAACTGGACAGTCCTTATGTCATGTTCATGCTTTTCATGGCCTCGCAAGTTAAATCGAACCTCTCCGTGCAAAGAGACGACATCGTGATGATCTATAAAGGGCAAGAATACAAAATGCCCTCTCTCGAAGAATGGCGGAAGGATTATAAAGGCGCCCAGAACGACATCGAATTTTACGCGCGCCTGGGGAAAGAATCCCTGGCTTCATCAAAAATGAGATTCTATAACTTCAACTGGGCGTATGATTTCTACCCTGTCTTAGGCCGAGGCCCTCTCCCGGCCGACGAGCTGTCCATGGCGAACAATATCGGGGCTAAGACAAAAATCTATTTCAAGAATCCAGGCTTCCAAAAAGGGGATGAGCTCATCATCAAAGTCAAGGACCACAAGAATCCAGAGTACAACGGCTTCTGCGCGGTCATCCTCAAGTAAGTTACAGCCAAAGCCAGATCACAGATCCCCGAAGCTGAAACAAGGCCAAGCGGGCGGCTCCTTAGACCCGCGCATGGGGAGCTCCTTCGTCCCAAAATGAGAATCCTGAGGAGCAAGGCCGTCAAAAATGTGTTCAGGGTTCGCCAAAAATCTGCTAAAATGAAAAAATCCAAGGATTAACCTATGGCGACACCTCTCGAAAAATGGGTCGAAGAGCAGGCCCGCCTTTTTCAGCCGAAACACGTGTATTGGTGCGACGGGTCGGAAGGAGAGGCCCGCCGCCTCATCGAAATGGGGATGAAGGAAGAAAAAATCGGCCGGAACGATATTTTCCGCGAACTCAACCAGAAAGCCTGGCCAAAATCATATCTCCATAGGAGCCACCCCACCGATGTGGCCCGGACCGAGCATCTGACCTATGTCTGTCATTCAGACCGTGAGGCCACCGGGCCCAATAACAACTGGATGCATCCCAAGGAGGCCAGGGAAATCCTGACAAAACTTTCCAACGGCGCCATGCGCGGGAAGACTATGTATGTCCTGCCGTATATGATGGGCCATCCTGATTCCCCCTATGCCAAGGCCTGCGTCCAGGTCACCGATGTTTCTTATGTCGCCATCAGCATGAGGATCATGACCCGGATGGGCAAGAAAATTGTCGATAAGATCGGGAGCGGCGAGAACTTCGTCAAGGGGATCCACTCGGTTGGCGACTTCGACCCCAACAAGCGCTTCATCATGCACCTCCCCGAGGAAAACCTCGTTTGGAGTATCGGGTCGGGCTACGGTGGAAACGCCTTGCTCGGAAAGAAATGCTTCTCCCTGAGAATTGCTTCCTGGCTGGGATATAAGCAGGGCTGGCTGGCCGAGCACATGGTCATCATCGGGGTCGAGGACCTCCG
>CAZOKP010000081.1:0-11857 GCA_964580435.1 uncultured Eubacteriales bacterium
GCTTGCTTTTTTGCTTGCAAAAAAAGTAAAATTTGGGCAGAATAAAGAAAGTATCAATCGGAAGGAGGAACTATGAGAAGAAAAGGCCTTGTCATCCTCGGTTTTGTCGTTCTCCTTTTTGTGCTTGTAACTTTCCAGAGCTGCACATCGAATCCTGAGCAACAGCTCTTAACCACATATTTTCATGCCGTCTCTCTGAAGGATACGATGACGATGTCCACGATGGCTCTGGCGCCTATGTCGATCGATGTGGAATCCTGGAAAATCATTGCCGTGAGCCCACTCGAGACTACCGCGTTTGCCCTTGCTGATTTGAACCAGAAGGAATTGGAGCTCAAGAAGAAGCTGGAAGATCATGTCGGGCCGGTCATGGATGCCGAGGACGCCCTGTATGGTGCCCAGGAGGAGCTCAAGGCAGCCCGGACGGGTGGGGCCAAGGCAACGGCTAAGAAGAGGGTGGATGAAGCCCAAGCGAAATTTGACCAAGAGCGGGAAATCCACAGACAGCTCCAGAAAGATTATAATGACGCCAAAGCGGCGGCATCGAGAGAAGAAGAAATCGCCATATTTTCCCTGGGCGCAGGACAGCTGGCCAACATCAGAGATCTGACCGGATCCGTTCTTTCCAAGGACGTGGACGTCAACGTTATCGCGAAGGACAAGACGACAAAGGACTATAAATTTCACCTGAAGAAGTATGAGCTCAGGGACGAGGCTGCCAACCTGACCCGCCGGGGGAGATGGATTATCGTCAACTTCGAGCCGCTCAGCTGACCCGATATTGACTCTTTTTCTTTAATCCTTTATAAATAGTTCTTTATTCTGCGGGGGCCGTTAGCTCAGAGGGAGAGCACCGGCCTTTTAAGCCGGGTGTCGCTGGTTCGAGTCCAGCACGGCTCACCATATACCCTATTCGCCCCTGTCGTCTAGCTCGGTCTAGGACATCGCCCTTTCAAGGCGGCAACACGGGTTCAAATCCCGTCGGGGGCGCTTTTTTGCACCTTCCTTCCCTATTTGCCAAAAATCTACCGTCCTCGCCATGGATAAGACCGCATTTCCCTGAAAAGACGTGATGACCCCGGTTCGGAAGGGCGAACCAGGGCGAGAACGGGTGCGCTAGAAATCAATCTCCATAGACTTCTTCAGTTCCTCATTGCCCGTCAGGTTCTTCAGCCGGATGTGAAAGGTGTTCTTTCCGCGGCGAAGCTTTTCCAAATTATCTTCAAGAACAAAGGGAATTTCGCGGCTGAAGGAAGCCTTCTGTTTTTCTTTGAGCTCGTCTTCCTTTATAGAGATCTCGAAGGAATCCTTGTATTCCCAATAAAGCTCTTTATCGGCATCGCGAAGTTCCAGGGTGATCTCCATCACCGTCTTGAACAGCCCCTGTTCCGCTTTAAACCAGATGGCGGAATAGGGGATAGCGAGCCCGACTGTTCCCTCGATTCTTCCCGGCTCGACAACCTTTTTCTCGACCTGCCAGGTAAAATCAAAAAATTCCCCTGCGCTGCGAAAGGTCTTTAGGCCTTGGGCTTCGGCCCTCGCCTGGGCCTGAGCAAGATTGAGGTCCTGCATATAAGTGAGGTTTTTTTCGCCAAGAGAAGTCAGGTCATAGGTGACCAGCTTGTAGCTGCCCATGCAGGTCGGGTCGCGAAAAACAACCGGAAAATTGCCATAATACCAGATCTCGCTGCAACGGCTTGATTGATCTTCTCCCATGGTGTTGGTAATTCTATCCATAGGAGGGCCAAAGAGAATATATATTCTCCCCCTGTCTGTGAGCCAGCCGGCCTTGCTTTCTCGGGCAAAAAGCTTGGCCGCCTCCTCAACGCGCTTTAAGTATTCTGTTTTGAATTCATTCTCCTCGGTCTCGGGTTCGGGGTCGCGGCGTTTCCAGAATTCCTCGATAAATTGGTCTTTCTCAGAATCAGGAAGTTTGAGGAACGTCTTTTCCTCTTGGCCGGTAATGATATACCGGACTTTGCTTAAAAAATCGGCATAATTCGGCGGGAGCTTCTTTTCGAGATTATAACGTTGACAGGAAAAACACAGGACTGAAACCAAAAACAGAATTCCCAAAGAAACTTGAGCCAGCTTTTTCTTCTGCTGCTTTATCGTTCTCATTTCTTCATTCTTTCGAAAGAATTCATTCGAGACGAACCTCTTTCTCAAACTGGAGATAGTTTGGAGTCTCGCCGAGCACATCTTTGACAGCAAGAGAGAAGGTATAATGACCCGGTCTGACGTTCATCTCGGAGTAATAGGGATAAGAGCTCTTCAGAGCCACGCTATAATCTTTTTTGGGTATTTTTATTTCTTCTGATAACTCGTGGCATGGCGAGACGAGGCCGTCTTGATCCAGCAAGGCGACATAAACCTTTATCTGTCCATAATAATTGTCCTCGCGCGGGAAAAGGGCAATTTTCTTGATCGGAATGAGCAGCTTTATCGTCAGCCGAATGTTATCCGATCCAGGGATCTTCTCCAGAGGCATCATCTGGGCCGTAATTTCCATGGGGTTGTACTCGCGCTTCAGAAAGAGCCGGGAAAATACACTCTCCTTGATTTTTTCTTCTTGAGAAACGCCCAGATAGCCGCGCCGGACGCGAACATCATAATCTTCGTTAACTCCAACAATCTTGACTTCAAGGGAGTGATACTTGTTATCCTCCCGATGACTGGAGACATATCCGAGGGAGTAGTAAAACTGAAGGTCATTCTCAATTTTCTCGAGGCCCGAATTGATGTCGTTGGTATTGAGGACGGCCAGCCCTCCAGTATCATCGGCCATAAGCTTAAGAGCCTCATTGGCCGCTCTGGATCCGGGTTTAATCATCCCAGAGCCTCGAGAATACGTGTCCAATCCTCTCTCTTGATCTGCCGAGAGGATCCGGCTCTCAAGTCCTCGGGCATTGATGGGATAAAGAGCAATCTCATTGGAGTTGGCTTTGGCCGTGAGCTCTTTAAAAGCACGAGTCGCGTCATAATTCATTGATTCTGACCGGGCATTGCCTTGGGGGAAAGCCCAGTCAACGACACCAAAAGCTTCCTCGCTCGGGTTGAGAGGCAATCCATCGCTGACATAGATCAGGATTTTCTTGCCCTCAATTCCCATTAAGTAATCGACAAAAGCATTCAGAGATTTCAGTGAGTGGATGAGGTCGTTCTGGTCAGCCTCAACATAGTTCCGGGCAATGCCCAGGGCTCTTTCATAATTATCGTATTTACTCAGTCCCGTCGACTCTGTGATGACTGTATTCAGCTCTTTTCTCAGGTCTTCTCTGTTCTTTGAGCGCAGCAGGGATTGGCCGGAGCGGCTCTTCGTTTTATCCAGAGCCTGGAGAAGCTCCCATTGACTGGAAGTGAATTCCTGGAGGATTTCAAGTTTCTGATCAAGGCTAACGACCATTCCCAGGCTATCCGCGGTTTCTCCGGAAAAGTTGTTTTTGATGAAGGGTTCTAATCTTTTTATACTCCAATTTCTATTCAAGGGGTGGAGCTGCCAATTGTCAAAATAAATGATGACTTTATTCTGGATCCGAGGAGGTCTTTGAGATAGAGGCTCTGCGGATGGAAGAGCCTCTTCCCTTTTTCTATCAAGGGAAGAAGCATAAACCTCTTTGCCCTTGACTTCATAAAAATTAGTTAACGTTTGAGCCAGGCGATCCTCATAAACCTGAAAATTTTCAGGCCGAAGGCCGGTCACTCTTTTTCCTGTCTTATCAGTCACGAAGACGTCCACATTAGTCACGATGACTTCCACAGCATAGGTCGGTTTGGGGATTTCCTGGTTTTCTTGCGGCTCAAGTTTATCGTCCGAATTTTGAGGGAGAGTCAACGGACAAATAAAAAATAAAACGAGGATTAAAATAATAGTCAGAAGTGTCGCTTTGCTAACTGACATTCTTAGATTTCTATCATTTTATCATATTTTGCAGGTTGAGAGATAAAAAAAGGGGCTGACGCCGCTCCAAGGCGCCAGCCCCTTCAGCTTCAACTAGAGGTTAGAACCTGATTCTGGCTCCGATGTAAAATCTTGTCGGCAGCAAGATTTCCGTGGCCTCCTTGTAGGCCCAAGTCCCGTCATTGCGGCCATAGGCGATCTCAATGGCTGCTTGGTTATTAGTCACGTTGTAGATGTCAAGGAAAAGCTGGAAAGCGACATTCTGGGCAACTTTCAGGTCGTAGTTGAACTTTAGATCAAGCTGGTAGTAGGCGGGAGTCCTTTCTTGTCCCGTCTTTGCCATATCAGTCCAGAGATCGTTATATGGATAGTTCATATAGATATTGTAACTTCCGGGCATAAAGATGTAGGCTTCGGTGAACCTCATTCCTGAATTCCAGTAGAAAAGCGCCCCGATATCCAGCCCAAAAGGAGTCCTGTAGGTGCCGAAGAGTTTGATTTTGTGGTTGATAGTGCCGGGAGTAGGTCCCCACATCAACGGCAGTCTTGGGTCGATTTCGATACTATCGCCCTGCATGTCTGCGTTTCCATCGGACTGGCTGTTTCCATTAGCATCTTTAAAGGAATACTGGCCGACGATCATTGAACCATTATCAAACCGCTTGGAGACTTCAAAATCCACGCCGAAGTAATTTCTTTTGGCGCCGATAAGATTAGATAAGAAGTAGTTTGCCCCACCGGGTGGACCTGAAGCCGGATAGCCAAAATCTTCGTAGGTGAGAGTGTATGGCCTGAAAAAGTTTCCGTATTCATCATCACCGTAAGTGCCGGTAACATAGACGGCCATATCGTAATCTTCAATGATGTTCCGGTCGTAGCGCCAATAGAGCTGAGTGGAAAAGACCAGGCTATTTCCGACGTCTATTTCGTGTGTCAAGGAAAATTCTCTGGCAAGACCGTCCTTTGTATTGGGAGTCCAGACGCAGTCCCTGACCTCGGCTGAACCACGTTTACGATAGGTGAACCAGTCTTCGTTAAGCCATATCTGCTCGTTCCTTACTCGACCTGAAATGTTTCCGGCAAAGTGAATCATGTCAAAAGGAATCGGGTCGGAAAAATGTCCGTAGAAGGCTGTCAACTTATGGGTGCCTCTTGCGCCAATATTCCAGACCAATCCGAGCCTGGGCAGAAACGCTGGCTTTATGTGGAGGATGGTGCCGCCTTCTGAGTTGATGTAATTGTGATCTTCGACCCTCACCCCGGCATTTAGGGTGAAGTAGTCGCTGATTTTCCAGTCATCCATTATGTAGCCGGTCCAACGCTTGGCCTGGACTTTATTGACCCCCACTTTCTCATCCATGATTCTCCAGAAGTTTATCCCGTATTGATTCGCCGTAGTGAAGGTGGCTGCGTACACCTCATCCAGACTGATAGAATGATCTCCATTAGCGTCCAGCGCCTCAGATGTGCTGCTCCAAGTTGAGTTCAGAGCCCCGGCAGCCAACATGGATTCACTCCTGGTAAAAATGCCGTTGCTCACAAGAGTTCCGAGATTCATCCCGATCAGGTTCGCGTCCAATGATCTGCGGTCTTCTCCAAGAGCGTAGAATGTGTTGGCCGTATCGTACTCATTTGCGTACATCAGGCCCGCCTTGAGCCTCATGTCGCCCAGGTACCACTCAATGTTGCCGCTGAACTGATCTCTCGAAGCGCTATTATCACCAGCTCCGGCCGCCGCTCCAAACTGATACCCATAAATCGGCGGATAGGTCCCGGCGACAAAATAGAGCCTGTCATGAATTCCTGCGTCCCCATAACGGGGGCTAAACTTGTTCGACCACCAGAAATGTCCGTAGCGAAAATCAGCGATGACATTTTCTCCGAAGACATGTTGATAGAACCCGCTGTAGACGCCCATGTTGAATTCGTTCGTCGATTGCATGGTTTTGATGAGGTTCAGGTCGCGGCTGCCGTTGACACTATAATCATCTAAGAAATAGGTAAGATTAAATGAATCGCTCGGAGTCATTTTATAAGTCAACTTTCCAAACAAACCCGTCCGCTTCATGGCGAAGTCAACTTCTTCTCTGGCAGCAGAGGCTGATTCCGAGAGATTGAACGTGCTCGAATCATTTCTGTACTGGCCAGAGGCAAAGAACCAAAGCTTGTCTCTCAATATCGGGCCGCCCAAAGTCGCAGCCGTATCCCACTTATTGTCTTTGTATCCTTCGAGCTTGGACGGGTTGGCGGATTGATCATAGATGCTCCCGCCGTAAGGGAGAAAGAACGATCTTGGCTGCGTGTAAAAGTTTAGCGAACCCGAAAATCTGTTGCCTCCCGCTTTAGTGACGATGTTTCCTACGACCCCTTTTCCTCCCCCGTATTCAGCCGGGACACCAGAGGTCATCAGCTCTTGCTCCTGGATCACTTCGTTGTTAAAAGTCATTCCGGCTCTTTGAGAGGCTGTGCCGGTGATGTTCATGCTATCCAGGAAATATAAGTTGTCGCGAGAGCCTCGTTTGCCTCCGATTGCCTGGACCGACCTGTCAGAATAATTCAACCCTCCCTTGCCCGCTGGATCTTCAGGCGTATCCCTTCCTTGAGAGTTGGGAATAACGTTAATTCCTGCAGCCAGCTGTAAATAGCCGACGAAATCTCGAGCTACTGGAAGCGACTCAACCGTTTCATGAGTCACATGCTCGGCGATGACCGATTTTGTCGTATCAACAGCAGGAGAGACCGCAATAACCGTAACACTTTCCTCGAGGGTTGCGGGTTTTAACGCTACCGTTAGGAGCGTCTGCCTGTCCAATGAAACTTCGATCTTTTGGGAGATTTTTTCTTGGAAGCCTGTGATTGTCGCTTTAAGCTCATAAATCCCGGGCGTCAGGTTGATGAACAGGGCTACTCCACTTTCATCTGTGACGGAAGTCTTGGTCCCCATCATGACCGGACTCGAAAGTGCTACGGTAACTCCAGGCACCCGTGCTCCTTCCTCATCGACTGTGATAATCCTGAGCGTTCCTTTTTGAGCTTGACCGAAGAGGCCAGCGGCAAATATCAGCAGGACAGGCAACAGCACTAAGAAAGATTTAAGTTTTCTTGTCATTTTTACTCCCTCTTCTTCTCGCCTACACGAGAGATTTTACTCTTAGGCTCTGCTTTTCCTCATGCAGAACCTCGTCGCCATAACTCCTCCCTGGAATGCAAGATTAAAATCTCGCACCCAAACTTTGTCTCCCCAAAATAGCCTCCCTCCTTTCACCTCCTTTTTTCCGGATTTATCTGTAAACGGAGCTGGGTGGTATCAAAAGAAGATGGCTTATAACAAGATAGAAAAAATCTCCATTCCCCGATATTCGATATAACGACGGCAAAAAACGTGCCAATACAGCAAAAAATCAATTATTTTGTTTTCAGTAACTTGTGAATTGCCTTGTTTCAAAAAATTCAAAATTATATATCCAATCCAAATAATTGGATTTTCTTCTGATCCTGTTTATTTGATATTCTCCAGTATTTTTTTTGATATCGCCGCGTTCTCTGACTCGGGCGCCAGCGCTATAACTTTTTCGAAATTCCTTTTTGCTTCTTCCGTGTCGCCCTTATTCAGGTTGACCAAGCCCAATTGATAGTAGCCGTTAACGAAATTCGGATCCAGCTCCACGCATTTCTTGAAATATCGGGAGGCCAGCTCCGTTTGGTTATTTTTAAACAAGAGGGCTCCCACATTATAGAATAAGTTTGGATCAGTCAGGCTCTTTTCATCGAGCTGATTGAAATATTTCAGGCCTTCATCAAGATTGCCTTTTTCGAAATAGATAGAACTGAGATTGATGAGAACATCCCGGGACTGCGGGGCTCTCTCCAGCACTTTTTGAAAAATTTCTATGGCCTTATCAAGATCTCCGAGTCTGTAATAGCAGAGTCCGATCCTCTCGTAGGCTTCATCAAGGCTCTGATTTTCGGAAAGGACTCTTCGGTATTCCTGAAGAGCTTCTTCGTATTTTTGCTGCCCGTAAAGCAGGTCTCCTTGGCTCAGGGGCGATACGGGAATAGGAACGAGCCGGATATCAACGGGTTCGTTTTCATGAATAGCAGACAGCATAACATTGATATTTTGGGGTTCATAACCATCAGCTATAAAGCCTATGGTGTATGCTCCCGGCGGGAGATTTGCTTTTCTCCACCTGCCCTTATTATCCGATTTCAGCTCATATTTGGCGCCGTCCTCAGAGAAAATCAGGAGAATCCGTGCTCCCTCAATAGGCTTGCCGTCTTTTGATTTGACCGTGCCATGAGCCATGGCAAAAACTTTAGAGAAGGTGAAGCCGGCGCTGATTAGGAACAATGCTGAAAAAGCAATGATCATAGCCAAAAGTTTTTTCGAAGGATTCCTCACCATTGCTCCTCCTATAATTTGACAATTATCTTGGGGATAAGAAATTTTTTCTCCGTTGTGCCGGCTGAATGAGCATTCTTGCGCCAATTTTGCCTTATCCCATCGTCAAGGATGATAAATCGCAGTGTGCTTGGATGTCAAGTTGAGTAAAACGAATCTCCCACAAAAGAGGATATCAGGGATTGACCGGCCCCTCAGTTCGTGCTATCCTCTTGCCACCTCGCAGAAAACGGAAACACGTGGCCGTCAAGTGTCCCAAGTGCTTTTTTGACAACCCTGACCATTCTGTTTCTTGCGGGAAATGCGGGGCCGGGTTGGGGGCCCTGGACCGGATCTCTCCTACCAGAACCATCCAAACGCCGGCCAGACAGCCTCTCGTGGGAAGCGCGCTTGCAGGGAAATACAGGATCCTCGAGGAGATAGGCCGAGGCGGGATGGGGATCGTCTATAAGGCCGAAGACACTCAGCTCAAACGGACCGTCGCCCTGAAGTTTCTGTCTCCCGATTCAGCCGTCATTCCGTCGAGCGAGAAACGCTTCACTCAGGAGGCTCAGACCGCATCGGCCCTGAACCACCCCAATATCTGCACGATCTACGAAGTCGGGGAAGCGGAAGGAAATTCTTACATCGCCATGGAATACGTGGAAGGGCGGCCGCTCGACCGGATGATCCCTTCCGGCGGGTTGCCGCCGGATGAGGTCCTACGCTTCGGAAGCCAGATCGTCGAGGCCCTTGAGCACGCTCACGAGCGGGGCGTCATTCACAGGGACCTCAAGACCGCCAACGTAGTGATAACCCCGGCCGGGCGGGTCAAGGTCCTCGACTTCGGGTTGGCCAAGCGCCTGATCAGCGAGGAACTGAAGGAGGCGACGCTTTCTCGATTATCGCTGACCGAGGAGGGCATGATCGCAGGCACGTTGCCCTATCTAGCGCCCGAAACGCTTCAAGGAAATCCCACCGACGCCCGGAGCGACATCTGGGCGCTGGGAGTCGTCCTCTACGAGATGGCCGCCGGAAAGCGGCCTTTCGAGGGACGGACAGGATTCGAGCTGACGTCGGCGATCCTCAGGGACACGCCGGCCCCATTGCCTGCACAGACTCCGGCGGGTCAGCGCGCCGTCATCCGGAAGTGCCTCGAAAAGGATTTGGAGAAGAGGTTCCAGACGGTGAGCGAGGTGCGGGCGGCGCTGGAGACGGACATCCTCGTGAAGGCCCAAAAAGCTTCCGGCCCGTCATCGAAAATCCGGAGTCGGTGGGGCCGCTGGATCCTGGCCGGAGCCGCCCTGTGCGTCGCGGCAGTGCTGATCGTCAAACTGGCGCCCAGGGGCGGCGCCAAACCTGAAGAGGCTAAGGGTCAGCCCGTTCTCAGCACTGGCGCGCGGCCATCGCCGTCCGTCGAAGCCAACGAATATTTTGAAAAAGGAATGTTCTTCCTCAGGGCGCAGTTCAACCTGACGAGCGCCAGGAAGATGCTCGAGCGGGCCCTGGAGATCGACCCGAAGTTCGCGGAAGCCCGGGGGTGGTACGGGTTCACGTTTATCCTCGAAATCGACAGCGGCTACTCCAACGATTCAAGCTGGCTTTACAAGGCCGAGCATGAGCTGCGCCGGGCGCTGCAGGACGACCCCGATTCAGCCCGCGCCCATTCGAGTCTCGCAGCCCTCTATTTTTACCAGGGCCGGAAAGAGCTAATGCCGGAGGAGGCCAAAAAGGCGCTCGAGCTCAATCCAAACGAGGTGGATGCCAAAATCTGGTGGTCGAATTATTACTTGGCGAACGGCGAGTATGCGTCAGCCAAGGAACTGCTCAATCAGCTGCTCTCGCACGACCCGCTATTTTTCCCGGCCCGCATGACCCTGGGCGAAATCCTACGCATGGAAGGCGATATCACCGGCGCGATCCGCGAGCAGGAAAAAATTCTGGAACAGGACCCCCGGAATCTTTACGCCTCTCAAAAGCTGGCCAGGGCGTATATCGACAGGAACGACCTTCCCAGGGTGCGCCGGAGTCTCGAAAATCTTTCTCTCGAGGATCAACGGGGCTTCGAGATCAAACTGACGTGGGCCCTGCTGCTGGCTTTGGAGGGAAAAACGAAAGAGGCCCTGGAAAAAATGGACGAGGAGAGCCTGAAGTTCGGCGCCCTGGCGGTCTGGTCGACGTCCGTGGTCGCAGAGTTCTACGCCGTCATCGGGGATTCCCCGAAGTCCCTGGATTGGCTCGAGCGGGCCGTCCGAAACGGTGACGAGCGGGACGAGTGGTTCCGCCGCGACCCGTTGCTGGCCAAGATCCGGGATCTTCCCCGCTTCCGGCAAATCATCGACTCCATCGAGTTCCGCCGCAAAACACGAATCGGAACGAGTCTGGGGTTCGGCCCCAATTAATCAATCAATGTAGAACGAATTCATTTTATTCTGACAGGAAACGGTGGCCGCTTGAGCTTCTTGGGAGGATTGGCCTTGAGCTCCTCCATGACGACCTCGATGGCCTTCTCGAGTTGCGGGTCGCGGCCGGCCCGGACTGCGGCCGGCCACTGCTCGACCTCAATATCCGGAGGCACTCCCTCGTTCCCCACCACCCAGCCGTCTTCTGTCCAGATGGCCAGGTTCGGGGCGGTGACACGACCGCCATCCATTAACATGGGATAAGAAACTGCTTTTCTGCTGCGCCGGCTGAATGAGCATTCATGCGTCAATTTTGCCTCATCCCATCGTGAGGGATGATAAATTGCAGTGTGATCGGATGTCAAGTTGAGCAAAACATGTCAATAGGCGATGCGCGGTGGGGGAGGCTTGTCTGCGATAAACCGAAGCTTCAGGTGGGTGATGAGGAAGGGATGCGCTGGAGCTTGTCCTCAACAATCGGGAGAGGGAAAGCCGCCAGGCGAGAATCCTCTCGCCCCATTCCGGGCTCAGAAGCTCCCGGCCGACAAGCATCGCCAACACCTCGCGGGCGAAGATCTCGGCCAGCCGTGAGTCGTCGATCCGCGGGATCTTATGGATACAATCAATTATGTGAGCGCTTGAAACGCCAAACCCTCGCCCGACTACCATTTCTTTCTTAATTTATGTAAATTATTATTGTCTAATTGTAAATAATACTTGACATCATGTCGATAATACTATACAATTTTATAAAGTGAATATTGTAAATCAGTTTTAGGGCCACTTATGAAAACAAGTTTGCGAAGGTTTCGATTCGAACGCGGAGAACTGAGCCAGCAGCAATTGGCTGATATGGTGTTGGTCTCCCGCCAAACAATAGTCTCGATTGAGCGCGGCGATTACGCGCCTTCGGTCAAACTGGCGCTGTTGCTGGCGGAGAAACTTGGAACAACAGTTGAAGAGCTTTTTAGTTTGGAGGAGAAAGATCGTGCGTAAAAGAGATCCAATATTTTGGTGGGCTACCGGCATTTTCGTGTTGGCTCTCCTGCTTATGGCCGTCACACAGGATCAATTCTGGCTGGTTCTGATGATCGGCTCGTATTTGCTCCGGCCGACCCTGGCCTCGCTCGGATTTGCCAGACGATATGTTGACGAACGGCAGATGAGTATCCA
>CAZOKP010000082.1:0-11856 GCA_964580435.1 uncultured Eubacteriales bacterium
CCGCATTCTTAACGAATGTTCTTCGTTTCATCTGATTCTCCTTTTTTCCCATTATCTAATTTCCGAGTTTTCGCTTTATGCTCATTCCCACCGGAAGAAGCGGGCTGAGAGGAGGATGCCTATAAGAAGGACGCCGGCGAGGACGGCTGCTTCGGTCAGATGTTTTCCCCAGCTCGCGCCCGTCCACAGTCCCCGCATCAAGGTCACGACATGGGTCAGGGGAATGAAGCGCGAAATGTTCCGCACGGACTGGGGCAGCACTTCCAGGGGAATGGCCGAGCCGCTGAGGAACATCATCGGAAAGGCGGCGATCATGCCGATGGCCTGAGCGACGCGCGCCGTGGGCGCGACGCCGGCGATGAGATAGCCCAGGGCGAAAAAGGCCAGGCTTCCCAACGTGAACCCCGCCCAAACGGACAAGACATTCCCCTGGAACTTCATCCCGTAGACGGCCTTGCCCACGACGACCAAAGCGACGACTCCGGCCGCCGTCATCACGTAGTAGGAGACGATATTCGAAACGATGTAGGCCGCCGGTCGCAGCGGCGTGATCCGGAAACGACGCAGGACCCCGGCTTCTCGATTGGCCGCGGTCGCAATCGGAATGCCCATGAACCCGACCGAAATGATGATCAGGGCGATATACGACGGGACTGACACATCGACCATGCCCCGCCCGCCGAAAAACGGATTCGGTTTGTTCCCGTAAATCGTCCCAAAGAGGAGGAGGAGCATGGGAGCGAAGACGATCGTGAAGAACGTGGCCGCGGGCTCGCGGAGATAGAGCTGCAGCTGCACCAGGATGAGTTTCCACAGGCCGCGCATGACTCCCTCCTAGTCCCGCATTTCCTTCCCGGTCAGAGCAAGGAAGACGTCCTCGAGGCTCGGCTGCTCGGTCCGGAGGTCGCGGAAGCGGATTTTCGCCGACGCCAAGGCCATGACCACCCGGACGACGAGCTCGTCCTCGCGGCCGAAGACAACGACCCTGCCGCCGGTCTGTTCGACGCGCGAAACGCCGGGGATCGTCCGGAACGGGACGAGATCGATCGGGCCGTCCACGGCGAAAACAACCCGGTTGTCCGCCTTGAGCGAGGCAATGAGATTCTGCGGCGTGTCAAGGGCGACGATTTTTCCGTGATCCATGATGACTACGCGGTCGCACAACTGCTCCGCCTCTTCCATGTAATGCGTCGTCAGGAAGACCGTCTTGCCCTGGCCGCGGATGCGCTTTACGAGATCCCACATTGCCCGGCGGGCCTGGGGGTCAAGGCCGGTCGTGAGCTCGTCCAGGAAGACGATCTCAGGGTCGTTGATAAGGGCCAGGGCGATGAGAAGCCGCTGCTTCTGTCCTCCCGAAAGCTTGGCGAAGGGCGCGCCGACCTTCTCGCCAAGGCCGAGCTCGTCGAGGATGGGGCGCCAGTCTACGGATTTTCGATAGAATGCGGCGAACAGGTCCAGGATTTCCCGCACCTTGAGGCGGTCCGGGAGCGAGCTCTGCTGCAACTGGACGCCGATTCTCTCTCGCAATTCATAGCCGTTCCGCTGCGGGTCGAGACCGAGGACGCTCGCCCGGCCTTCGGTGGCCCGCCGCAGTCCCTCCAGGCATTCGATCGTCGTTGTCTTGCCCGCTCCGTTCGGGCCAACCATCCCGAAGATCTCGCCCCCGTGGACCTCGAACGACACGCCGTCGACAGCCCAGAGGTCGCCGTAGCACTTGCGCAGGCTATCAAGTACGATGGCATCCATGTAACCTATCCTCAGAGCGCGGGATCCGGGTTCGAGAACCGGGCTCGAGGCCCATCTCCGAAACCGGCCGTCGGTCCGTCTATTCTATCATATATTTTCGTCTGCTCATAAAGGAGGGCGCTGCAAGAATGGCGATACTCAGCCAGAGAAATTGGGGACACAATATCAATTTCCGAATTTCTCTTGGGCTAATCCGCGATGATCTCGTCAAGCCCGTCGAGGATCCGGGCAAGGTCTTTGGGGCCGAGCAGCGCGAGTCAAACGAGATTATTTTCCCTGCGCCGTCGCCTTGGCCCGCTCTTCTTGAGACATTTCGGCCAGGCGAGTGACCTCCTTGACATCGAGGTTTAGTCCTTGGGCTACGCGCTTGCCATAGTCCGCGTCAGCTTTGTAGAAGATGGCACACTGACGATATTGGATGCGCTTCTGGGCTCCGCCAAGATGACCGACAATGTTGCCCACAAGGTGTTCGCGGTCGGTTGCCAACATAACTTTCCTGTAGAGATCTCCGGCCTGCACGAAATCATCGTTGGGGTGGATATACTTTTGGCGAGCCGCATTTCCTGAAACCTTAAAGGGAGGCTCCGCCACTTCAGGCCTTGGCTCGGGACCGCCGAAGCTGTTGGGATAGTAGTTCGGGCTGCCGCCGAAGTTGCCGTCGACGCGCATGAACCCGTCGCGCTGGAAGTTATCGACCCGGCATGCTTTGGCCGCGTTCACCGGCAGAAGGTGAAAATTGGGGCCAAGCCGGTGTCGATGCGTATCGTGATAGCTGAAGAGGCGGCCCTGAAGCATCTTGTCAGGGGACGCGCCGATGCCGGGAACAAAATTCGCGGGAGAGAAAGCCGCCTGCTCGACCTCGGCAAAATAGTTCTCCGGGTTCCTGTCGAGCACCAGCTTGCCTATGGCAAGCGGGGGGAGGTCCGCATGAGGCCAGACCTTGGTGACATCGAATGGATCGAACCTATATTTTTCCGCCTGTTCCGCGGTCATGATCTGGACTTCCAATCTCCAGGAAGGATGCTCCCCCCGCTGGATGGCTTCATAGAGGTCGCGCGTCGCGTGGTCAGGGTCTTTGCTTTTCATGGCATCGGCCTCTTGCCGGGTGAAGTTCTGGATCCCCTGTTCGGTCTTGAAGTGGTATTTCACCCAGAAATATTCCCCTTTGGCGTTGTACCACTTGAACGTATGGCTGCTGAAGCCGTTCATATGACGATACGTCCTGGGTGTGCCGCGGTCTGAAAAGAGAATGGTCACCTGATGAACGGACTCAGGCGTCAGGGAGAGGAAATCCCAGAACATGTCCGGGTCCTTGAGGTTGGTGGCCGGGTTCCTCTTTTGGGTGTGAATGAAATCAGGGAATTTCAACGGATCGCGGATGAAAAAAACCGGAGTGTTGTTCCCCACGAGATCATAGTTGCCCTCCTCGGTGTAGAACTTGATGGCAAAACCGCGGGGGTCGCGCTCCGCATCGGCGGATCCCCTCTCTCCTCCGACAGTGGAGAAGCGGAGAAAAACCTCCGTGCGTTTCCCTATCGAAGAGAGAAACTTGGCCCGCGTGTACTTGGTCACGTCGGCCGTGACCGCAAAATACCCGTGGGCTCCTGCTCCCTTGGCATGGACGACCCGCTCGGGTATCCGCTCGCGGTCAAAATGGGCGAGCTTCTCCAGAAGATGGACGTCCTGCATTAGGACAGGCCCTGGATTGCCGGCGGTGAGAGAGTTCAGGTCATCATCCACCGGCATGCCGAAATTGGTGGTTAGAGTTTTTTTTGTGTTGCCCATAGGCACCTCCATTCATATTTGTAAATAGGAATCATTCCTATTTTAGACTTAAAAAAAATCAGCGCATCTTCAGCCTGCAGACCCGGCAATAGCCATAATATTCCAAGCGCATACCATCGACTCTAAATCCCGTCGATTTCTCGACATTTTCTGAGGGTACGAACGAGGGCGCTTTAAAGTCTTCGATTCTCCCGCACCCCTTGCAGACCAGGTTGAGGTGGTTGGAGATGTCTCCCTCATACCGGCTGTCCCGGTTATCAAATTCCAGTTCCTTGATCAATCCCGCCGTTTTCATGACGTCCAGGGTATAATAGACCGTTGACAGGCTGATCCGGGGGACTTTTTTCCTCGCTTTGGCAAAGACGCTGGCGGCGCTTGGATGGCTCTTTTCGCCGGCGATAATGTCAACGACCGCCAGCCGCTGGCGCGTCAGTTTGAGGCCTTTTTCTCTCATCCCTTGGATGATCCGTCTCCTGATCTCTTGCGTTTTCATAGCACCTAATTCAGAATGATTCCTAATTATAACAAAAGGGGGACACAATATCAATTTCCGAATTTCCGTTTTTTCATTCTCTGATAGCGCCTTTCCCGAGTACTTGCGCGGGTGAGCTCGCGCAGGAATTCTTTGGCGGCCCTGGACTTTCCCAGGCCCGCCGGTTCCCACTGGAATTCCTCGAGGTCGACGCAGCCGCGGCGATCAACGTCTACGCCTTCCTCAAGAAGGAGGCGCTTCTGCTTTTCAAAGCCCCGGCCCCGCTCAAGGGAGATACCGCCGTGGCTATTGATGACGCGGTGCCATGGAAGCCGCTCCTTATCGGAAGACGCGTGGAGAACCCGGACGACCTGGCGGGCGGCCCGGTCATTTCCGGCCAGAGCGGCGACCTGAGCATAAGTTGCGACCTTGCCGCGGGGGATCGCCTTAATTATTTTCTTCGCTCTTTCCTCGAATTCCATAGTTTATCTTTCTGATGCCGCTTTGTGACTAGCTCGCCCTGGAAAGTCGTTCAGGGCGGCAGATTAGGGTTTGCCGGGAATGGTAACGCCCTGGATCTCGAGCATATAGCGGAGGTTTCGTGAGAGAATCGGGGGGCCTTCTGTCAACCCAAGCTTGAGGTATTTTGCCCTAACCCGGTTAAAACCTCGCCCCCGTCTTCCGGCTATTCCCAGAAACACCTCGGTCTCTTCCGGGCTGAAGGACACAGCTGCTTCTTCATATCGCAGCAGGCCTTTATTCTCGGGGCAGACTTGCTGGCATCTCATGCATCCGATCACACACTTTGGGGATGGAGGCTTGAGCCCCTCGGGGATCGGTTTCGATAATTCCGAGAACAAGGTGTAGCACTTTTCCGCATGGAGAAGGATCCTGGCCTTGTCGATAGCGCCCGTAGGGCAGGCCGCGGCGCAGATACGGCAATCCCGGCATCTGGGGAGGAGCGTCCCCGGAGGCCCGGGATGCGCGCTATCCTCACCGAAGCGCTTGTCTGACACGAGGCCGACCAGCTGAAAATAGCTTCCCAGTCCATTGACGTAGCCGATGTTGTTGCGGCCGTACGCAAGGAGACCCAGCCTGTTTCCCAACGCTTTGAGGGGTGCATTCAGGATTTCAAGACGGCAGTCCAGGCCGGAAAGGGCATCGGCGAGGTCATCCCGAACTTCCTCAAATATCCCGCGATAGCGGACATAAGTCGGAGGGAGGATGGTTTCGATTTTCCTGTCGCCGAGAGAAAAGGACAGAATGTGGGCCGGCCGCGGAACAGAGATGATTATGATCGACTGCGATTTTTTAAGAGATGCTTTTTCAAGGTAAGAGAAGGAATCCAGGTAGTTCCGGTAAAAAACGGCCTCGATTTCTCCTGCCTCCCGACGTTTTTGAAGGGCGCTGCGGACCTCCTCGACCAAAGAGACGTCGCCCGCAGCAAAGCGGTAGCCCCTATTTTTTGCCCAGGCCTCGACGGCGTCTTGGATCTTCATCGTCGCTCCCATTTAAACTATAAAGAATTCGGGACACAATATCAATTTCCGAATTCGTGAGGTTAATGTCTCCTTGGCTCTTCGGCGGGGGAATTCGGAAATTGATATTGTGTCCCCATTTTTCTGAGGCTGGATATAAGTATTGACTTAGGTCGGCGCCCCGCTATATCCTTGTTCCACCTTCGGCCGTTCGCGTGACGGGCTTGAGCGGAGGGCTGAGGCGATCGGCATGCGCCAATGAGCGACTGATGAATGGAGAATAGTCCAGTGAACAGCGAGGAACGCAGGAAATTGCGCCGCCGGGAGGCGGAGCTCCTTCAACGCATCGAGAAGCTGAAGAAAGCAATGAACGAAACCAAGGAGCTCGACACGCTCGCCCTGAAGGGCAAAATGTTCAAAGAGGCCCAGGACGAATTGAGAAGAGTTCAAGAAAAACTGGCCGGATTCGAAGAGTAAGAAGTTAACACAGTCGTCTTTCCTTGACTCCCCGGTTTATAGCACTTATAATGCCTTCTTCCTTGGAGGACATCACAAAGCGCAGGGAAAAGACAATGAATAAAAGGAACTTGTTCTTTTTTTTCTTAGTGCTTCTGTTCCTGGCCGGAAATTTTGAGAGCTGCAATCTTGGCGGCAAGACTATAGAGTATGCATTTCAGAATTTGTTGGCCGACGTCGTTACGGTGGAAGTCCCGAAGGGCGAAAAATCGAACAGCACATTTAGCGAGATCGGAGGAGCATGGTATGTCCGTCTTGAAGGTTTGGACCCGATCCGGTTGAATGTCGAGGGAACCATAACGGGCTATGTCTGGACATTCACGAACCTCACTGGCACCGGACCCAATGTCACCGTAACAGGTAAGGGGGGCGGGATCGCCGATGCTCCTCACCCCGACGGAACATATATTACCGGCACAATCGAATTCACGGTGCAATTCACCAGTGGTTCACCTCAGACGGTCTATGATACCTGGACTGGTGTCAGGACAAAATAGCCGGCCTTCCGTTACGCAGGGAAAGACGGGATAAGCTTGACAACCGCGCCATTCGTGTTTTACTTTCTCCCCTAATGAAATGAGGGAAATAAAATGAATCAAAAAATCGTTTTCGCCTTTTCTATCCTTGTCATCGTCGGATTATTTAGCTGCACCAGCGAAGAACAGCGTCTGCGGCCCGCCATGGAGAGCATCACCGTTCAAGATCTCGCCAACGATACGGAGATCCTTGCCTCTGACGAGTTTGAGGGAAGGGCACCTGCTTCGAACGGCGAGACCAAAACGCTCGACTTCCTCGAGCAAGAGTTTCAGAAACTCGGGCTCAAGCCCGGCAACGGCCGGAGCTTTTTCCAGGAAATCCCGATGGTCGTGATCACGGCCGACCCCGGGGCCAGGCTCGATATCAAAGGCGGGAAAAAACCGGTCTTTTTTGCCTACAAAGACGATTTTGTGGCCCTCACCCAGCGGGTGGTGGAAGAGATCTCGCTGGCCGATTCGGAAATGGTCTTTGCCGGCTACGGCATTGTAGCGCCCGAGTACAATTGGAATGATTACGAGGGCCTGGATGTGCGGGGGAAAACGGTGGTGGTTCTGATCAACGACCCGGGGTACGAAACGCAGGACCCCGCGCTTTTTTCCGGCCGGGCGATGACCTATTACGGCCGCTGGACATACAAGTATGAGGAAGCAGCCCGGCAAGGCGCCGCCGGCATCTTCATCGTCCATGAGACAGGTCCTGCTGCCTATCCCTGGGCCGTCGTCGAGAATGGCTGGACCGGGCCGCGGTTCAACCTTACGAGCGAGGACAACAACATGTCCATGTGCGCTGTGGAAGGATGGTTGCAGCTTGAGACCGCGCGCAAAATCTTCGAGAGCGCCGGACTCGACTACGACGAGATAAAGGCGGGCGCAGCCAGGCGGGGGTTTAAGGCTGTTCCCCTGGGCCTCAAAGCAACGCTCAGTCTGAAAAACAGCGTCAAAAAAGTGACCTCGAGCAACGTCGCCGCTCTCTTACCGGGGTCGAAGCGGGCGGATGAATATGTCATTTATATGGCGCACTGGGATCATTTCGGGATGAACCCGGCCCTCGAAGGAGACCAGATCTTCAACGGAGCCATGGACAACGCCACTGGAACCGCAGCCCTGATTGAACTGGCCGAGGCCTTCCGCAAGCTCAAGCGGCCGCCGCAGCGCTCGGTCCTCTTTCTCGCCGTCACGGGAGAGGAACAGGGCCTTCTCGGCTCCGAGTATTACGCCACCCATCCCCTCTTCCCCGCCGCTAAAACCGCAGCCGTCATCAACATGGATGCGTTAAATATCTATGGGCCGATGAAAGACATCACCGTCATCGGGTACGGACTCTCCGACCTCGATCAATACATCGAAGCTGCGGCTAAAGAGCAGGGCCGGACCGTGAGTCCCGACCCGACCCCGGAAAAGGGCTCTTATTTTCGTTCCGACCACTTTCCCTTCGCCAAACAGGGAATCCCGGCGGTTTATCCGAGCGGCGGAACAGACAGCGTCGAGCACGGAAAAGAATGGACTCTGGCCCAAAGGGAAAAGTACACGGCTGAAAATTATCATAAGCCTTCTGACGAATTCGACCCGAGCTGGGACCTCTCCGGGGCGGCTGAGGACCTGCGCCTGCTGTTTAAAGTGGGTTATCGCCTGGCTATGGAAGCGACTTTCCCCAACTGGAAGGAAGGGACGGAATACAAGGCGAAACGAGACGCAGTCATGGCCGCCGCAAAAAAGTAAACAACTAGGAGGCAGACACATGCCGCTGAAATACAAACTTGCATGGCTCGAAACGGAGGAGAGAAAATGAACGACCTCAAAGCAAAAATTTTCAAGGTGATCAAGGAAGCCCAGCTCATGTCATTGGCCACCGTTACCGAAGAGGGAAAACCATGGGTCCGGTATGTCACCGCGTGGGGCTCCGGGGACATGACCATCCGGTTTGTGACCTCTCTTAACTCTCGGAAAGTCGGCCATATCAAACGCAATCCCGAGGTCCACCTGACCTGCGGGGCCAAGGCCATGGAATCGACCGAAAATTATCTTCAGATTTGCGGCAAGGCGGAGGTCACAACAGACAAGAAAGAGAGGCAACGGTACTGGGATGACGAGCTAAAGGCCTATTTCAGCGGCGCGGACGACCCGGCCTTCTGCATCTGTATCGTCAGGCCCTACAGGATCGAATACTACGGAATGACCGAGATGAAACCGGAGGTCTGGGAAGCAGACTAACGCGGAATATTCTGATTTTTATTCCAGTCCGTAGACAACAAAATATTGTTCGGGTAAGAAATTATAAACTTTGATCGGTTTGAGGCCGGCCTGGGCCATATCGGCATCGATCTGTTCCTTTGAAAACTGCTGTTCCGGCGCCGGTCCCCACGGCCGCACGTCCCACGGCTTCGGGATGTAATCGATGATGACGATGCGTCCTCCGGGCGCAAGCCCCGCGCGGAGCTTCTTCGCGTACTCGCCGCGGTTCTGGACGTAGTGGAGCGTATCCACCATAAGAATGAGGTCGATCCCTGCCGGCGGAAGCTTCGGGTCGTCTTTTTCGACCTTCACGAGCTTCAAGTTTTCGAGCTGCTCCGCCTGGACGCGCTTGTTGAGGTAGTCGATCATCTCCTGGGAGATATCCTCGGCCAGCACTGTGCCGGTCGGTCCGACCGCCTTAGCCACGGGAATCGTGAAGTACCCCGACCCTGCGCCTATATCTGCTACTCTCAGGCCGAGCTTGAGTTCAAGGGCCTTCATGACCTCTTCCGGCTTCTGGAATTCGGCACGCTCGGGACGCTCCAGCATAGCGATGTATGCCGTGGCCCGCGCGCCGCGAGCGAGATCCTTGAATCTCTTTTCCTCCACCATTCCCTTGAAGGCCTCGTCATTTCTCATCAACTGAGCATCCCAGAAACCCACGCCGACAGCCCTGTCGAGCCACTCGTATGCCTTGGGCTCGTTGCCGAGAAATGCATATATCCTGGCGATGCCATAAAGCGTCTCGTAGTGCTGGGCCTCGACGATGTCGTTCATCTTCATAGCGATCTCGAGGGCCCTGGCGTAATCCTTGCTTTGGAGAGCTTTTTCGGCCTGGCTCTTGAGCGCCTTGAAGTCAGCCTTTTCACTTTCCTGCGTCCATACCGCAGCCGTCGCCGCAAGCAAGAGAGCGATCGCAGGCAAATAGCTTAGCTTCCGCATGTTCATCTCCTTTTCTTGATATCAATATAAATAGGGGGACACAATACTCATTTCCGAATTCATCTAGCTTTATATTCAAACAAAATTAGGAAATAAGTATTGTGTCCCCCTCTTAAATAGTTAGACTACAGACCTTCAGATTTCTTAAAGACAGCCCTCGACGACAGCGACCAGTTCACATTTTGGATAAAGCCTTCTGCCGGACAAAGGCGTAAAAAACATCGTCCATGTTCCAGTTGGCGACTTTCTTATAGAGCTCAGCCGCTCCGGCTGCATCCCCGGCCTTCTCTTTTGCGACAGCGAAACAGTACATGACATAGGCATCGTCCATCTCTCCCTGGCCAAAATATTCGATCGCCTTGTTCGCATCTCCCTGGGCGAGAGCAATATAGCCGAGGAGCCAGCCCGGATACTTCTGGATGGCGGGATTCTGAATAGCCGCGATTTGCGTCTTATATTCCTCTGCCTTGGCCAGGGCTGTGTTGAAATCCTGCCGCCCGGCCGCGACTGCGGCCTGCCAGAAGGTGGCCTCAGCTTTTATGTTTTGTTTGATAGAACTTATAAGATCCGAGGTTTCCAGGAAATTCAAGCAATCGCTGATACTGGCATCGGCCTTATCATAGTCCTTTAATTCAAGATAGATAGCGCACTTGACAAGATGGTCAAAAGCAACCATGTCGGGAAGACCCAGCTCGCCGGCCATCTGGATGGCCTTGTCCGTTGCTTGCAGGGCGCTCGCGTAGTCGCCCGCATAGATATAGCTCCGGGCGATTCCCCCTTGATCATAGACCTTGTTCGCCGGCTTGAGCTCCGCGTCTACGCCTTTCTGCATCGCTTGGCGCCCATCCTCGTATTTCCCCATGAAGACCAAGGTGGTTCCGATCTTAAACTGCGAGAAGGCAAGGGTTGGGTCCATCTGGACCGCCTCGCCATAGTGTTTAATGGCGTCCTCGAATCTCCCCATTCTCTGATACAGGTCACCCAGGTTGTCATGACCGTTGGCTTCTTTCGGGTTCAACTTCAGATATTCCTGCAAATTTTCTTCAGCCTTGTCATACTGATTTCTCCAGCGATAAACATAGCCCAAACTCATATATCCGGGAGCGAAATTCTTGTCGATGGCAATGGCTTTTTCATAGGCGGCAATCTGTTTGTCGTATTCGTTCATACTGCCATAGGTCGAACCCAAGTAAAACTGCATGCGAGGATCTTTGGGGAACAGTCCGGTCAGCTCCTGGTAGATCTCGTTGGCCTTGACCACGTTATTTTCTCCGAAAGACGCTTGAAAGGCAGCGATGATTTTCTGCTCGCCCGCGGAGATATTCGGGGCCAGGGCAACAGCTTTGGCCAAGCTTTCTTGAAAATCTTTGGTTTCGGACGCTGACCCGGCTTTTAAAAGATAGGCCAAGGCAAAGTCCGGGTCTTTCTCGATGGCCTGCACAAAAAGGTCATAGGCTTTTTCTGTGTGCGCATTTTCCATCAGCTGGCGGCCTTCAATAAAGAGATTGCGGGCGTCTTTGGATTTTGTGGTGATGGGCACTTCATCGGATGTGGCAGGCTTGCAGCCGGTCTGAAGGACGAGGAGCAGGGCAAAAGAGACCAAGGCAAAAAGACTGACGACAGAGCAGAGTTTTTTCATGAGATTCCCTCCTTTCTGAGATATCTATAAGAAAAAACCCTCAGCGGGTTATGAATTCAGGAGGGAAACAAGGAAATGCGCTTATTACCGTTCTATTGAAGCTCCCCTGATGAATCCCAATATATGAAGCGGAAAACAAAATGTCAAGCCCAGTTCGGCTCTGTGACGAAAAGTGGGGTTATTATTTTAGACCAAGATAATGATCATCCGTAATCGGCCGCAGCGACCATTGAAGGTTTAGCCTTCCTGAAGCGCTTTTCGAGGGAACCCGGTCTTCAGGGTGGCGAGGATGTCTGAGCCTGAGCAGGCCAACGGAAAAGGTCAAAGGAGGGCAAGTGACAGAGTTCCGGGGTGCCGACGGGCGTGGCGGGTTCCGCAGTCACCGAGAAAAGCGCTGAAGGAACGGCGTGAAAAACCTGAACGGGAGCAAGGCTGATTGCGGATGATCATATCCTCTATCTTATCGTTCTTTGTTTTACCCCACTTTTCGCAATAGAGCCGTCCGGGTCT
>CAZOKP010000083.1:0-11729 GCA_964580435.1 uncultured Eubacteriales bacterium
CCTGTCGCGGTTCACCCCCGGCGCCCTCGCGGTCAATCATGTTGTTTCCAGAGCCGAAGACCAGGGCATCAAACGCTCGGGGCGGCGGGGGGCCCCCGAACCACGCCACCCTCCCCTTCTATCAGCATAGGGCTATCACGGAATTGTAAATGCTTCCGTTTGGCCCCGTTCTCTTTCCTTGACAGAAGGCGCAGCCGCATATTTAAATAGGAAAGGAGTAAAAGAAAATGAGATGGGATAAATTCACGGTCATGTCACAGGAATCGTTCCAAACGGCCCAGGCGAAAGCCGAGGAGATGGGGCATCAAGAGGTCCGGCCTGAGCATCTGCTCTGGAGCTTCCTGAGCCAGGAAGAAAACATTGTCGCGGCGGTATTTTCCAAGCTGGGGGTGAATACGACCCGAATTCGGGAGACGCTGGAACAGGCGTTTGAGCGAATGCCTAAGGTCAGCGGAGGTGAGGTCTATTTCTCCTCATCTCTCCGTCAGGTCATGACCAGAGCCCAGAAGGAAGCCGACAACCTCAAGGACGAATATATTTCGACGGAGCATCTCCTTCTTGCCATTCTTGAGGACAAGTCGACCGAGGCCAGCCGCATTCTTGAAGAAAACGGCGTGACCAAAGAGGCCGTTCTTCAAGCCCTGGCTGCTATTCGAGGAACCCAACGAGTGACCGACCCCGAACCGGAGGGAAAATACCAGGTCCTCCAGAAATACGCCCGCGACCTCACCGAACTGGCCCGACAGGGGAAGCTCGACCCGGTCATCGGCCGCGAAGATGAAATCCGGCGCGTTATCCAGGTTCTCTCCCGTCGGACCAAGAATAATCCCGTTTTAATCGGAGAGGCCGGGGTGGGGAAAACGGCCATTGTCGAAGGATTGGCCCAGCGCATTGCCAATGGCGATGTGCCCCAATCCTTAAAAGACAAGCAGCTTCTGGCGCTCGATATCGGTTCCCTAGTGGCCGGGACGAAATACCGGGGAGAATTTGAAGACAGGCTGAAGGCCGTTATCAAGGAGGTCAGGGAGGCCAGCGGACGAATCATTCTTTTTATCGATGAGCTTCACACGATCATCGGGGCCGGTGCCGCCGAGGGCGCCGTGGACGCCTCGAACATGCTCAAGCCGCCCCTGGCGCGCGGTGAACTTCGGGCCGTGGGTGCGACAACGCTCAATGACTATAAAAAATATATCGAGAAAGACGCGGCCCTGGAGCGCAGGTTTCAGCAGGTCTTTGTCGGGGAGCCTTCGGTGGAGGACACGATCTCCATTCTCCGGGGGCTTAAGGAAAAATATGAGGTTCACCACGGCGTTAAGATCAAGGACTCAGCACTTGTGGCGGCCGCGACCCTGTCTCAGCGTTATATCTCCGGCCGGTATCTTCCCGACAAGGCCATCGACCTTGTGGACGAGGCCGCCTCCCGCATCCGCATCGAGATCGACAGCATGCCGGAGGAGATCGACGAACTCGAGCGGCGGATTCTTCAGCTCGAGATCGAACGGCAGGCCCTGAAAAAAGAGAAGGACGACGCTTCCAAAGAGAGGCTGGAAAAGCTAAGCAAAGAGCTGGCCGATCTCAGAGAAAAGAGCGCTTCTCTCAAAGGTCACTGGCAGAGGGAAAAAGACTTGATCGATGCCATGAACAGGCTCAAAGAGCAGACCGACGCGCTGAAAATCGAAGAACAGAACGCCGAGCGCCGCGGGGACCTGGAGCGGGTAGCCGAGATCCGCTACGGCAAACTGATCGAAATCTCTAAACAGATGGAGAAGCTATCCGCTCAACTGGCCGAACTTCAGAAGACGGGGAAGATGCTCAAGGAGGAAGTGGACGAGGAGGACGTGGCCGAGGTGGTCTCGCGCTGGACCGGAATTCCTGTTTCCAAAATGCTCGAAGGCGATGTCGAGCGTCTGATCAAAATGGAGGACAACCTGGCTAAGCGTGTCGTCGGCCAGGACCATGCTTTGAGGGTCGTCTCCGATACCATCCGGCGGGCACGAGCAGGGATCCAGGACGTCTCCCGGCCGCTGGGATCCTTCATTTTTCTGGGTCCGACTGGAGTGGGGAAGACCGAGTTGGCGCGCGCCCTGGCCGAGTTCCTTTTTGATGACGAGAGGGCCATGGTCAGGCTGGACATGTCGGAATATATGGAGAAGCACACGGTCTCCCGTCTGATCGGAGCGCCGCCCGGCTACGTCGGCTATGAAGAAGGGGGCCAGCTGACCGAGGCCATCAAGCGCCGGCCCTACTCCATTGTCCTTCTGGATGAGATCGAGAAGGCCCATCCCGACGTCTTCAACATCCTGCTCCAGATCCTGGATGACGGCCGGCTGACGGACGGCAAGGGACGGACGGTGAATTTCCGCAACACGATCATCATCATGACCTCCAACCTGGGGAGCCACGTGATCAAGGAATTCAGCCTGGACTATGAAACAATGGAGAGGGAAGTTAAAAAAATTCTGGAGAGCTCCTTCAGGCCAGAGTTCCTGAATCGCATTGACGAGATCGTCCTTTTCAAGGCGCTGACCAAGCAAGTCCTGCTCCGGATCGTCGACATCCAGTTGGACCAGCTCCGCCGCCGGCTCGAGGAGAGAAAAATCGCCTTGGACCTCAGTCAGAAGGCCAAAGAGCTCCTGGCCGAGAGAGGATATGACCCTGTTTATGGCGCCCGGCCTCTGAAGAGGGAAATCCAGCAGGAGATCCAGAACCCGCTGGCCCTTCAGCTTCTGGAGGGGAAATACCAGGAGGGCGATACCGTTAAGGTCGATGTGGATAAGGATAAGAATTTCCTTTTCAAGAAGTCATCCCGGCGCGATTCAGATTGACATCGCCTTGGAATATATAGTAAACATATAGAAATAATGAGATAACGTGGAGGTCAAGATGAAGAAACAAAGAGCGGTCCTTTTAGCTGTCGCGCTAGTTCTCGGGCTGAGCACTCTGGCTTTGGCCAATGGCTTAAATCTCAATAGTTTAGGTAGCCGGGCCCTCTCCATGGGAGGAGCTTTCGTCGGGCTGGCTGACGATTTCAGCACCATCTATTGGAACCCGGCCGGGCTCTCCCATTTCAAAACAAAATATCTCGGTTTCTATGGAACGGATATCATCCCCAGCGGCACGTACCTCTTTCAACAGCCCACGCAGGCGGGCCTTCTGACCGTTGTCGATGCCCATACGAAAACCAAAAACTATCTGTCCGGCATGCTGACCTATTATCATCCGATCAACGAGTCCCTCGTTGCCGGAATCGGGGTTTACGTCCCCTCGGGTCTCGGAGCGACTTGGGATGGGCAGGACTTTAAGCTCGTTACCAACGGAACCTCCTACGAGTTGGAGAGCCGCGTGGGGATGATTACCATTGCCCCGGCTGCCTCCTATCAGATCAACGAGAAGGTCTCTGTCGGAGCGGCTCTCAATATCAATTACGGGATGTTTTCGATAAAACGATGGGCCGGAACTGTCGAAATTCCCCAGCAGGGCGAGCTCGATCTTGGCCAGTTTGATGAAAGTCTGAATGGCTGGGGCATTGGCGCCACGTTCGGGGCGTTGTTCAAGCTGAATGATAAGTTTAGTTTCGGCCTGACCATCCGGACGCCGAGCAAGCTGAAGCTGGGCGGGAATGTGAATATCCAGAACATTGATCTCCTTGGCCCCAATTTCAAGAATCAATCTGCGGCCGACCTGGATTTGACCACGCCATGGTGGATCGCCGGAGGAGTCGCTTTCCGCCCGATGAAGGACCTGATTGTAACAGCCGATCTGCAGTGGACCCAATGGTCGACGGTCAAACAGCTCGTTACCATGTTCAAGGATCCCTACTGGGACCTTTTAATGACCGGAAGCGGAGAAAATGTCGTCCCGATGCGCTGGAAAGACGCCCTGCAGCTCCGGGTCGGAGCCGAGTACATGCTCTACCAGAACGTTGCCCTTCGCGCCGGCTATTACTACGATCCGACCCCAGTTCCAGACAGCACCATGAATGTCCTTTTGCCCTGCTTTACGTTTAATACTGTCACCTTGGGGCTGGGGTACGATCTTAACGGTCTGCAGATCGATTTCGGGTTCGAAATTCTTTTCGGGAACCAAAGGCAAGTGGACTTCGCCAAATGGGTTTACGACCCGAACTATGCATCTGCCATGCCCGGCGTCTACGGCATGAATATTTATGTCCCGAATATCTCGGTCAGTTATAAATTTTAATCCGCCGCCCGGGGGGCGTTTGGCCCAGTGTTGCGCCGGAGACAGGAAGGCAAACTTAACTCTTGAAGAGGCGAAATAAGCTTCTCTTTCTCCGTGATAAGAATGGCCCTGTGACAGCGCGCCCTTTTTTCCCATTCTTTGCCTTTAGGGGAGACGTTGCAGATGCTGCGGTTGAGTTAAAGGAGGGAGAATGAAAGTCAGGAAAGCCATCATTCCGGCAGCCGGGTTCGGAACGCGTTTTCTCCCCGCCACCAAGGCCCTGCCCAAAGAGATGATCGCCGTCATCGACAAGCCGCTCATCCAGTACACCGTAGAGGAAATCCTCGGAGCTGGGATCCGACATATCGCCGTGATTACGAGCCGCGGCAAGTCGGCCATGGAAGACCACTTCGCGCCCAGCCCGGAACTCGAATCTTTCCTCAAAGCCAAAGGCAAACTTGACCTGCTTGAAGATGTGCGGAAGATTCGAAAATTGGCGGATTTCACCTATATCCGCCAGCCTAAGGCACTCGGCCTCGGCCATGCCATCCTGATGGGAGAGCGTTTTGCCGCCGGCGAGCCCGTGGCCGCTCTCACGCCCGATGATATCTACGACTGCTCGGTCCCTTGTACCAAACAGCTTGTTGACGCCTTCGCGGAGCTCCGGGGTACAGTGATCGTTTTGGGACGGGTGGACAGGGAAGGAACGAAAAAGTACGGCATCATTAAGGTGAAGAGGCAGCTTTCCGAGCGGGTTTTTGAGGTCGCGGACATGCACGAAAAGCCAGGACCCGAGAAAGCCTTTTCCGACCTGGGAATTCTGGGTCGCTACGTCTTTACACCGGAGATTTTCGAGGCTATAAAAAGAACGCCGGCCGATTCGAGGGGCGAGATTCAGATTACTGATGCGATCAGGATCCTCCTCGACAGTCAGCCGGTTTACGGGTTTCTTTTTGAGGGAAAGCGTTACGACTGTGGAAACAAGCTCGGTTTTCTTGAGGCGACCATTGCCCTCGCGCTCAAGAATCCTGAATTCAGCGGTCCGGTAAAAGAGATCATCAAGGCACACCTGCGCTGAGTTTTCTTCAAGCGGCAATCACAACACAGCGATCCGCCATCTATTGACGATCTCCCACTCATACCGCACCGTCCGGCCGTTCTTGTATTTCCCTTTCTCCACCGACCGCTTTTTTTTCTTGAACAGCCGCCGGTTGTGTCTGTTGCTCCGGTTCATCCCCGGTGTTGCACCGTTTTCAAGCTCGATGAGCGCCACTTCCTCCAATCGAACGATCCTGCAGCTGCGCTCGAACAGCAAGCGCAGGAGGATGTCACCCTTGCCGTGATGGCCGCAGAAGTCCTCGTCATATCCTCCCACTTTCCAGAACGTTTTCCGATGGACCAGGAACGTATTCGGATGAGGATGTTTTGCTGAACCATCCTCCTGCTGGCGGCCGAAATAGTAGACTGTGCCGGGGTCTTTGGTCATAGAGAGAACGTGGCTCAGGCCTTCTGCGGGGAACAAGTGGTCTATGTCACTTGGTATGGCCCATTCTCCTTCTGCGAGCTTCAAACCGAGGTTCCGCGCGCCATGCTGGTTCCAGGGAATGTCCTCTTTAACCCGGACCAACGTGAGGTTGATCGGGCAATCGCCCGGGACCAGTGCAGCTTCCGGTGAGCCATCGTCCACAAGAACATATTCTATGCGTCGGGCCAAGTCCTGAGGCAGATGGGTCCACAGTTCGAGCTGGCGCTCCAAGCAGACTTTGTTATTGTAATAGGGGTAGACTAAGGTCAGTTCAATCATCCGCGACTAATTAACCATATCACACGAAAAATGATACGGTCAATGAGCAACGTCTGCATCTCTTCTTTATGTCCAAGACAGCGGCTCAATAAGGCCGAAGGGGGGAACGGAGTTATCGAGAGGAAAAAGGAATGGCGAGGGGCGGAATCGAACCCACACGCCTGTCGCCCCGGACTGGATTTTGAGTCCACCACGCCTAAACAAGTTGAAGCAGACCTCTCCTTTGTCACCATGTTGTCACCAAGTTTGCCTAAAACCGCCTAACTACGATTAAGGACGCCTAAATTGGAGGAGAGTCGAAGACGCCAAAAAATCAGGGGAAATCCAGAAATAAGGCAGGCTGCTTCTGTTCCACCTCTTTTGCATCGGAAGGACATTGCTGTATTGTTGCTGGAGTCTTTGGTCATACTCCCAAAAAAACCTCTCGAAGTGATGAAAGAGACTCAATTAGAATACAGCCTTAATAGGATAACGGAAGCGGCAGATAATCGGGCTTGCATTACGGCCGGAACGTCGTTAGAATTCTGGTCATACGGAATGATCGGATTTCCGTTGAAAGGCAGGAAAACACATGGTCAATGAAGGAACTTCCGCTGCGGCGACAGCTCCAAAAAAGAAATTTGGAATCGGCCTGGGGTGTCTGGCTATCATCGTCATTCTGGCTATCATCCTGGGCGCAGGGGTCGTCGGCCAGTATAATTCGCTTGTCTCGCTCGATCAGAAGGTGAGGTCGCAATGGGCTCAGGTCGAGAACGTATATCAACGCCGGGCCGACCTCGTGCCGAACCTCGTCGAGACCGTCAAGGGAGCAGCAAATTTCGAGAAGGAGACATATGCGGCGGTCACGGAGGCCCGAGCCAAGGTCGGGCAGATCCGGGTGGACGAGAAAATGCTCAGCGATCCCGATGCCTTTGCCAAATTCCAGCAAGCCCAAGACCAGTTGGGGTCGGCGATCTCGCGCCTGCTTGTAGCTGTGGAAAACTATCCGGACCTCAAGGCCACCCAAAACTTCCGCGACCTCCAGGTTCAACTCGAGGGCACGGAGAACCGGATCGCCGTGGAGCGCCAGCGATTCAACGAGACCGCGCAAGCATTCAATACCAAGCGAATGAGCTTTCCTATGGTTGCCATCGCCGGGCTCTTCGGCCCGCGGTTCGCCGAGAAATCCTATTTCAAAGCGCAAGCGGGCGCGGAGACAGCGCCTAAAGTCAAGTTCTGATCGTGGGACGGCGCTGCCTAGGTTTTTTTAGCCTTTTTTGCTTCGCCGGACTGTTCGTCTTCGGTGTGGCCGACATCAAGATTCCGCCAGCGCCAGACCGGTGGGTGACGGACATGGCGGGCTTCCTGTCTCCCGGAACAGTCCAGGCCCTCGACAAGAAGCTAGAGGTTTATGAAAAAGAAACGGGCCATCAGATTCTCGTCTATGTTGGCCAGACAACCGAGGGATATCCGATCGAGGATTTTGCGGTTGAGGCGTTTGAAGCCTGGAAGGTTGGCCGCAAGGAGCTGGATGACGGGCTGGTCCTGTTCGTCATGGCCCAGGACCGGAAGATCCGCATCGAGGTCGGCTACGGTTTAGAGGGCGTCATCCCGGACATCATCGCCGGCCGCATTATCAACGATGTTCTCCTTCCCAAGATTCGGGCTGGCGACGCAGACGCAGCCGTGCGGGACGCAGTCGATGCCGTTATAGGGACGATCTCCGGCCCCCAGGCCGCTCCCGATCAAGGACCCGAAGCTCCTGGGTTCAAATTGAAAGGAGAAATCACAGGGAAGACCATTCTCATCATCATCGGCATCATTGTCTTCCTGATCCTTTTCATAACCCATCCTTCGTTGGCCCTGTGGCTCTTGCTCAATATTCTGAGCGGCGGCAGGGCCGGAGGAGGCGGGGGTGGCGGCTTTCGTGGAGGCGGAGGCCGCTCTGGCGGGGGCGGAGCATCAGGGAGCTGGTAAGGAGCAATCAACATGGCCATTATGCATCGCCGTAGGCTTCTCAAGCGCCTTGATGTGGAGCGGGTTCGCCAAGCCATCGAGGAAGCCGAGAAACGGACATCGGGCGAAATCCGTGTCTCCGTGGCCCGGTTCTTCTGGGGAAGGGTCCGGCCCGTAGCGGAGCGGGCATTCCGGCGCTTGAGGATGGCGGGAACAAAGCAGCGGAACGCCGTCCTCTTTTTCATTGTGCCGTCCCGGAAGCGCTTTGTCGTACTGGGGGACGAGGGCATTCACGCCAAGGTCGGCCAGGAGTTTTGGGACCAGATCGCTGCCGCCATGGCAGAGCATTTCCGAAAGGGCGAGTTCACGGAAGGACTTGTCAGGGGTGTCGAGACGGCTGCAGAAGCATTGGCTCGCCATTTTCCTTTTGATGCCGCCACTGACGTGAATGAACTCCCGGACGACATCGATTTCGGAAAGACGTAGTAGTCGTCAGCCCCAATCAAGACACAAAGTTCGGAAGCTGAGAAGTGTGGTAAGAGTGATATCGATGGCTATGTCTGGAAAACAGGAATAATCTGGTCTGACCAATACTTAATCAGACAAGGAGTGTCAAATTATGTTCGTTCGACGAAAACCCCTGTTTCTTAACTTCCTTCGGCTTGAGCTCCCTGCCGAGATGCATACAAAAACCCAAGTAATCCTTGACAACCCAAGCTTCCACTTCTTAGAGGATTCTGTGATTAATGACTCTTAATCCATTCAATCAGCCTCTTATCGAACAACTCCTGTTCCTCAAGCATTGGGAAATGACCGCTTTTCTCGAAGAGATTGTAGGAGAGGCTTGGCAAAACATCTTTTCTATCATCCCAGAGGTAGTAAGGCGACACATAATCGTAGCGGCCAATTGCAAGAAATACTGGTGTCTCAACCCGACCAGGCTTTTTTGCAATGTCATAATCTTTAAGAATTACGAGCTGGTAATGAAGAAAAACGTCCTTGTCATTATCAAAAGCATCAACAATATATGATAAGTCACCTTTGGGGTCATACAACAATTTTGGAGTCATGGCGACGTATGTTTTGACCTGCCTCTCTTTTGGTGACAACTGAGCTAGCACATTCTGAGGAAGTCTTTCCCAGTTCTGTTTGAAGGTCATCTTTCTTTCATCTGAAGCATCGGATTCCCAGAATTCATTACCCGCTCCCCAAGCGGTGTATGGCGTGCAACCCGTCATAACCACATGAGTTGTATTTTGGGGATACTTCCGTGCATATTCAAGAGCAATAAGACCGTGATGTGAGTGTCCTAAGACAGCAGTTTTATCAAGGCCCAGAGTTCGACGAACTTTATCAATGTCATCAAGATATGTATCAAGTGTTATTTTGGATATCTCTAATGAAGACTTGGACTGAGCATCATGCCTTAAGTCCATAAAAACAAACCTGAAATGACTTTTCAACTCCTGAGACCATATTCGGCGTGCACTCTCTGAATGACCGAGAACAATGCACGGAGTTCCTTTCCCTTCTATAACATAGTGCAGTTCAGCACCCTCTACGGATACAATTCCTGAAGTTTCTTCCTGTTGAGAAACTCCTTTGGCTGTTTTAGCTCCTTTTTTGGCACATCCCACAAACATAAACACGATGAGTAAGCTCAAAATTAAGATTTTTTGGTTATTCCTCACGTTTACCCCTTTATTCCTATTTCCCTCAAGTTACGACGTTTTGACTTATAACACATAGGCAAGCACGATTCAACGAGAACAAAGACTTAAATCCGTGTGGACACGGAGTGGACAGAACCGCTAAAAATGGCCCAGTTCAGATAGCTCAGCCCGTTGACTAAGAAATATTATCAGTAGTGGCTTTCTGGAATGAGTGCTATCTACTACCCACCTGCATTTGAAAGAAACTTATCTTGTTCATCAATATTAGGATGTCTCTTTTTTATTTCTTTCTATTATTTTTTCTTTAGTTGGCCCAATTATGAACAAAAAAACTACTGATATAACAAACCCCACAATAGCCCCCATAATCCCGCTCAATATAAATCCGACTAGCGAGCAAATGAGACTCACTAAAACTGATAAAGCAATATTCTTAGGATGCTTAAGAATCTTTATTTTTTCTGTAATTAGCGTTACAGGAAGGAGGGTTATTTTATATTTTCCAGGCTTTGCTTTAAGTACATAGCTTTTCTTTTCATTCCTTTTCTTATCAGGCATCTTTAGCCTATTTCTTAATTTGCTTCGGCTTTAGCTCCATGCCGAGTTGCATAAACAGACCCAGCATATCGCAATCTTCTCTATTCTCGAAAATTTTTCCATTCTCAATGCGAGTTATCAAGATTCCACTGGTTTCAATCTTTTTCCCTGTCGCAGGGAATCCTTCAAACTCTCCTTGGTGAGTACCTCTCATTATCCACCTGGATATGACTCTATTTCCTGTAGCAATTGATTCTTCAATACTCCAACTTACATCGGGAAAGCCCTTATAAAATAGCTTTGTCCCCTCTATTACTTCTTCTCTTGACCGAGGTGTTGCACTATTTGATGGCAAATAATAAACATACTCAGGAGCTACCACCTCCTTAATTACCCCCATGTCTTCTTTGTCCCACGCTTCAAAAAAACGTTTTACAATTTCCTTATTCTGCTCCTCAACCTTCGCCTGCGTTCTGAACTTCTCAAGCTCTGCTTTTTCGGCCTTGTTCTGGCAGGCAAAAGCAAAACAAAGCAGAACGATCAAAAGTGGGTTTTTCATTTACCCCTCCTATCTTATTGCTTGACGCTTATTGCTCCACCCACAAGATAGCAAAAGCACAGAGTCAATTCGAGTCAAAGACTATCCTTCCCAGACCCAGCGGAAGTTGCAGTATTCGTCGCCATTCATCAGCGTCTTTTCCCGTATCAATCTGAGTTTCGGATTGTAAGCCTGGGCTGCTGGAAAATCATTGTAGCAATAATACGCATAGCCGATATCGGCCGCCCTCGCCTCACGAAAAGTTTTGGCAAAAAGGCACTCGGTGATTTTTTCCCCAAAAGACGATTCTGTGTCCTCGGTAATTGTCTTCGTCAGGACATGCTCCCAGAAACGGCTCGGTTTATCCTTGGATTCCGCTTTAAAAGTCGCAAAATCGTTATTGGGTAGTTTTTTCAGGTATTCTTGAGCTTCTTTCTTGGCTAATACTTCCGATTCTCTTTTGAGCATTTCCAGCAATTTCTCTTTTCCGACTTGGTTGGCAAGAGCCTGCATCACCTCGATGAAATCGCCATAGGCAAACTTGAACACTTCCTGGAAGGACATGCCCGAATCTTCCTGGAACTTGTGCTTCTTTTCGACCGCCTTTTGTGCCTCCTGACCCGCTGTCCAAGCTGATAAATTGCCGCACCCGAGGCAATACAAAGTGCCAGCTGGCAAGACATTTAGAAGAAATTCCCTGCGGTTTGAAGCCAATTTCGATGGTTTGATAAGCATAAAACCCCTCCTTATTAAGGTGAATCATAGAGAGGGAAGGAAAGTTGGCAAGGTCTTTAGACAACCCGAAGTTACTTCACTTCTCGCTGACCCTAAGTCCTCCCCAATCTATTATGGTTCAACCTATATCAAAGCGAAAAGGAGAAGTCAATTTCATGCAAGCAGAACTCTCCCCGTGTCACACGGGCGTCACAAAAAGTGCCTAAACTCGCCTAATTCGGATTAATGGAGCTGAATAAGAAAACTCTAAAATATCAGAGGAAAATATGGAGAAAAAGGAATGGCGAGGGGCGGAATCGAACCGTCGACGCAGGGATTTTCAGTCCCT
>CAZOKP010000084.1:0-11718 GCA_964580435.1 uncultured Eubacteriales bacterium
CGAATCGAGCAAGATTTCCTCGCTGGGGAAATCGTAGCGTGACTTCGAGCCACATATCCCGAGCCTCGTCGGGGGGCCCCCCAGCCGCGCCACCCATTAGGTGATGCCCTGATTGTCGCTAGCCTTTTGAAAATACCTCTCCAGGGATAACAACAGTATCTAGCGGCAATTTTAGGACTCCCTCTTCTATTGAATTTTTAGCGCCTTCCAGGTATATTAAATTGTTTTATTTTTAAGGAGTTATGCCATGTCTCATAAGTTCGTCTACTTTTTTGCCCCTGCCCAAGCCGAAGGAAACAAGGACATGAAAGACCTTCTCGGAGGGAAAGGAGCCAACCTTGCCGAAATGGCGGGGATCGGTCTTCCTGTTCCCCCGGGTTTCACGGTTTCTACAGATGTCTGCAATATCTTCACCAAGTCCGGAGACAAGCTTCCCGCCGAGGTTGAAGCAGAGATCCTGGCCAATCTCAAGAAGCTCGAAGAAGTCACGGGGCAGAAGTTCGGAGACCCCGCCGATCCTCTTCTCGTCTCGGTTCGCTCGGGCGCCAAGTTTTCCATGCCCGGGATGATGGACACAGTCCTAAATCTTGGTCTCAACGACAGGACGCTGGAAGGTTTAATCAGGAAGAGCCGCAACCGACGCTTTGCTCTGGACTGCTACCGCCGCCTCATCCATATGTTCGGGGACGTTGTCCTCGGAATTCCTAAGAAGAGGTTCGAAGAGCTCCTGAATGAGCACAAGGCAGCGCACAAGATCGTCCAGGATCTCGAGATGACGGAGAAGATCCTGGAAGAAGTGATCCAGGCCTACCGCGGCCTCATCATGAAAGAAACAGGCCGGGATTTTCCGCAGGATGTCATGGAGCAGCTTTCCTTGTCCGTCAATGCCGTCTTCAAATCCTGGAACAATCCCCGGGCCGTGACCTACCGCCGCCTCAACCACATCCCCGACAACCTGGGCACGGCCGTCAATATTCAGCAGATGGTTTTTGGGAACATCGGCGAGAAATCGGGAACCGGCGTTGGGTTCACCCGAAACCCGGCCACGGGAGAGAATGTGCTCTACGGCGAATATCTCCTCGATGCTCAGGGAGAGGATGTCGTGGCCGGCATCAGGACGCCCTCGCCGATCAAAAAGCTCGGGTCGGAAATGCCCGAGGTCTTTCGTGAGTTGCAGGGCATCACCACCAACCTCGAACGCCACTATGGTGACGTCCAGGACTTTGAATTCACCATCCAGGACGGCAAGCTCTATATGCTCCAGACAAGAAACGGGAAGCGCACGGGACAGGCGGCCGTCAAGATCGCCGTGGACCTGGTGGAGGAAGGGCTGACAACAAAAGAAAAGGCGCTCCTTGCGGTCGAGCCCGAGGCCCTTAATCAGCTCCTTCATCCAGTTTTTGACGCGGAGGAGAAGGCCAAACACGAGGGGCTGGCCAAAGGATTAGCCGCTTCTCCTGGCGCGGCTGCCGGCCAGGCCGTCTTCACTGCCGAAGAAGCTGTCGCCTGGAAAAAAGAAGGCCGCAAGACCATCCTTGTCAGGGCCGAGACTTCTCCCGATGACATCCACGGAATGAGCGCCTCCCAGGGTATCCTGACTGCTACAGGAGGCATGACCTCCCACGCCGCCGTCGTCGGCCGCCAGATGGGGAAGCCCGCTGTCGTCGGCTGCGGCGCTTTGAGGATTGAGGAGGAAGGTAAACATTTCTCTGTCGGCGGGAAAAAAATCAAGGAGGGCGATTGGATCTCGATCGACGGAAGCACCGGCGAGGTCCTTGCGGGCGAGATCAGAACCCAGCCTTCCGAGATCATCCAGGTCGTCCGCGGCGAGAAAAAGCCCGAAGAATCGAAAATGTACCTATATTTCACCAAGCTTCTTTCCTGGGCGGATAAGGTGCGAAAGCTCGGTGTCCGGGCCAATTCGGACACGCCGGAAGATGCCCGCACCGCCTTTGCTTTTGGCGCCGAGGGGATCGGGCTGGCCAGGACCGAGCACATGTTCTTTGGCCCGGAGAGGCTGCCCATCGTCAAGGAAATGATCCTGGCCGACAACGAGGCCGACCGACGCAGAGCCCTGGACAAGCTCCTGCCCTTCCAGAAAAAGGATTTCTACGAGTTCTTCAAGGAAATGCACGGCAATCCGGTGACCATCCGGACAATCGACCCGCCGCTCCATGAATTCCTGCCGCGGCGCGAAGACCTGATGGTCGAGCTGGCTGAGCTCAAAGCCAATCCGCGCAAGAACAAGGCCCGGATTTCGGAGGTCGAGACGCTCCTTGGCCGTGTCAACCAGCTCAGCGAATTCAACCCCATGCTCGGGCATCGCGGTTGCCGTCTGGGCATTTCTTACCCCGAGATTACCGAGATGCAGGCCCGGGCCATTTTCGAGGCGGCCTGCGAGCTGACCAAAGAAGGAAAGATGGTCCGGCCCGAGATCATGATTCCGCTCGTCGGAGATGTCGCGGAGCTGGCCAACCAGAAGGAAATCATCGTCCGTATCGCCGATGAGGTCATGCAGAAGTACGGCGTCAGAGTGGATTATGCGGTCGGGACGATGATCGAGATCCCCCGTGGCGCCATTACGGCAGATGAGGTGGCCGAGGAGGCTGAGTTCTTCAGCTTCGGCACGAACGACTTGACCCAGACGACCTACGGCGTTTCCCGAGACGACGGCGGCAAGTTCTTAAATGACTATCTCAACAAGGGCATCTGGAAAGACGACCCCTTCGAGACGCTGGACACCAAGGGCGTGGGAGAGCTGATGAAGATGGCGGTGGAGAAAGGCCGAAAGACACGGCCCAACCTGAAAATCGGGATCTGCGGGGTTCATGGAGGCGACCCACGCTCCATTTTCTTCTGCCACAAGATCGGGCTGAACTATGTCAGCTGCTCAGCCTATCAGGTTCCGATCGCCAGACTCGCCGCCGCCCAGGTCAATATCGGGAAGAAAGCCACCGATGCGGACTAGGTAGCCAAGAAGCCACGAATTCCAAGTTAGGTCAAGAATGAAGACCTGACCCTTATTTTCTAAAGAGATTCTTAATTACAAAAAAGACGTTTTCTTTCCTCTCTCTCAGCCGCCGCAAGAAATAGGGTAGCCAGTGGGTGCCGAAGGGGACATAACAGCGAACCGCATAGCCGTCCGCGGCCAGCTTGCGGAATGTCTTGTTCCGGATCCCGTAGAGATACTGAAACTCGTATTTGTCGCTGCGGATATGGTTCGTGGCCACGTATTCCTTTGTCCACTTGATCAGCCGGTCGTCGTGGGTGGCGACGGCCGGGTAGACATCCTCCTTGAACAGCATCTCAGTGAGCTTGATAAAGTTCGCGCGGATATCCTTCATTTTTTTGATGGCCAGGTCTTTCGGCTCTTTATAGGCGCCCTTGCAGATTCTCACTTTCCCTTTGATCTTGTTGATATCCTGGAGGTCCTTCTCCGACCGGAAGAGGTAGGCCTGGATGACGATGCCGACATTATCGTATTTCTGCCGGAGACGGTAGAAGATATCGAGCGTCCGCTGGGTATGCGGCGTTCCTTCCATGTCGATCCGGACGAAATTGCTGAGCTGCTTGGCCTTGCCGACGATCTTCTCTACGTTCTCAAAGCAGTATTCGGTGTCGATATCAAGCCCCATCTGCGTTAGCTTCAGCGAGATATGGGAGTGGATTCCGGCCTTGGGAATCGCGTCCAGAAGGTTGAGGTAGGCGTTGACGGCCCTCTCCGCCGTCTCCCTATCCTTGACGCTTTCCCCGAGGACATCCAGAGTGGCCATAATCCCTTTTTCGTTGAGCTTCCTCACCTGCTTGAAGGCCTCGTCCGTCGTTTCGCCGGCCACAAAACTGAGCGCCATCCGCGTTAAGAGATTCATGAATGCGACTCCTTATTGGAGGTTATAAAAATTTAGCTTTAAGCCTATATCATATTAATTTTTTTTAGGATTTCAAGAGAGGAGATTCGAGAGTTGGGCAGGAGTGGCCTTGTTTACGTTTGCCTAATTTTTTGATATCGTACCCTCGTTGAAACCGACGCTGCGTTTTCTCAGGATTCTAACCCGTAAGAAATTCCCGTTTCCCTTTGTCTACAGCGAGGATTACTGGATGATCAACGTCGGACAGCACGTTTTCCCGATAAGAAAATATAGGGCCGTCTATGAGAAACTTCTCCTGATGGGCGCCAAAAGAGAAAGTTTTTTTACTCCCCAGCTCGCTTCGGATGAAGATTTGCTCCGCGTCCACACGTCCAGATACATCAAGAAACTCAAGACGGGTTCCCTGTCCTCGGCCGAGATTGCCATGCTCGAGCTTCCCTTCTCGGCGGAGCTAGTCAAATTCGCCCGGCTGAGCGTGGGCGGGACAATCCTTGCGGCCGAGTTTGCCTTGAAACAGGGCCTGGCCGTCCACATCGGCGGCGGGTTTCATCATGCCTTTCACGACCATGGCGAAGGCTTCTGTATCCTCAACGATGTGGCCGTGGCTGTGGAGAAATTGAAATCCCAGGGAAGAATCAACAAGGCCATGATCGTGGATTGTGACCTCCACCAGGGGAATGGGACGGCCCATATTCTAGCCGGCAAGGACTACGCCTTCACCTTCTCCATCCACCAGATGGATATCTACCCCTCGGAAAAGACTTCGAGTTCACTCGATGTCGGGCTATGGTCGGGTGATGGAGACGTGGAATACCTTTCCGCTCTCCGCTCGCATTTCCCGCGCCTCTACAAGGAGTTAAAACCCGAGCTTGTTTTTTATGTGGCCGGCGCAGACCCGTACGAAAAGGATCAGCTGGGAAGCCTCCGCGTGACCAAAGAGGGACTCCAGGAGCGAGACGAAATCGTGATCGGGGAAGCGCGGCGGCTGCGCATCCCCGTGGCCGTCGTCCTGGCCGGAGGCTATGCCGTGGATTTCGAGGATACCGTCGCCATCCACTTGAACACGATCAAGGTCGCCCAGAAGGTCTAGAGAAGTTATCCCTGATTCTTAGGTTTTCGTCTCTTCGCTCAGCCAGCTTAAGTATTTTTCCGAACCTCTTTCGATAGGAAGAGCGATGATTTCCGGGACTGTATAGGGATGAAGTTCTTTAAGCCGGGCCTCGAGTCTGCCGTAGACAGAGGCCTTTGTCTTGATGAAAAGAATGTGTTCCTGGTCTTTTGTTATCCTGCCTTCCCAGTGATAAAAAGATTGACTGGCCGGTGAGACGGTGATACAGGCGGCCAGCCTCTCCTCGATGAGTTTCTCGGCGATCTCCTGAGCTTTCTTCTCTTCCGGCAGGGTGGTCAGGACAAGGAGGAATTTTCTCATTCCTGAAGAAAGATATGGGCAAAAACCTTGGCATCACCGAGCATGTTTTCGATATGACAGAACTCGTTGGGCTGATGAGCGGTTTCGTCGACCTTGGACCAGACCGCGGCTTGGTAGCCGGCCCTGCGGAAGAGCGCTGCCACGGTTCCTCCGCCAATGCCCCTGGCCTCTGCGTCCTTCTTGTAGACTTCCTTGATGGCCGCCCGGAGGGCGTTGACAACAGGGGCTTTTGCCGACGTTGGAGGCGCGGCCGGAGCTCTCTGCTGGTCCTCCCAGGTGATTTTCACTTTAAATTTGGCCTCGATTCGCCTGGCGATCTTCTTGATCTGTTGCTCTACCTCTTCGATGGTGTACTTGGGCAGGATGCGGCTGTCCATGTAAAAGACGTCCTCTCCGGGGATGGTGTTGATATTGGGCACATTGGCTTCTTTCTTGGTCGGCTCAAAGGTGGAAATGGGTGGATCAAAAAGAGGGTCCTTGTCCTTGAAGGTCTGGTAGAGAGTTTCCAATTCGGTGACCAAAAAGCAGGCGGCTTTGAAGCTGTTAATGCCTTTGTGGGGAGTGGAACCATGAGCCTGTTTGCCGAGAGTTTTGAATTTGAGCCAGAGAATGCCTTTTTCAGCCACTTCAATCAGGGTCCCGTGTTCGTTCCCCGCGTCTGGAACGATGATCAGGTCTTTTTTCTTGAACGCTTTGGTGCGGCGCAGGACATAATCGATTCCCTTTCGGCTGCCGGTCTCTTCATCGGCGACCAGGACGATTCCGACGTTATAATTAGGCGTGATTTTTTCTGTCTGAAGCGCTTTGACGGCATACAGGGAGGCAACCATATCCTGATGATTGTCTTCGACCCCGCGGCCGAATATCTTCCCACCCTCCACCCAGGCTTTGTACGGGTCTCCTTTCCAGAGGGAGACTTCGCCCGGAGGGACGATGTCCGTATGGGTCATAATCCAAATGGTCTTGGAGGGATTCTTACCCTTGAAGATGGCCAGAATGTTGGGACGGTAACCACAGGGAGCATCGAGGTCAGGAGCTTTGATGACTTCTATGTCGTCGGCTCGAGCCTGCTTCAGGAAATCCAGCAGGAACTCAGCCTTCTTGACCTCTCCCTCACCTCCATTAGAAGGAGCGATAGCAGGAATGGAACAGAGTTCGATCTGCAGGTTGATCATGTCGTCACGGAAGCCGTCGAGCCGCTTAGAGATTTTGTCAAATTTGGTCATGCTCATTCCTCCGTTCGGACGATATTACCACCATGCCGAAGAAGAAGCAAGGGCATAAATTATCGTCTCTTGACATTACGGATTTTCAGGAATAAAGTTTTTAACCAGCAGGTAGGGAAGAGCGCACTCGTAAGTGTTTTCATATAGATTTGTTCTCTTTTAGTCGATTTAAAAGGAGGGATTTAATGAAATTCTCGAGATTTTTTTTCTTCTCTTTCCTGGCCATTCTTCTTCTGCTTGCCTCTGTGGCTTGCCCGCAAAAAGCAGAAATAGATTTAACCCAGGTTCGCAAAGCCATTGAAGAGGGAAATGCAAAATTTAGCGCGGCTGTGCGGCAGGCGGATGGAGCGGCGATAGCTGCCTTGTATACGGACGATGCAACCCTGTTGCCTCCGGATATGGATGCTATCCAGGGAAGAAGCGGAATTGAGACCTTTTGGAAGGGCGGTCTGCAAATGGGCATCAACGATGCCGTTCTCACCACGGTCAATGTGGCAGGTGGTGGTGATTTAGCTTATGAGATCGGCAAGTTTGCTCTAAAAATCCAACCAGAAGGCAAAGAGCCTCTTGAACAAAAAGGAAAATACGTCGTGGTCTGGAAAAAGACACCTGATGGAGCATGGAAGCTGCATATCGATATCTGGAACAGCGGCCCGCTTGCGCAATAATAAGGAATTAAATAAGGAGACACAATACCTGAGTCAAGGTCAGTATCCCCGGATTCAAGAGCACAAGGACTGGGCAAGGAGACTTTGACCCTGCCTTTATAACAATGAGCTAAAAGGAGGTTATTATGACCACCAAAAATCTTTCTGTTGTTTCAAGCCGCAGACAGTTTCTATCGAAAACTTTGCCTGCGGGGACGCTATTTTGCCTTGGGTGCAAAAGTCTGTTGGCGGTGCCAAACATTTTTGGCGGACAACAAACGCCAGGCCAGAAGCACAAATTTCTTGAAGACTCTGGGATGACTGTCGAGGAAGTATTTAGATTTTCTTTTGGAAGCGGCATTCCCATTCTTCAGAATCTAGCCGAAGAAATCGGGAGAGAGAAATTCCTGGAGATGTTGAAAAAAGCTTCTTCCGAAAATGTCGTTCAGTTTGTCTCGTCTACAACGAAGGATTTACCCAAGAGAGACATGGCAGCATTTGCAGATTGGATGTCGAAAATCCTAAGTACATTTCCTGACAACAAAGCAGTGGCCTTCGAGGTTGTTGAGAAGACGGATAAGGTGTTCGAGGCAAAATTCACAGAATGCCTATATGCCAAAATTCTTCGCGAGATGAACGCAGCAGATATCGGCTATGCCATTAACTGCTCTCCGACCAATTCAATGGCGCAGGCCTTCAACCCCAAGATGAAAGCCATAAGCCTAAAGAACCTGATGAAGGGGGATGATGTCTGCATCGAGCGGTTTGTGCTGGAGGCTTGATCTGCCGATCACCGATTTAGCGGAAGTCTGTTAAATAGTCGATTGGGCTTTCGGCCCGCAGATTTGCTGCGGCTGTCGATCTCGCGATGGAATCTTGTTCGAATTTTTGGAAAGGAGGGGGTTTGTGAAGTTCTTAAAAGTGTCTTTTCCCGCAGTATTCGTCCTTGTTGTTATTTATTGCTCTTTTGCTTGCCAAAAGAAAGCAGGTCTAGACTTAACCTCGGCCCGCAAAGCTGTTGAAGAGGCCAATCAAAAGTTTATGGATGCTTCTATCCGAGGGGATGCTGCCACAGTCGCTGCTTTATATACCGATAATACACTTCTTTTGCCGCCCAACAGCCCGATGATTCAAGGGAAAAAAGCAACCGAAGAATACTGGCGCGAGACCTGGGCTCAACTGAAGATTGCAGATTTCAAAATGACTATCCTCGATTTATATGGGAAAGGCGATTTAGTCTGCGAAGTCGGCAGTTACACCCTAAAGTTCCGGGTTCAGGGAAAGGATACGGTCGACGAGGGAAAATACTTGGTTGTTTGGAGGCAGATGGCTTATAAAACATGGAAGAAGCATATTGATATTTGGAATAGTGACAGGCCAACGCAGTAATGAACAAAATTCAGGGAAGGAGGGAATTGATGAAAAGAACTGGGTCGAGGGTATGGATTTTTTTTGTCCTGGCAATTGTTTTTCTAGCTTTCAGTTGTCAAAGAAAACCGGACGACGCCAAGCAGGCACCCATCCTTGCTGGTCAAACCCCCACCAAACGGGCGGAAGCGACGGTCCGCTTTTTGGGGGATGATTTGCTCGAAGGCCGCGGCACGCCAAGCCGGGGCCTTGATATCGCCGCCCTGTATCTGGCTAATGAACTCCGCGCTGCCGGATGGGAGCCGGCCAATGGCGATAGCTATTTGCAGACATATACAGTCAAGAGTTTTTCTCCTCAAAAAAGCCGCTATAAATTTTCCATTAACGGAGTCGAGCTTGATCCGAGGAAATTCATTTTTCTCCCCATTGGAATGGATCCAGCACGAACGCCCGCTAAATTCAATCTGGTTTTTGCCGGATATGGTATTTTTGCTCCTGAACGGGGGGTGAATGACTACGAAGGTGTCGACCTCAAAGACAAAGCTTCGGTAGCCCTTCTTGGAGCACCCTGGGAGCTCGATCCACTTGCTCTTCATGCCTATGACAAGTGCGTTGGGAAGATGGTCCACGTGCGTGTTCGCAACGGGACTTTGCTCATCTATGCGACCGAAGAACTGGAAGCGCCAGCCGGCTCTCCCCCGAGTCTTGAGGTCGGATTTTTCCGGGAATATTCCCAGGTAACCGGGAGTTTTCTTCCTGAGTTTGAGGGGAAACCCACCATGGGAATGAGCCCGGTCCTCATCATCGGCCCTTCCGAGTTTGACAGGACTCTGGCCAGGACAACAGGTGGAACCTATGCCGAATGGAAAACCACGTTGGCAAAACAAGAATATAGGGCCCGCCCAATTGATGCTTCCATAGAGGTGAAAATCGAGACCGAACCCACAGAAGGTAAAGCCAGCAATGTCGTTGCTCTGCTTCGCGGAAGCGATCCAACTCTCCGGGATGAATGGCTTGTGCTCACCGCTCACTATGATCATCTTGGCTCTTACGAGGCTCCGGCCGGCCAGGACGGCATCTACAACGGCGCTGACGATAATGCTTCAGGGACCGCGGCCGTGCTCGAGATAGCTCGGCATTTGGCCTCGGCTCCGCTTCCGCGAAGGAGCGTTTTGGTCGTCTTCACCAGCGGCGAGGAGATGGGTCTTTTAGGATCAGCCTACTATTCCGTTCATCCACTTGTGCCAACCAGCCAAATTGTGGCGAACATCAATGTTGACATGATCGGCCGCTCCAATGGCCCTGTCTATGCTATTGCCCAAGGATGCGAAGAATTGTTCGCCAAGGCTGTTGAAATAGGTCAACAGAGCCAAGTCAGCGTCCTCGCTGACGCACATCCGACGTGGAGATTAACCTATTTTATTGACAGCTACCATTTTGCTCGGCTATCGGTTCCTTATATCGAGTTCTTCACCGAGATGCATTCAGACTACCATAAGCCGACGGACGAGGTCCGATATATCAAGTTTGAGGAACTGAACCGGATCATAGACGCGGCGTATGCCCTGACCAGTTATTACGCCCAGGAAGGGCCGAAGCCGACCTTCAAACGGCCAGAGTGGTTTTTGACTCCCGATTAAGTTAGCGGGCATTCACCGAGGTGATATCTTTGAATGCAGGCTTAAATCTAAATTAGAAAGGAGGTTTTTATGGACAACCAAAGATCCATGCTTGTATTGGGCCGAAGGTGTTTCCTCAAGAACATCTTGCCGGGAGGAGCGTTGGTTTGCCTCGGGGGCGGTCCGCTCCTGGCCTTGGCACAAGCGCAAGAGAAGCCAGCCGAGGAAACCGGGAAACACAAGTTCCTGGCGGATTCCGGAATGTCCTTCAAAGAGGTCTATGATTTCGCCTTTGCCTTCAACCTGATCCCGATCCTGCAGTCCCTTTCCGATGAGATTGGGAAAGAGAAATTCATCGAAATGTTGAAGAAAAAGGGGTCAGAGGAAGCTCGGCGCTCGGGCCAGGAGCTGGCCAAAAAGCTCGGAAAGAACGATTTGGCGGCATACACCCAGGATCTCCGCAAATCCGACCGCTTCTGGCAGCATGTCCTGACTTATGAGATCGTTGAGGACACTCCCAAAGCGTTTGAGGTAAAGATCACCGAGTGCCTCTGGGCCAAAACATTCCGAGAGGCCAAAGCCTCTGAGATCGGGTATGCTGTTTGCTGCAACGGCGACTATGCCAGTGCTCAAGGCTTCAACCCGAACCTCGAGATGGTCCGGACAAAAACCCTCATGCAGGGCGACGCCTTCTGCAATCACCGGTACGTTATGAAGGCTTAAAGCTTTCGTTTGTCGTCAACAATCCCGGCACATTGGGGGAGGATAAAGAGAGGGACACTTACCTTAATTACAGAAGAAAATGTGGGCCGGCGCAGGGTTCTAACTGCTGTCTTGACCACAAATTTATAATCTGCTACTTTTGGGGTGGAAATCTTGAAGGAGAATCTCTGATGATAAGAAAAACTGGCTTTTGTTCTCTCTTGATGTTTATGGTTTTGTCTGTTTATCCTTTCTCTTTTTCAGGCCAGGAGCCGCAGGATATCCAGCTCCCTAAGCCGCAGACCGAGGGCGGGAAGCCGCTGATGCAGGCCTTTATGCTGAGGCAATCTTCAAGGGAGTTCAGCGCGGAAAAGATGCCCCTTCAGGTTCTCTCCAACTTGCTCTGGGCGGCAGACGGAGTCAACCGGCCAGATTCAGGCAAACGCACGGCCCCTTCTGCCATGAACGTGCAGAATATCGATATCTATGTCGCCATGGCCGAAGGGCTCTATCTCTTTGACGCCCCCGGAAACACTTTGAAAAGCGTTCTCAAAGAAGATATCCGGGCGGCGACGGGGAGGCAGGATTTTGTTAGAGAAGTCCCGTTAAACCTAGTCTATGTGGCCGATAATTCTAAGATGAAAAGAGGAACTGACGAAGACAAAAACATTTATTCCGGAGCCCATGTGGGCTTCATCAGCCAGAACGTTTATCTTTATTGTGCTTCCGAAGGGCTGGCCACTGTCGTGCGTGGGTTGTTTGACCGGGAAGCACTGGCCAAACTCATGAAGCTGCGCCCCGACCAAAAAATCATCCTCGTTCAATCCGTGGGATATCCCAAAAAAATAGAGAAATAAG
>CAZOKP010000085.1:0-11710 GCA_964580435.1 uncultured Eubacteriales bacterium
TGAGATCGCTTCGTCGCAATGCTCCTCGCGATGACTACTTTTTTTCCTCCTCGAGCGCCCGGGCGAAGGCTGGCCAGAAGGGATCAACGCGGGGGTGGTCAAGCGGTTTTTCATTTCCGTCCTCCACCAGAATGATCCCCTTGCTTTCCGCAACGACCTCGCCGACCACAGAGGCGGCGATACTTTTCCGGGCCAACTTGTCGAGCAGCCGCTCAACCTTTTTCTCTTTGCAGGTGATGATCAAAGTTCCCTCAGAGATGGACGAATACGGGTCCATCCCGAATTTCGCGCAGATCTTCTCGACCTCATCCAGGACAATGATTCTCTCCTTCTCCACCCTCATCCCGACCCGGGAGGCCTTGGCCACCTCATAAAGGCCGCCCCAGACGCCGCATTCCGTGGCGTCATGCATCGAGGTCACGCCGCGCTCCCGCGTCCCCACCGAAGCGGCCGTCAGAGCATCCTCGACTACGGACATTTGAAAGAAAATATTTTCCGCTCTCCGGCTGAATTCTTCTCCGAAATACTCCCTGATCTTGTCCTTGAAGGCGAGGGCAAAAATGCCCGTGGCTTCGATCGCCGCCCCTTTGGTGATGACGATGATGTCCCCGCGCTTGGCCATCTGCGGCGTGACATATCGCGCTTTATCGCCGATGCTGATCACCGTGGCGCCTCCCACCATCGGATAGTTGCAGCCGGCATAGCGGGCCGTATGTCCGCAGACGATGGCGACGCCCATTTCCCGGCACTCCGAGTCGATCTTCTTCCAAACGATTTCCAGTTCCTCTTTGGTCATGCTCAACGGCAGGTTGAGGTCGATGGAGAGGTAGGACGGCTGAAGCGCCGACGTGACCGCGTCCGAGCAGAGGATATGGATGGCGAACCAGGCCGCCCTTTCGAACCCGTACTCGGGGACGATGAACACCGGGTCGGTGGTCATGGCCATAACTTTCCCGCCACCGATATCGACGATGCCGATATCCACGCCGTGCTTCGGCCCGACAAGGACCGATCTTCTGCGCTTTCCCAGATGAGGATAAATCAATTCATCAAATATTTCCGCCGAGATTTTCCCCATTTCCGGCAGCCGAGCGGACATTTTTGCCTCCCTCCTTGACTCTTAAAATGAGTTCTCAATGTAGTGATTGCCGGCGCTTTTGTCAAATCGGCACGAGATTCCGATGCAAGAGCGCAGGAAGACGTGAATCAGGAGGCACAAAACATTGTTTGTTTGCTTCTATTCCGAACTCGACGGGCTATTGAGCATTTCAAAGAACAAATCTTTCAAGCCTGTCAGCGACCCCGGTTCGATGTTCTTCAGGAAGCCGATATAGCGGCTGCCTCCGACATAAAAACTGATCCGGTGAAACGGTTTTTCTTCTCCATACCGATTTTCATCGAGTCCGAGCCTTTTCTTCATCTGATTCTCGAGGTAGCGGGCCAGGCCTTCCTTCCATTCCTGCCAAACCATGTACTCATAATCATCCTGATTAAGGATTTGTTTTAGTTCCTTCCGGCAGCTGAGAACCTTGGCTCTGTCATCAGCAGCCAACGCTTCGAGAAACTGAGAGTAGGTCGAACTGAACTCGTTGCTTTCATAGGGAAAAGGATAATTAATCTCCCACATGTAGTCTTTTTTGGCCATAGCTTTTTGCGCCACTCCGAGGTTTTGCTTGATCTCCAGCTCACCCTCTTCCCATTGGGCGCAATGGACAAATTCATGGAAAATCGTAACGTAGCCGTCGGGGGATTCAAACACATCCCCGGTGACGACACAGACAGGCTTGGTCCCGTAAAAACCCAGAGGCATAGACGCCCTGACTTTCTGGGGGACGGCCATTTTTGCCGTCTCGAACTTGGCCAGACTGTACTTTTTTTCAGTTGCATTCGGCTCAAAAACATAAAAGGAGTTGTCCTCGAAAATAGCCACAGGATAAACTCTTTGCAGGATGGGGTGAATGTCCCGAATTTCCTTCTGGATTTCGAATATCCTATCCAGGGATGCCCCATACTTTGACCCGATTTCTCCGCTCTTTGGAGTCTGCGTGAAAGCGACGCCCATCATAATGAAAAGGCAAACGACGGAAATAATAACAATCTTCATCCTCTCCTCCATCCTCTAATACGAGCGATGCTTTAAATTCGTTGCCCGCAGTCGATTTTCCCGTCCAACCACCCTGGGCGATGATAAATCGGGGTTTCATTTTCTCAGCTTCCAAGTCAGGTTGAATTTCCCGTCCATAACCTTTAAAATAGATACTCAATTTAGTGATAGCCTGCGCTTTTGTCATATCGGACTGCGGTTCCGATAAAAGAGCGCAAAAGAAAAGGGAGATAAAACCTTGATTATTGCTGAACTCGCCATTTTCCCCACGAGTGAAGGGACCTCCGTCAGCCGGTATGTCAAGGAGGTTATCCGGGTGATCGAAGACTCCGGGCTGCGGAGCGAGACCGGAGGCATGTCCACAACCATCGAGGCGCCAGACCTGGAAACGCTGTTCCGCGTGATCAAAAAGGCCCATAAGGCTCTTCTCAAAATGGGAGTCAAGCGAGTCCATATCGACCTCAGGGTGGACCACCGCCTGGACAAAGACGCCACCATCGCCTCGAAGCTGCGCGCCGTCGGGAAAAAATAGTTGTTCTCGCTCACATTTACATTATATATTTATATTGAGTAAATATATCGATTCGATAGAATAAATAAAGAACGGATGAAGAGGAGACCCCCATGCCGGACGCCAAAGGTTTCAGCGAGAACGCCCTGAAAATCCTCAAGTCCCGCTACTTCATGCGGAACGAGGAAGGGGAATTCCTGGACAAGGAGCCGGCCGACCTCTTCTGGCGCGTGGCCCGCTACATCGCTTCCGCCGAAAAGACGAAAAAAGAGGACGAACGCTGGGCCCGAAAATTCTTTGAGGCGATGATCGCCCGGGATTTCCTGCCCAACAGCCCCACCTTGACCGGCGCGGGAAGGGATATGTGCCTGAGCGCCTGCTTCGTCCTGCCGATCGAAGATTCCCTGGAATCGATCTTCGAGACCGTCAAGGACGCCGCCCTGGTGCACAAGGAGGGAGGCGGCACGGGGTTTGACTTCAGTCGGCTCCGTCCCAAGGGAAGCTTTGTCCGCAAAACCCAGGGGATCGCTTCCGGCCCCGTCTCTTTTCTGCGGGTCATCGATTCGGCTACGGAAGCCGTCAAGCAGGGCGGGACGCGCCGCGGCGCCAACATGGGTATTCTGCGGGCCGACCATCCCGACGTCGAAGAGTTCATCCGGATGAAAATCGACGGAAAAAGCGTCAACAATTTCAATATCTCGGTGGCGGCAACCGACGCCTTCATGGAGGCCGTGAAGAGCAATGGGGCCTACGATATCTACGACCCCTATCTCAAGAAAAAGGTCGGCCGGAAGAATGCTCGAAGCGTCTTTGACTTGATTCTCGAATCGGCCTGGGCGGTGGGAGACCCCGGTTTGATATTCATCGACCGGGTCAACAAGTTCAACCCGACATTTGGCCTCGGTCCCATCCGGGCCACCAACCCCTGCGGCGAGCAACCTCTCCACGAGTATGAATCCTGCAACCTGGGTTCGATCAACCTGGCTCATTTCTTCAGCCCCCAGAAAAAAGAGGCGTTCGATTGGGACAGGTTCGGCGAAGTCATCACCCTGTCCGTGAGATTTCTTGACAACGTCATCGATATCAACAAGTACCCCCTGCCCCAGATCGAGAAGATGACCAAGGCCAACCGCCGGATCGGGCTCGGGGTCATGGGTTGGGCCGACCTTTTGATCAAGATGAAGCTGAAATATGACTCGGTGCCGGCCGTAAAGCTGGCCGAAAAATTGACCGCATATATGCGCAAGCGCGCCATGGCGGAATCAGCCCGTCTGGCCGAAGAGCGGGGAAGCTTCCCCAATATCGGAAAGTCGGTCTTCAAGGGAAAAAAGATGCGCAACGCCACAACCCTGACCATCGCGCCCACGGGCACGATCTCCCGCATCGCCGGCTGCTCCTCCAGCATTGAGCCCATTTTCGCTTTTGAGTTCACCTCCAAGATCATCGACGGCGAAATCAAGGACATCCATCCCCTTTACGCGGAGTGGAAAAGCGTCCATCCCAAGGACCCGCTGCCCGAATATTTCCGGACGGCCCACGAGATCGCTCCCGAATGGCACGTCCGGATGCAGGCCGCGTTCCAGAACCATGTGGACAACTCTGTCTCCAAGACCATCAACTTTGCCAATAAAGCTACGGTCAAAGACGTGGAGAAGGCCTATCTGCTGGCCTACGACCTCGCGACCAAGGGCATCACCATTTACCGGGACGGAAGCCGGGCCGAGCAGGTGCTCTACAAGTCGTCGCCCGAAGCCAAGCTCCATCCCAAGGAGAGGCCGGCCTCGCTTCCCTCGGTCACGGATAAGATCAAGACCGGGTTCGGGAATCTCTACGTGACGATATCCTTTTACAATCAAAAACCCTTTGAAGTCTTCACCAGTATCGGGAAAAGCGGTTACACGACGATGGCCGACGCTGAAGCCCTGGGCAGGCTGATCTCGATGGCGCTGCGAAGCGGCGTCGACGCCAAGGAAGTCATCAGCCAGCTCAGGGGGATCGGAGGTTCGGAGCCCATCTTTACCGAGGGCGGGCTCGTTCAGTCCATTCCCGATGCCATCGCCAAGGTTCTGGAAAGGCACATCGGCCCTGTCCAGGGCAACTCCAAGGATATTTTCCAGACGGTCTGTAGGATCTGCGGCGCGACGTTGCCGGACGAGAAGTGTCCCGTCTGCCCTCACTGCGGCTGGAACCGCTGCTCCTAAGAATTCTCATATCATCCCTGAACAAATAGAGATGGCATCTCTATTTCCGTGATGGGGGTGGGGCCTGTCGCGGTTCACCCCCGGCGCCCTCGCGGTCAATCATGTTGTTTCCAGAGCCAAAGACCGGGGCATCAAACGCTCGGGGCGGCGGGGGGCCCCCGAACCACGCCACCCTCCCCTTCTATCGGCATATCTGGGTTGCAGCTGGATTTTTCTTTCTGGATTTGCAATAAGATAAGCCTAAAGGGGTTGAAGGGCGAAAGGACGAAATTAAGGACGTTTGGGTCTATCTCCTGATAGAAGCGGTCCAGGAAAGCGATATCGAGAAATTAAATCAAATGGCCGAGATCTTCGAGAAGGTTGTCAGCGGGTTGGATACGGAAGACTTCGTTCAAAACGAAGAACTCCAGGATAATTTTTACAAATTTTTTAGATTCCTCAAAGAAAGCCGCGGAGATAAGTGCCGCAACTGTTCCAAGAGCTTCGTCAAGGCTGTGCTGGCCGGAAAAAGGATGGGGCCGGAAACAAAAATCGGCCATTTGAAACGCACGCTCTCGGAAATGAGCACGGAAGACCTGGCCTCAACGATCTGGGAAGAAATCCTGTATGATGACAAGTTCGATTCCTTGAGCTTCAGCGATCGATTTTTTGAAGGAAGCGAAGATCGAGAGAATCATTTTTGAACAGGGATTACGGTTCGAGCAATTGCGCGCCTTCCTTTCTTTCTTGGCCAACATAAAAAAGATGGATAAGGTTGATGAACAGGAATGTTTCAGCCGTCATGGGATCAGCAACATCCGGGCGGGAAGAATTCGCACCCTGACCCCCGTCGAAGACCCGGAAGAAAAAGCTAAAGAAATGATGACAAACAGGGGCAAAATATTCGAGCCAGAGCTCCTGGACAGGTTCTTTCAGGGCATAGGAGTCTGGCCGGTCGGCGCCATCGTCTCTTTGAGTGATGAGACCGTGGCAATTGTGAGGGGGATCAACGAAGAGGATATCTTCAGCCCGGAAGTGGAAGTCATCGCGCCGGAGAGCAAAAAGGAGACCATCAACCTGACAAAAACAAAGACGGTCTATATCACCGCGGCCATGAATCCTAAGGCGAAAAGGGAGGGATTACCTCCGTTACCTTTAGGGGGCAGCAAAACGAACGCCATCAAGCGGCCGACTCGCTCTGGGGTGTTTCCGAGGTTTTTTCTTTGGCCTTTTCGTAGAGGAAGGCCGCCTGGATGTAACTTTCGGCGGCAGCCGCATAGTCTTTCTTCCCCAGGAGCGCTTGCGCCCGCGCTTCTTCCTTTCCGGCCTCATTATAATGCCAGGGGGCGCGCTGCGCGGCTTTTAGGGAGTCCGCTTCCGCCCTGAGCTCTTTCACATAATCCCGCAGGGCCCGCAGCCCGGTCTCATCGTTGACGGCCTGGAGGCATAGCCCGTAAATTTTCCCCAGAACGGAGTAAAGCGTTTTTGCGCCAGAGAAATCGTCTTTATTGTAGGCGTCCGCGGCATCCCTCTCTCGTGCGCCGGCGATCCGGAACAACAGATTGTCCTTCCCCGCCGGTAAGTCCGCAGCCGCCCTCCTTTTCCCCTGCTCCATGTCTGTCCTGGCGGCGTCTGCTTTTTCTTTCTCTTCGACGAGAGCCAGGAGCTTCCTCATTTGGTTCTGCCCTTCCTCATAATTTTTATATGATTCCTGGGTTTTTCCGGCGGCGCGCTCTCTCTCCGCTTCTTTGATTTTCGCATCCGCTTCATTCCACATGGCCATCAAACGGCTGTCCGCAGGGATCTTCCCCTTGATCGCCTCCATCGCCTTTTTCGCCTTTTCGTAGTCCTGCGGGGTCATATATTTTGCGGCCTCTTTCATGAGCCACTCGAAAAATCTGGCGGCACCTTTCGAGCCTTCGGCCCCCTGGCCGCTGTCCTTGGCCAGACCCGCGATGAATTTTTCAAACTCTTGTTGCGCCTCGCTTTTCGAAGAAGTGGGCGCAGAAGGCAAGGGCTGCGGCGGCGCTTCGAAAATTGGACGTGAGGGACGGGTATCTTTCTTCTCCCTGGGGAGAAGCCTCCAAACCAGGAAACCCAAAAGAACAACGACCGCCAGGATAATGGCCGGTTTGTAGACCTTGTTGAGATTGAATTTTACGGTAATCTCTCTCGAAGTGATGGGTTTGCTTTCTGCCGCGACTTTTTCCAGAGCAGGAACTCTCTTCCCGATTTTCTCGAGGTCCGCGAGGAGTTCCCTGGCACTCTGGAATCTTTTTTCTTTGGACTTCTCCAGGCATTTCAGGATCAGGCGGCTCAGGTCCTCGGAGACAAGCGTGTTCAAGTCCCGGGGGTCCTTGGGAATAGCGCTGATATGTTTCAAGGCTATGCTGAGAGGCGTTTCGCCGACAAATGGCACCCGGCCGGTCACCATCTCATACAGAATCACCCCCAGAGAATAGATGTCCGACCTCTGGTCCACATTCTCCGCCTCGGCCTGTTCAGGCGACATATACTCCGGCGTCCCGATCAGGACTCCGCTTCCCGTTATGCCCTGGGCCTGGAGCGAACGGGCGATCCCGAAATCCATGATCCGGGCGTTTCCATCGCGGTCGATCATGATGTTTTGCGGCTTGAGGTCGCGGTGCAATACCCCCAAGTGATGGGCCTCGGCCAGACCTTCACAAATCTGCTTGGCCACAGAAACCGCTTTCGCTTCGGTCAGATGCCCCGACCTTTTGATGAAACTCTTCAAATCTTCTCCCGGCACATACTCCATAGTAATGAAGAACGTCGTGCCTTCCTGGCCGAGATCATACATGCGGCAAACGTTGCGGTGGGATATTTTGCGGGCAAATTTCAGCTCGTTGCTGAAACGCTCGATGGTTTTCTCATCGGCAGCGATCTCGGGCTTGAGGAGCTTCATGGCCACCGCTTCTTTGATCTTCTTATCGAAGACTTTGTAGACCCGGCCCATGCCGCCCTTGCCCAACTCTTCGATGACTTCGTACCGCCCCGCAAAAGTGCTCCCCCTCTCGAGTTGATGGAGCGGCGCTATCAAAGTCTCCGTCTGGAAAATGAGGCCTTTGCCGGGGGCAGAAAGCGGCCAGCCGCATTTCCCGCAGAAATTGGTCTCCGCAGGATTTTCAAACTGGCATCTGGAGCACTTCATGTCTTCGGCGGCCTCGCGGTCTTTGAAAAAAGGATATCAGGTCTTGACTCCTCCGTCAAACCGGAGGTGCGCCGCGCCGCCGGGATCAAGAGACCGGATTGTCACGAAGGCCAAGATTCTTAAAAGAATATGGTGGCAAATTGCGGCGGTTTTGGTTATATTCGGGAGTCCCGCTGACGAGAGGATTATTCAATGAGGAGCTCGGCCATGATCATTTTTCTAGCGGTCGCTCTATCCATGTACGGCCTGATCAATTTCTATATTTTAAGAAGGGAGTGGCAGGCCACGGCCGGTCTGGGCAATGTCCGCCCTCTCGTTATGGGCTTTTCTCTGCTTTTGGTCCTGGCTTATCCTCTCGGCCGGATCGTTGAGCAGGTCTTGCCGGGCGGCCCCGCGGAATTCTTTGACCGGATCGGCTCTTTCTATCTTGTGGTGATGTTCTATTCCTTCTGTCTTGTCCTCGTCATCGACATACTGAGGCTTGGAAATGCCTTTTTTTCTTTCTTCCCCAAAGCCATCACAGCTCACCCCGAGAAGGCGGGCTTGATCACATTTTATGTTGTCCTGGGGCTGGTGTTCGCCATCGTTGTCGGTGGGGCGGTCAATGCCGTCCGTCCCCAGGTCCGCACCCTGGATATTGCCGTTGCTAAACCGGCGGGGGGTCTCTCTGAACTCAAGATCGTCATGGCTTCGGATTTTCACCTGGGGACGACAAACCGCAATGCCTGGCTCGAAAAAGTTGTGGCCAAGATCAACGGGCTCAAACCCGACATCGTTTTCCTTCCAGGAGATACCGTGGACATGTACGTTCCGCGCGCCGGGGTGATGCAGATGATCGCCACGCTCCGGAAACTCTCCGCCCCGCTCGGCGTTTTCTCCGTCACGGGGAACCATGAATATTACGGTGGACTGAAGAAAAACCTCGAATACCTGGCGCAGGCAGGAGTGAGGGTTCTTCAGGATGAGGCGTTAAGAATTCACGATGATTTTTATCTCATCGGCCGAAAGGACCGGACCGCTTTGAGTTTTAAAGAGGAGCGAAAAACGTTGCCGGAGATCCTGAGTACTGTCGACACCGGGCTCCCCCTTATTCTCCTCGACCATCAGCCCTATCGCCTCGCGGAAGCTAAGGAGGCGGGCATCGATGTCCAGCTCTCGGGCCATACCCACGCCGGGCAGCTCTTTCCGCTCAACCTGATCAATAAAAAGGTCTGGGAGCAGTACTGGGGCTATCTGCGCAAAGGAAAGACCCAGTATTACGTTTCCTGCGGGGTTGGGACCTGGGGACCTCCCGTAAGGACGGGAAGCCGGCCGGAGATCATCCAGCTCCGGCTCACATTCAGCCCGGGAAAAAATTCGAACTAAAGACAGACGGAATTATCTTAGAATTTATACCCGATCTTTCTCAGGAATTCTTTTCTCCACTCGATGTCGACTTCTCCTTCGATGCCTTTTGTCTTCACGCCGTCGATGACCCCGAGGATTCCCCGGCCGCTTTCTGTTTCGGCGATGATGACTTCAACAGAATTGGCGGTGGCGCAAAAGACGCGGCAGACCTCAGGGACATTCTTGATAGTGTTGAGGATGTTGACCGGGTAGCCGTTCTCTATGAAAATAATGAACGAGTGGCCGGCCGAAAGACTCTGGGCATTTTTTTTGGCCAGGTCGATAAGCCGCGCATCATTGCCCGAATAGCGGACGAGCGCCGGTCCCGAAGACTCACAAAAGGCCAGCCCGAACTTCATTTGCGGAGCCGTATTGACGATCGCCTCGTGGAGATCCTCGACGGTCTTGATAAAATGGGATTGGCCGAGGATAAAATTCATTTCCTCCGGCTTATTGATCTTAACGACCTTGATGTCCATGTCATTTCCTCCTTGAAATCTTATTATCATATAAATATTCTTAAAGAGACAAGCTGAGATATATTTTCACCAAAAAAGGAGAATCTCATGCCCAATTCGTCCTTCGACCATCTCAAAATCATGACGATCGAGCGTCACATCCTCGAGGAGCAGCGCAGCCATCCCCAGGCCACCGGAGTCTTGACCAACCTGCTTTATGATATCGCCCTGGCCGGCAAGGTCATCTCGAGCAAAACGACCCGGGCCGGTCTGGCGGAGATCCTGGGCCGGACCGAAGACATCAATATTCAGGACGAAGAGGTGATGAAGCTCGACCGCTTCGCCGATCTGACGATCTACCGGCTCAACGACCATACGGGACGGCTGGCCGCCATGGCCTCGGAAGAACAGGCCGATCACTTGCCCATTCCGGAAAAGTACCCTAAGGGCAAATATGTTCTGGTTTATGACCCGTTGGACGGTTCGTCGAACGTAGACTACAACGTTCCAGTCGGCACGATCTTCGGCATTTACCAGCGCATCAGCCCCGACGGCCCCGGAACAATGGAAGACTTGCTCCAGCCCGGAAAGAACCTGGTCGCCTCGGGCTATCTCTGCTATGGGTCGAGCACCATGCTCGTTTACACGACCGGGAACGGCGTTCACGGGTTCACCCTGGACCCGACCGTGGGCGAATTCCTGCTTTCGCATCCCTACATTCGGATGCCGTCACCGCCAAAATATTTCAGCGTCAACCTCGGCTATGAGATCTATTGGAGCGCCGGTGTCGAGCGCTACACCCAATATCTGCAGGGAGAAGAAGGCGAGATAAAAGGGCTTTCGCTCCGTTACGTCGGCACGCTCGTCTCAGATTTTCACCGCAACCTGCTGGCGGGAGGAGTTTTCTATTATCCCGCCGACACAAAAGACCCGAAAAAGCCGACCGGCAAGCTGCGCCTCCTCTATGAAGCTGCGCCGCTGGCGTTCATCGCCGAGCAGGCCGGAGGCTATGCCTCGGACGGAAGGCGGCGCATCCTGGATATTCAACCCACCTCGCTCCATCAACGCACTCCCCTCTTCATCGGCAACCGCAACCTGGTGGAGAAAGCCGAAGAGCTCATCCGAAAACACGACTGAGCGCCCGACAATCCTGGGAGAATCAGGCCAGGAATTCGAGAACGTCTCGGGGGCTGCCCACAAGCTCTCGGGCGCCGCTCTCCAGGAGTTCTTTCTCCTCCCGGAATCCCCACAGCGCTCCGACCGGAAACATGCCGGCTGAGACGGCCGTCCTCATATCTACTCCCGTATCTCCGAGATAGATAAACTGCGCCGGCGGGATTCCCAGTTCCCGGGCGATGAGGAGAGCGCCCGCCGGGTCAGGCTTCTGAGGCAGGTCCGGTCGCGACCCGATGATAAAGGAAAAGTGCCAGCGGGAGAGGAAATGACGGGCCACTCTCTGGGTGAATTTTTCGAGCTTGTTGGAAAGGACGTTGAGCTTGATTCCGCGCCGTGCGAGCTCGTCGAGAAGATCGGGAATCCCCGGGTATGGTCGCGTTTTGGCGGCCCAGCGATCTTCGTATTCCGACCGGAATTCCCGGATACAGGACTGAACGGTCATCTCGCTTCTCTCCAGAAGAGGCAGCGATCGCTCGGCCAGGGAGCGCATTCCATCCCCCGTGAGGTATCTATACGAAGCTGTTTCATGGGCCGGATAGCCCATCCGTTTGAGAGCCGTATTCATCGAGTCGGCGATGTCCTCGAGAGTGTCAAGAAGCGTCCCGTCCAAATCGAAAATCACAGCGCGGCGCTTGAGTCTGGAACTTTTCATTCTCTTCTTCTGGCCTGATACGAGAACGGCTTATTTTATACAGGTCTTTAGACGGCGTCAAAGGCTTTGCT
>CAZOKP010000086.1:0-11572 GCA_964580435.1 uncultured Eubacteriales bacterium
GGGCGCCGGGGGTGAACCGCGACAGGACCCGCCCCCATCACGGAAATAGAGATGCCATCTCAGCCAACTCTCCCCTTGATTTACTCCGGGTTTTCTATTAATATTCTAAAACTTAAAGAGAAAATGAAAGAGCTCATCTGTCTAATCGCCGGCTGGATAGTGCCCGGATTCGGACATCTGCTCCAAAAAAAGCCCTGGCGCGCGCTGACATTTTTCGTGTCTATCTATGCCATGACAGCTCTGGGGCTGGCCATGGGCGGAAGGATTTATCCGCTCCAGGCCGATAACCCACTGACGCTTCTGGCCTTTTTTGCCGATCTCGGGAATTTTCTTGTTTTTGGTCTGTCCCGATTTCTCTCCTTCGGTCAGGGCGCTTTGGAGCGGGCGACTTTCGAATTCGGCACGGCCTATATCGCCGGGGCCGGACTTTTGAACTATCTCGTCGCTCTCGACGCCTATGATATCGCCAAAGGGAAAAAGAAATGATCTTTAAAAGCCACCTTTTCTCTATGGTCATCTACGCCTTCTTTGTTTCCCTAGTCCTGGCCCTTCTTCGCCGAGACGATAAAAAAAGCCGGCTCAAGTACGGCCTCTCCCTTTTCCTGACCATGGTCGGGGGAGCGTTGGCCTTCGGCTGGTTCATGTATCTGTTCGCCCGTTAGGATACGGTCTCAGCAAAGCGCTGATGGGAAATAGAGTCCTACCGCCGCGTCACGCTCTGAAAATCACTGCTATCGCAAAAACTCAGATGCCCGGCCTGTCTTTTCTTGCGCTTCAATTCCCGCCTGTTGATGTGTTATAATCCTCCCCCGGAAAAGAACATTTTGGCCGGAGAACCTCAAGCACACGTTAGCGCCAGCCCGGGTCAGACGAGAAGCCGAGTTCAGCCGTGATAGAGCTCTACCACATCTGGAAACAGTACCAAGAGGGCCAATGGGCCCTCGTCGATATCAGCCTCCATGTCAAAAGAGGCGATTTTTGGTTCATCACCGGGCCGAGCGGCTCGGGAAAATCGACCCTTCTCAAGATCATTTTTCGCGAGATCCTCCCGACCAGGGGCCAGATTGTTATCGACGGCGTCAATATCCTTCGCCTCCATGACCACAAGATCTATAAGCTCCGCAGGACGATGGGCATCGTCTTCCAGGACTTCCGCCTGCTCTTTCATAAAAAGGTCTTTGACAACGTGGCCCTCGGCCTTCATGTCCTGGGCATCCCGGTTAAAGAGATCCGTCGCCGGGTCTTCGGGGCTCTCAGGATGGTCAATCTCCATCAGAAGATGTGGGAGTATCCTTCCCACCTCTCCTACGGAGAACAACAACGCGTGGCTATTGCCCGTGCTGTCGTGAACGAGCCGCAGATTCTTCTTGCAGACGAGCCGACCGGCAATCTGGACCCTGAACTTGCCTTTGAGATCATCAGCGTTTTTAAAGAGATCAACAAACAAGGGACGACCGTGATTATCTGCAGCCATGACAAAGAGCTCATCCGCCACTTCGGGGATAAAATCCTGTTCCTGTTTAAAGGAAAAATCATCGGCAAGGAGGTCCTGCCATCCTCCAAAAGATAAGATATTTTCTTCGCGATGCCCTGAACAACCTCTGGCAGTACAGGACGCGGAATATCTTTTCCTGCGCCATCATCTGTCTTTCGTTCCTCATAGTCGGGGTCTTTTTTTCTCTCTCCAACAATCTTCAATACATGGCCAACCAGCTTTCCGAGAACATGGTCGTGGCTTTTTTCCTTGACCCCGACATCTCGGCCAGCCAGCTCAGCCTCGTTGAAGGAAGGATCCGATCGTCTCCCGCGGTCGTCAATTTAAAATACGTCAGCCGGGAACAGGCCCTAGAGAAATTCAAGAGGAACTTTCCCGAGCTTGAAGAAATTCTTAAGAACCTGAGCTCAAATCCCTTTCCCTCTTCCTTCGAGGCCACCCTCCGCAAAGAAGCCTTCATGTCCGAAGAAATCCTCGCCTTCATACAGCAGATCAAGGGGCTGGCCGGGGTAGGAGACGTCCAATTCAACCGGGATTGGGTCGAAAAAATGCAGTCCCTGAGCCGGCTGGCCAAGGCGGTCGGGTTTTTCCTCGGCGGCATCCTTGTCCTGGCCTCGTTCTTTATCATCTCCAACGTCATCAGGCTGAACGTCTTCGCCCGCAAGAACGAGATCGAGATCCTGCGCCTCGTTGGAGCGACCAACACCTTCATCAGGCTCCCCTTTCTCATCGAGGGACTCACCCTGGGGATCCTGGGAAGCACCCTCTCCTTGGTTCTGCTCTTTCTTTTGATCAAACTCTTTCCTCTTTACCTGGGACACTCCCTGGGGGCCCTCCAACAGATGATCAACTTCCGCTACCTCTCCCTTTCGCAGTCCTTAGGTCTCATTGTGGGCAGCGCTTTGATGGGACTCTTGGGGAGCTTTTCCTCGCTGTCGCGCTTTTTGAAAATCTGAGAGAAAGGCGCTCCAAAAAAGAAACCTTCCTTACGGGCGAAAGAGCTTCTGGCTCAATCTGTGCGCCTCCCGGAGAGGCTCGGGAATCCTGAACCTGGCGCAGTTCAGGACGACCTTGCGGGCAAGACGAAAATCCACCCGGTGGCCGGGAGATACAAAAACAGGCTTAATCCCAGCTCGCGTTCTCAGGCAAAACCCGACTCTTTGCTTGTTTTTGTCCAGGAAATGAGTAAATGCTCCCTTCCTCTCTTTTGGAGGGACAAAAGGGAAGAACGGGTTCTTGGCGCAGCCGATCGTGGACACATCCAAGACAACCCCCACATACGAGGCCAATCCCATCCTGCGCGGGTGGGCGATTCCATTGCCGTCTAAAATGGTCACATCAGGCCGATGCTTGATCTTGAGGAAAGCCGTAAAAAACACAGGGCCCTCACGGAAACCCAGAAAACCCGGAACGTAGGGCATCGTGACCCTTCGAATAGCCTCGGCCGTCTCAACCATCTCAAATTCAGGGAGCCTCATCACAACAATAACGGCGCCGATCTTTTGCTCTGTCGGGTCATAGGCAAAGTCGGCTCCCGCCACGAAATGGATGTCGCCGCCGTCCCATTTCAGGATCACCTTGCTGCCGAGCTCCTCCTGAATTTTTTTGGCCCTGGCCAGGTTCATTCCGATCATCCTTCCGTAGGCTTGCCCATTCTTAATTATAATTATATACCAAAGGCCAAGTTCTTAAGGCAATCACGGAAAGAGCGGGGCTTTCAAACAGCGCCTTGTCTGGATTGCTCGGTTGGGCTCTGTGACGAAAAGTGGGGTTATTATTTTAGGCCAAGATAATGATCAGCCATAATCGGCCGCAGCGACCATTGAAGGTTTAGCCTTCCTTCAGCACTTTTCGAGGGAACCCGGTCTTCAGGGTGGCGAGGATGTCTGAGCCTGAGCAGGCCAACGGGAAAGGTCAAAGGAGGGCAAGTGATAGAGTTCGGGGGTGCCGACGGGAGTGGCGAGTTCCGCAGCCACCGAGAAAAGCGCTGAAGGAACGGCGTGAAAAACCTGAATGGGAGCAAGGCTGATTGCGGCTGATCATATCCCCTATCATATCGTTCTTTGTTTTACCCCACTTTTCGTAATAGAGCCCTCAGTTTGTTGACAGGATGAGGAGATTAGCCTACAATTTTTGTCAATGGCATCCCTTGGGCAGGAAATCAAGAGAGAAAGAGAGCTCAGAGGGATATCCCTCAAAGAGATCGCGGATACCACCCGGATCAGTCTGAAATTTCTCCAAGCCCTCGAAGAAGATCATCTGGAGGTCATCCCCGGAAGGTTTTTTATCCGGGCCATTCTTCGCTCCTACGCTAAGAGCGTCGGCTTAGACGAAAATCAATGGCTTAACAAATACCAGGAAATGGTTCTCTTCGACGAATATCAGACGGACAAACAGCCCAAAAAAAGGCTGAACCCACCCCTGGTTTTAACCAAGAAAAGACTGATAGGCGTTCTCGTTGCCTTGATTGTTGTTGTGGTCTTCGCGCTTTGCTACTTCATCTTCATCTCTTCTCCAGACAAGCGCGCCGCATCCCCGCCCCAGCCAGCCGCGCAGGCCCTCACACCTTCTTTGCCGCCCCAGCCAGCCCAAGCTCCCGTCCAGCAGCCTGTGGTCGAAGAGGTCAAGGGCCTTAACCTGGAGATGTCTTTTCTTGAAGATAGCTGGCTCCAGGTCTACGCCGACGGAAACGTGGTCTGGGATGGCGTCAAGAGGCAAGGAGAGGTCCTCCAGGCCCGGGCTGAGAACCAATTGGTTCTTAACCTGGGGAATGCCGGAGGAATGACCTGGGCGATCAATGGAAAAAAAGCCAAACCTTTCGGCCCAATGGGCGCCGTGCGCAAGGACATCAAAATAACGCTTGACAACTTCCGTGAATATCTCTTGCCGGAAAAGGAAAACACGGGCTGAGCGCGATGGACAAAGCGAAGAAAAAAGGCCCGCGTTTCATCGCGGCGTTCATCATCTTGCTTGTCATCGTTTTTTTCGCCATTGAAATCTATATTCGCGAGTCGCAGGAGATCTCTCCCACGTCGGTCATGGACGTTCTTCTCTCTTCCATGCAGGTCATCGTCCTGTTGCTCTTTCTTGTCCTCCTCTTCGTCCTGGGACGGAACCTGGTCAAACTTTACCTCGAGAGAAAGCAAAAAATCGTCGGATCCCATTTCAAGACGAAACTTGTGTTGTTTTTCATCGCCCTCTCCTTTGTCCCCACCCTTCTTCTCTTCTTTTTTGCCAGCGACCTGATCAGCAGAAACATCGAGCTCTGGTTCAAAACTCCGTTTGACAAGATTCTGGAGGACACCAAAAGCCTGGCCGACGGCGCGTATGCCAACGCCGAAGAAGCGGCCTCTCATTACGCTGTCGAGCTCAGCAAAAGTATCAGCAGCCAACAGCTGGTCCGGCTGGAGAACCGGCTGCTGCTCAGAGATTTTATCCGGAGAAAGCTGAACGAATACAGCCTGGACGAAATCGGCATTTATCTGGGAGACGAGGAACTGTTCACCTACCTCAATCCCAACCTGCCCCTCCAAGACTACAAGTCCATTCAAACCAGCGCGGTGGAGAGGGCCCAGGCCGGCGCGGCCTTTCGCAGCGTCGAGCCCATGGGGAATGGCGAGATGATCCGCCGCGGAGTCTCTTTTTCTCTTCCCAACGAAGGGAATGTCCTGGTGACCACCGGAAAATTCTTTCCTCAAAGTTATGCCCAGAAGATCAATACTATCAACTCCTACGTCCAAAGATACCGGCTCCTCATTCCGCGAAAAATAACGGTCAAAACCTTCTATATCATCAGCTTGATATTCATCACTCTGCTCATCGTCTTCGCCGCCAGCTGGATCGGCATCCATCTGGCTAAAGGAATTACAGTTCCGATCGAAAAGCTTGCCCAAGCCACCAAGGAAGTCTCCAAGGGAAACTTGAATGTGCGCGTCGAAGACCCGGCGTCCGACGAGCTGGGAACGCTCATCGACTCCTTTAACCAGATGATCTACGACCTCAAAGAAAGCGAGAGAAACATCGCCCAAAAAACGTCCGAGCTCGAGAACAGAAAACAATACATCGAGACTGTCCTCAACAATATCACCACGGGGGTGATTACCCTGGATGCCCAGGGAAATATCACCACCTTCAATCCCTCAGCCCGAGAAATGCTGGCTCTCGGGGAAGGGAACCCCGTCGGAAAAAGCTTCAGCGAGGTCTTTGGGGAGGGCAAGTATGGTGAAGTCACCAAGAATATCGCCTGGGGAATGAAGAACAAGTATCGGCTGGCCGAAAAAGAAATCCATATCGCCGCAGACGGCCAGACCACGACTGTGGCGCTGGCTCTTTCTCCCCTCGAGCAGGCCGACGGCGGTTTTTCCGGTATGATCGTCGTCTTCGACGACCTCACCCAGCTCATCAAGGCCCAAAAAATCGCCACCTGGAAGGAGGTCGCCCAGAGGGTGGCTCATGAGATCAAGAATCCATTGACCCCGATTCAGCTCTCGGCGGAGAGGATTATCAAGACCCTGAGAAAGAACGACAGGGGCTCCCCGGACATCATCGAGGAGGGAGCCAAGACGATTATTCAGGAAACTCGAACCATCAAATCTCTTGTCGACGAATTTTCCAATTTCGCCCGAATGCCCAAGGTTGAGCTCAGGCCGACCGATCTCCGCATCCTTGTCGACCAGACCATATCCCTTTTCCGAGGCATCTTTACTCAAGTCGATTTTGAAATTGACCTGGCTTCGGACCTTCCCTCTTCCCTCCAACTCGACCCCGACCAGATAAAAAGAGTTCTGATCAATATTTTCGACAATGCCATCGAAGCGATGAACAAGAAAGGGAAAATCAGGGTCCAGGCTATTTTCGAAAAGAAACAACAGCGGGTGAATATCGAGATTTCCGACACCGGGCCGGGAATCTCGGTCGAGGACAAAACCAAACTCTTCCTGCCCTACTTCTCGACCAAAAAGAAGGGCACGGGCTTGGGACTTTCCATCGCCAGCCAGATCATCAGAGAACACAACGGAACGATCCGCGTGGAAAACAACTCTCCGACCGGTGCAAAATTTATTATCCAGCTTCCCGCATGACCAAAGAAAACATCCTGATCATCGACGATGAGCCCAGCATCGGCTCCTCGCTCAAAGGGATCCTCGAGGATGAAGGGTTCCTGGTCAAAACCGCGGAGACCGGAGAAGAGGGCCTGGAATTGCTGAAGAATCAAAACGTCGACCTTGTCTTGCTGGATATCTGGCTTCCCGGGATGAGCGGAATCGACGTTCTCAAGAAAATAAAGACGACGGAGGACAACCCGCAGGTGGTGATGATTTCTGGCCATGGCACGATCGAAACAGCCGTCACAGCCACCAAGCTGGGGGCCCATGATTTTCTGGAGAAGCCTCTTTCGCTGGAAAAAGTCGTCCTGACGGTCCGGAATGCCCTGCGGCAGAAAAAGCTGGAGGAAGAAAATATCCAACTTCGCGAGAAGCAAAGATCCAAATATTATCTCGTTGGCGAAAGCCGTTCCATACGGGAGCTGAGGAAGGGAATCGACCAGGCCGCCGCTTCGAACGGCCGGGTCCTGATCTTTGGAGAGAACGGCACGGGAAAAGAACTCGTCGCCCGTCTGATCCATCAGGAAAGTCCGCGCAAAGAAAAAAAGTTCCTCGAGGTCAACTGCTCCGCCATTCCCGATGACCTGATGGAAAGCGAACTCTTCGGCTATGTCAAAGGGGCCCTTCCCCAGGCCCATAAGGATAAAAAAGGAAAGCTCCTGCTGGCTGACGGGGGGACGCTTTTCCTGGATGAGGTCAGCGACCTGAGCCTAAAGATTCAGGCGAAGCTCGTCCGGGCCCTCGAGGAACAGCGATTCGAGCCTATAGGAACCGGCGACCTGATCCCTTTCAACACCCGCGTCATGGCAGCAACGGGCAAGAATCTGAGGGAGGCCGTCGCTCAGGGAAGATTCCGGGAAGACCTCTACTTCAAACTCAACATCATTGCGCTGGCCCTCCCCCCGCTTCGAGAAAGGACTGAGGATATCCCTCTTTTGATCGACCACTTTCTCCGGCATTTCTCCGAGGAATATGGGAAGAAGCCCAAAACCATGAGCCAGGAGGCCCTGGGCGCATTCCTGAAATATGTCTGGCCCGGAAATGTCAGCGAGTTGATGAACGTCATCGAGCGGTTCGTCATCATGATCCAAGAAGACGAAATCAAGAGCTCTCATCTATCTCTTCTCGTTGAGACCAGGGAACTCGAGTATATCTCCGACTTTTTCGAGGGCCACTCCCTGGAAAAAGCCACGGAGCAGTTTGAGTGGCACTACATCCGCCGGGCTCTGATACGAAACAACTGGGAAATTCCCAGGGCCGCTTCCGACCTGAGAATCGACGAGGCCACTCTAAGGGAGAGAATAAAAGCGCTGAACATCACGCTGGCGGAGTAGGCTTTAAACGACCCATGCCTATCGACCAATCCGATGCCATTGTCCTGCGCAGCTTTAACGTCGGCGAACAGGATAAGATCGTCGTCTTTTTTTCCCGCGACAAGGGCCTCCTCCGGGGCATGGCCAAAGGCGCGCGGAAATTCGGGAACCGTTTTGGCAGCAGTCTCGAACCCATGTCCCTGGTAGAGATTTTTTATTACGAGAAAGAAAGAAAAGACCTGGTCACAATCAGTCAGTGCGACCTCATTGAGTCTTTCTTCGATGTTCACAAGGACTTCAGGACATCCTGCACGCTGTCTTATTTTGTCGAGCTCGTCGAGGAATTCTTCCCGGCCCGGGCCAAGGAGGATGTCCTTTTCAAGCTTTTTCTTTCCACACTGCAGGCCATCAAAGGAGGAGGAGACCTCGACCTCTTGGGCCGCTACTTTGAAGCCTGGCTTCTCCAGATCAACGGTCTTCTCCCTGATTTCCGGAGATGCAAGAACTGCCAGAAGAAACTTCCCCAGGGTGGCTGGCTCTCCCCAAAAATGGATGGGATCCACTGCGCCAGCTGCTCTCCCCACAAAAAGGTGACGACCTCGCCCGAGATTGTCCCTTTTCTGGCCTGGGCCAAGAAAAACGCACCCCCCAAAAAAGGCGACCTGCCTTTTCGAGCCGCCCAGCTCGAATTCATCAGGAAAACCCTGCAGACCTTGATCATTTTCCATCTCGAGAAAGAACCAAAAAGCCTGCACTTCCTGAAGAATCGAGATGGCTGATTGAAGTCAAAATTAAGATCTGGAGCTCGGTCAAGCTAAGAAGGCGATCGCGGAATCTGAGAGGCTAACGTTGCTCCTGTCCGGGTTCCTTTTTTCGCCTTGTCTTCAGTATCTCTGGAAAAGTCTGCCCCAGGAGGTTTGAAGGATCCTTCTGGTCCTTTGCTTGCCGATCGAGGGATGCCAGATCCAATCATGAAAAATGACCGAAGCCACGTAGGACCACGGAGCAAGGACCGTCCTGAGCAGGAATTTTTCCAGAGGTTTAAGCGGTCCCCAGTAAATGAGCTTCTGGCCGTAGCTGGCGAAGGTGTTCCTCGAAGCCTGGAAGTGGAAATTGACCTCCCGGATATCTTCGCCCACGACCTCGATCTCGTTCGGATCGCCGCAGCCCAGGCCGGACTCATGAGCGATCCGGATGAACGGAAGGCTGAGGGGGTCAAACCCCATCATCTTGGCGGCCACGGCGTCGATCGCCACTTGGTCGGCGCTGGCCAGGATGTAATTTTTGATGAACGGCACCATGCACCGCGGACCCGGCCCGTCGCCGGCAATGGTCCCGTCCATAACGGCAAAAATCCCCGGATGGATCTCCTTCTGGATGGTCAAAAGGTCGACCAGGGTCTCATGGATAACCGAGTGAGTCCAATGTCTTCGCTCGTGAAGCAGTCCGCCGAAGGCGTTCTTCATTGCGCCTGTCATCGTGGTAAAGACGTGAGTTTTCATGGTCGGAAGATGAACGATATTCTCGCCGATGAGCCGTTTAGGAATCTCTATGCCCCGCGGAAAGATCTGGTCTAACACCCTCATCTTTCCCTTGGGTTCGTATCTCGTCCACTTTTCCCCCTCGTAAAGATGGATGTTCCGCAGACCATATTTCTGGACAACCGGGAGGTGCTTGTTGTTTCTCTCTCCTTTTTTCGCGGAGACGACGACTGTCCGGTTATGGCAGGCGTGAAGGAGCTCCTTCTTATAGCCATCCTCGAGCAGAGTCTTGATGACCCCTTCGAGCTGCCACGGCGGAGTCGAACAGGCGGGATAAAAATAATGCCAAGTAATATTGATCTTGAGGGCCGTATCCCTATCCTTGGGCAGATATTTCTGGTATTCCGCCAGGTGCATCAGCGTCCTATAGTCGGGCAGAACGGTCTCCGGGGATGTCTTCAAAACAGCAACTTTTGCCGAGGCCAAGGGCTTCTACCTCAGATAGATGATCAGAATGACCGCGCCGATCCAGAGCACGATGTTCAAAAGGAGAGGCTTGTCCTGCAGGACGAGCTCTTCGGGGCTTCCTCCTTTGCCTTTTTGATGGACAAGGTAGAGATACCGGAAAATGCCGTAGAGGACAAAAGCGGATGTCCAGACCAGGTGCTCGGTCCCGAATTTTTCTACGGTCTCCGCGGATATCGTATAAAGGCAATAAGCGATGAGAGTCGAGGCGGTCACGACGGCGATCATCTGGTCGAGAAGATAGGCGCTGTACTCCTTGAGAATGGGCCTGTGATCGGTCGCTCTATCCTCAAGGAGGACAAGCTCGTGCCGCCTTTTGCTCATGGCCAGGAAAAGCGCCAAGAGGGTCGTGCAAATGAGCAACCAGGAAGAGATCGGGACAGCGATGACAAGGCCGCCCGCAACAACGCGGATGACGAAGCCGGCGGCGATGACGAAGATATCAAGGATAACGACCTGCTTCAATTTCAGGGAATAGGCCAATTGGAGAAGGACATAGACAAGTACGGAGATGAAAAAATAGCGGTTGAGGAAAAAGGCGGCGACGAGACCCCCCCCATCCAAAAGCAGGAACGCGGCCAGCGCCGCGGATGCACTGACGTCCCCTCTGGCAATCGGCCTTTGAGATTTCTTGGGATGAGCCCGGTCTTCCTCCCGGTCCCGTAGGTCATTGAAGATGTAAAGGCCTCCGGAAATCAGGCAAAACACAAGAAAAGCGGCCAAAGATTTGAGGAGGAGAGGCCAGGAAAAGAACTTCTGGGCAAAGATCAAGGCGGCGAACACAAAGAGGTTCTTGGTCCACTGGGCTGGCCGCATCGATCGGAGGATCGCTTTGAGTTTCATTCTTATTTTCCGTCATTTTATATAAAATCAACCGGAAGAGCAAATCGTTTTTCCCGGTCCTGACCGTCTAACAGTTTTGCTGAATGACGAGCGGAAATCCGGGACATGTAACAAATGCTGAAGAGAAATCAGGCAACGCCAAAAAACCGTCTTGTCATTTGGTACGTGTCCCAGGATTTCGCCCGCCCGATAATCGAAAACTGTTAGACGGTCGGTCTCACGCCTCATTGACCTTCTTTAAGGGCTGTGGTATTGAAGAAACAAGGAGAAAAACATGGACGAAGACGTCAAGACCGGAGATAAAGACAAGCCCCTCGAGCAACCCAAATCCAAAGAGAATGCCTTTCCCAGGCTGACGGGAGGACTTATCCTTATTCTCTTGGGAGTCCTTTTTCTTTTAGCCCAGATGGACAGGATTTCTTGGGCAGACTGGTGGGCCTATTTTCTGGTCGGCCTCGGGGGGATCTTCATTCTGGAGTTCCTGATCAGCTTCTTCTCTGGGGCTTATCGGTCGACCCAGACGGGAAGGCTCATTGCCGGGCTTGTGCTTATTATCATCGGCGGCGCCCATCTCATCGGTTTCTTGGATTGGTGGCCCCTTATTCTTATCGCCATCGGCGTCATCCTCCTGCTCTCGCCCCTTCTCAAAAAGAAGTAACCGCCGGAGGAAGAGAGGCGTTTAGCCAAAAATTGCCTGAAAATATCCCCGAGCCTGCGGATGCCTTCTTTAATGTGCTCGGGGCGACCAGGCATTTGCCTAACGTTTTCCCTTCTCATGCAGAATGATTTCCCGCAGGCTTTGGGTATGGG
>CAZOKP010000087.1:0-11370 GCA_964580435.1 uncultured Eubacteriales bacterium
AACCATGCCCGCTCGTCGCTCATACGGACTTCTCACCACATCATCCCTCCCCTCACCGCCCAGCCGTGCCACCCTCCCTGTATCATTGTTCCGATCACGGAGACGAAAACGGTTCTGATCAAATGTGGACGACGCTTTGAGCTTTGGCCCGGAGGAGCCGATAAAACCGGGTTTGGAGGCCGCCGAATCGGAGCCGGAAGCAAGGCCTTTTTCCAGGCTCAAATTGAGGGGTGCGAGGGAAAGGCAGAAAATGCGCCAAAAGCGCAAAATAATGTGTTTTTTGCTTTACACCACCACAATATTTAAGGTATAATAAAAATTGAAATTTATGCCTTTTTTGGTCTATCTGGCGCCTCTCTATAGAGCCCGTCTTTTTCTTAAAATCTGACGAAAATGAAAGAAAAAAAATACACAGCTGAAAGCATAAAAGTCCTCAAGGGATTGGAGGCCGTCCGCAAGCGTCCGGCCATGTATATCGGCAGCACTTCCGTGGAAGGGCTTCATCATCTTGTCTACGAGGTCGTCGATAATTCCATCGATGAGGCCCTGGCCGGTTTCTGCAAGAACATCGATGCTTTTATTCATGTCGACAACAGCGTCACGGTCATCGATGACGGCCGCGGCATCCCCGTAGGGATGCACAAGAAAGAGAAGAAGTCCGCGGCCGAGGTCGTTATGACCATGCTCCATGCCGGCGGCAAGTTCGACGACAAGAGCTACAAGGTCTCGGGCGGGCTCCACGGCGTCGGAGTGTCCGTCGTCAACGCCCTCTCCAAGCGTCTGGACCTCGAGGTCAAGCGCGACGGCGGGATCTACACCCAAAGCTACGAACGCGGCATTCCCTTGACCCGTCTCAAACAGGTCGGCAAGACCAAGAAGACCGGGACAAAGGTCACCTTCTGGCCGGACGACGAGATCTTCGAGACGTCCGAGTTCAACTTCGAGATCCTGACGCAGCGGATGCGGGAGCTCTCGTTTCTCAACCGCGGCATCCGCATCACCATCACCGACGAGCGGGCCAACAAGAACCACGAGTTCCAGTACAAAGGCGGCATCGTCGAGTTCGTCCAGTTCCTCAACCAGAACAAGACCGCCCTCAACCCGCGGCCGGTCTATTTCGAAAGCAAAAAAGATGACGTCATGGTGGAGTTGGCCTTCCAGTACAATTCCGGGTTCACCGAGACAATTTTCACCTTCGTCAACAACATCAACACAACCGAAGGCGGCACTCATCTCATCGGGTTCAAATCGGCGTTGACCCGCTGCCTGAACAACTACGCCGTAGCCAACAACCTGTTCAAGGACCTGAGCGCGGGCTCCCTTTCCGGAGACGACACAAGGGAAGGTCTGTGCGCCGTGCTCAGCGTCAAGATGCGCGACCCTCAGTTCGAGGGCCAGACCAAGACCAAGCTCGGCAACTCCGAGGTCAAGGGCATCGTCGAGTCCCTGGTCAATGAACAGCTCACGGCCTACCTCGAGGAAAACCCGACCAACGCCAAGCGGGTCGTCCTCAAAGCCTTGGATGCCGCTCGCGCCCGCGAAGCGGCCCGGAAGGCCCGCGACCTCGCCCGCCGCAAGAGTGTGCTCGAGTCCACTTCGCTTCCCGGCAAGCTGGCCGACTGCCAAGAGCGCGACCCGGCCCTGTCCGAGATCTTCATCGTCGAGGGCGATTCGGCCGGCGGGTCGGCCAAGCAGGGACGCGACCGCCGCTTCCAGGCCATTCTGCCCCTGAAGGGAAAGATCCTTAACGTCTGGAAGGCCCAGCAAGACAAAATCTTTAACAACGAAGAAATCGGGATGATGATCGCCGCTCTCGGCATGAGCATCGGCGAAACAGAATCGAGTATGGACAAGCTCCGCTATCACAAGATCATCATCATGACCGATGCCGATGTGGACGGCTCGCACATCCGCACCCTGCTGATGACCTTCTTCTACCGGTACATGAAGTCCCTCATCCAGCAGGGATACCTATACATCGCTCAGCCGCCCCTCTACAAGATCACCCGCGGCAAAGAGGTCTTATATCTCAAAGAAGAGCGGGCCTATGAGAAGTGGATTGTCAAGAAGATCTCGGAGGATTTCAAGGTCCGGGTGAAAGGCCGCAAGGAAGTCTTTGAGGGCGAGAAGTTCCGCAAGCTTTTCCTGCGGATCATGCAGAAGAAAAGCTTCATTCAACTCCTGGAGCGCAAGAGTTTCCCCCTCTTCCTTATCGAGATGCTGATCCGCGAGGGTGTGGACCGTCTGGAGTTCCTCCAAGACAGGAAAGCGATGAAAAGGATCCAGTCGTTGATCGAAGCCAAAGGGCTCACCACCGAGCTCACCAAGGATGAGGAATACGAGGCCTACGAGCTCGGAATCAAGTTCCAGGTCAACGGCATGGTCATCACTTGCAAGATCAACCTGGCCCTCGTGGAATCTCCAGAATATAAGAACCTCTTCAAGATCTATAAGGAGCTCGAGGAATTCCGCCCGCCTTATGAGGTCATCAGCGACAGCGAGTCGATCGTGGTCGAAAACGAGACCAAGCTCCTTGATTACCTTCATGAAAGGGGCAAGAAAGGAGTCGGCATCCAGCGCTATAAGGGCCTGGGCGAAATGGCGCCGCAGCAGCTCTGGGAGACAACCATGAACCCCGAGAACCGGGCCTTGCTCAGGGTTTCGATCCAGGACGCTGTCGAGGCCGACGATGTCTTCAGCATTCTGATGGGTGACGAGGTCGAGCGGCGCCGGGCGTTCATCGAGTCGAACGCCGTCCTGGCTACGAACCTGGATATCTGAGGTGTCATCGCGAGCGAAGCGCGGCGATCTCCCCATGGCTTTGAGATGGCTACGGCACTGCATGGCTTGCCATGACACGATGAGCAAGAATCATGGATAAAGACAAAGAAAAGGATAAAGGCAAAAGCGAGCAGCCCATCCTTCCGCCCGCGGCAGCGGACCTGTCTGTGGTCAGCCTCGAGGAGGAGATGAAGAGGTCCTACCTCGACTACGCCATGAGCGTCATCATCGGCCGGGCTATCCCCGACATCAAAGATGGTTTGAAGCCGGTTCACCGCCGCGTGCTCTACGCCATGTACGAGACGGGGACGACATACAACAAGCCTTATAAGAAGTCGGCGCGCATCGTCGGGGACGTCATCGGTAAATACCATCCCCACGGCGACCAGGCGGTCTACGATACGCTGGTCCGCATGGCCCAGGACTTCAGCCTGCGTTATCTGCTGGTTGACGGCCAGGGCAATTTCGGTTCGATCGACGGCGACCCCCCTGCAGCGATGCGCTACACCGAGGTCCGCATGTCTAAGCTGGCCGGGGACATGCTGGCCGATATTGAAAAGGACACGGTCAACTTCGTCCCGAACTACGACGAGAGCTTGACCATGCCCGAGGTCCTGCCGGCCAAGTTCCCGAACCTCCTGGTCAACGGAGGGTCGGGCATCGCTGTGGGCATGGCGACAAACATCCCTCCGCACAATCTGGCCGAGGTCTGCGATGGCTTGATCTACCTCATCCAGCATCCGAACGCTTCTCGCGAGAAGATCGTGGATTTCATTCCGGGCCCCGATTTTCCGACCGGAGGATATATCTTCAACCGGCAGGGGATCAGCGACGCCTACCGCGACGGCAAGGGCGTCATTCAGATCCGCGCCAAGTCTCTGATCGAGCACGGCGACAAGGGTGAGCGTGAGCGCATCGTCATCACCGAGATCCCGTTTGCGGTCAACAAAGCCCGTCTCCTTGAGAATATCGCCGAGCTGGTCAACGAGAAGAAGTTAGAAGGGATCGCCGACATCCGCGACGAATCGGACCGCGACGGCATCCGCGTCGTCCTCGAGATCAAGAAGGGCGAACTGCCCGAGGTCATCCTCAACAACCTCTACAAGCACACCGCGCTCCAGACCTCGTTCGGGATCATCATGCTGGCCATCGTCGACAAACAGCCCAAGATGCTGGGCCTCGTCGACATCATGAAATATTTCATCTCCCACCGCCAGGATGTCATCCGGCGGCGGACGCGCTTTGACCTGAAGAAGGCCGAGCACCGGGCTCATATCCTGGAGGGGCTGACCATCGCGCTCGACCATCTTGACGCCATTATCAAGCTCATCCGCGCCTCGAAGAACGTCGACCTGGCGCGCCAGGGCTTGATGGAACGGTTTAAGCTCACCCAGGTCCAGGCTCAGGCCATCCTGGAGATGCAGCTGCAGCGTCTGACCCACCTCGAGCGCGAGAAGATTGTCCAGGAGTATAAAGAGGTCAAGGCCCTTATCCTCAAGCTCCGCAAGATCCTGAGTTCGGATAAGCTTATCCAGGACATCATCATCGCCGAGCTCAGGGAGATTAAGGAGCAGTACGGCGACGAGCGGCGGACCGAGATCCGCGATGAAGTCGTCACGGACCTCCGGCTTGAAGACCTCATCAAGGAGGAAGACGTCGCCGTCATGACGACTCAATCCGGCTATATCAAGAGGACATCCCTGTCCTCGTATCATTTCCAGCTTCGCGGCGGCAAAGGCCGCAAGGGCATCTCTATGAAGGCCGAGGACGTGGTCGAGAACGTCTTCGTCTGCTCAACGCACTCCTATCTGCTTTTCTTCACAAACAAGGGCCGCGTCTATTGGCTCAAGGCCCTGGAGATCCCCGACGTCGGCGTCTCAGGGCGGGGGAAGGCCATCGCCAACCTGATCGAGTTCCAGCCGGGCGAGATGATGACGTCCGTCCTCTCTATTAAGGACTTCAGTGAGGACAGATACATTGTCATGCTGGCCACTAACGGCCTCATCAAAAAGACGCGGCTCGACGAGTTCCGCAACATCCGGCGCGGCGGCATAATCGCCATGAGTCTGCGGCCCAAGAGCCAGCTCATGTGGACCCGCCTTACGGAGGGAAAGCGCGATATCGTCATCGCCACGAAGCTCGGCAAGGCCATCCGGTTCAGCGAAAAGGATATCCGGGCCATGGGCCGGGCTGCGGCCGGCGTTCGGGCCATGACCCTGGGCAAGAAGGACGAGGTTATCGGCATTGTCGCCGTCGGTGAAGAAGACAAGTACATCTTCACTGCCAGCGAAAAAGGCTCTGGGAAGAAGACCGAGACGGGCCTCTATAGGAAGCAGCACCGCGGAGGCAAAGGGCTCATCAACCTCAAGATCACACCCAAGATCGGGCCCGCCGTGGCCGCGCTGGGCGTTGCTGAAGAGGACCTCCTCATAGTCACGATGACCGGCAAAGTCATCCGCATCACCACCAAGCAGGTGAGGTCGTCGGGCCGGGCCACCCAGGGTGTGCGGCTCATCAACCTGGACCAGGGGGACAAGGTCTGCTCGCTGGCCAAGACCGAAGAGAGCTGATCAACCCACCGAGGCCTGAAGATATGGAGAGTTCAAAAAAGAGAAAACCGGCGGTGTCCGTCACCTGGGCTATCGTTCTTATTGCGCTGGCTGCCATCTTGGGAATAGCCTACCACTCCATCCGGACGCCGCGCTTCCTCCGCGGCGCGCGGGACCGCGTCACTCCAGTCGTTAAGCCTGCCGAACTGGGTGATCGCAACTTCTTTCTGGTTGAATCCAGATACCTCCTGCGCCTTGACCCCGGCCAGCCGAGCCTGCGCTGGAAGTTCGACCGGTTTGTGCGCGGCCAGCTCCGGGTTTCCTTTTTCGTTTTTCCAAAGTCCGGCCCGGTCCCGTCGCTGAAGTTCACCGTAACGGTGTGGGGTCCCCGAGGCCGGAAAAGGAAGGTGATCGTGCAAGCTTGGCGGGACCGTCCGTCCGGCCCTATCAACCGTCAATATGACGTCAAGGTCATCGTGCCGGCAGGCGGAGAAATCGAACTGGCCGCGATTCCCGAGACGGTCGAAGGGTGGCGGGACCTGGATATCGGCATTACTGTCCCGAGCATCGAGACAGCGGAAACCGCACCCCGGCCGATCCACCTGGTCATCGTTTCGGTCGATGCGCTGCGCAGCGATTTCCTGGGAGTATATCAGACGCTGGCCGGCCGGCCGCCGGCACAGAGCTTTTCGCCTGAGCTCGACCGCTTGGCCGAGAATGCTGTCATCTTCCGCAACGCCCGCACGACCCAGTCGGCCACGTGGCCTGCGCTTGCTTCTCTTATGCTTTCGAAGTACCCGCGCGAGCACGGAGTGACCAGGAACATGGAATTCCTGGCTACGGCCGAGGACTCGATCGCTTCCCTGCTCCTTGGCCGCGGCTATGCAACGCTGATGCTGATGGCCAACGGTTACCAGCTGAACATCCCCGGTTTCGAGGAAAAACGTCAGTTCTCATCAGACGACAACTTGATCAAATTCGCCCGCAGCAAAATCGCCTCGCAATCTGCTGCCCCCTTCTTTCACTGGTACCATCTCTGGGGGGTTCACGATAATTACTCTCCGCCGGAATGGGTCATGAAGATTCTCGAGAGGGAGAACCCGGACTACCGCTACGAGCTTTATCAAACCGACGCCATGACGCGCGGCAAGACGCCCTGCGGTCCGGCCGAAGTCGAAGCCGTCCGGCGGCTCTATGCTGGAGCCCTGTACTATGTCGATTCTCTGCTGAAGACCTTCTTTGACGACCTCAAGCGCCGCGGCTTCTGGGATGATACGCTGCTCATCGTCACCGCCGACCACGGCGAGGAGCTCTTCGACCATAACAGCTATTTTTATCATAACCCATCGCTTTACGATTCAGCCCTTAGGATCCCGCTGCTCATCAAGTTCCCTAATCAGCGCGGAAGGCGGGTGGTCGATGAGAATGTCTCGATCATCGACATCCTTCCCACCCTTTACGACTACTTTGCCGGTTCGCCGGCTCCCGGCCGCTTCTCAGGCCTTTCGCTGCTCGACCTGCTTAGGGGCCGGCGCACACAGTTCCGCGAGCGCATTCTCTTCGCCGAATGTGAGGATTCGACTGTTGTCGGCGCTGTCATGGGTCATTACAAGCTGATTTACAATCCTTTCGAACTGTTGCCGCTCAACCGACTCGGCCTGCCCTTTCCCATCGCCAAGATGGAGTTCTACGACCTGCGCCAAGATCCGGGGGAAACGCGGAACCTGGCAGCCCTTGGCCACCCCGTGTATCGCCAGCTCCTGGCGGTTGCCGAACGCTTTTTGCGGACGGCCCGGGAGCGGCGGACCAAGGATGCGCGCCGGGGCAAGGTCGAACTGACGGAAGAGGAAAAGAAGGAGGCCGAGAAAACGCTGCGTACTCTCGGCTACATCCGCTGAGTTAGAGACCTATTAATCCGTCGGAATTCCGCTGTTGACTAAAGTTATGCGAGGTGTTAAGAAAGGTGCGTGAAATTGAAAAAAACAGCTCTTTTGCTCGGCGTATTCCTTGTCCTTGCTGCAGCGTCCTGCACGAAAACGGGGAGACAGGGAGGCCAAAAATATAACATCATCCTGGTGACGATCGATGCCCTCCGGGCGGATCATCTGTCGGTCTATGGATATCCTTACAAGACCTCACCTCAGATCGACGAATTTGCCGCAAAATCCATACTTTTCGAATACGCCTATTGTCCGATTCCGAAGACATCCGCCTCATTTGCCTCGTTGATGACGGGCCTCCATCCTTTTGTTCATAGGACCCGGCCCAATCGGGACGCCTTAAAAACAGAATATATCACCTTGGCCGAGGCTTTGAAGCTGAAGGGCTATTTTAACATCGCCATCGTCGATAATGCCAACCTGTCCAAAAAATTTAATTTCGATCAGGGATTCGATCGCTACATTGAAGCTTGGAACGAAATATCCGCAAAAGAAGAATCAACGCCATATCTGACCCGGCAGGTCTTGAAATTCCTGGGCGAAAACAGACAGAGCCCGTTTTTTCTGTGGGTTCATTATGTGGAGACCCATAATCCCTATCTGCCGCCGGCGGAGTTCGTCGAGTCAAGACCTCAGGGAAGACTCATCAAGAACATTGAGCCCAAGACTATCGCCGGCAACTTCAAGTATCTCCAGGACAACTCCACGGAAGGATTTTTTATCGCCCAGTATGACGGAGCCGTGAAGTACATCGATGCCGAATTCCAGAAAATCCTGGACGTGATCAAGCAGAGAGGCTATGACAAGAATTCGATCATCCTCTTGAGCTCCGATCATGGCGAAGAGCTGGGGGAACATAACTATTTTTTTAATCACGGCCCTCTCACTTTCAACTCGAGCATCCGGGTTCCGTTGATCATCTCTATTCCGGGGGTCGACAGTCGGCGGATTAGGTATCCGGTCAGCTTAATGGATATCTATCCGACTCTATTAGACAAGGTCGGCCTTGTACCTCCTTATGAGATTCAGGGAAGAAATCTGTTGGAGAAATCCAAGGACAGGTTCCTGCTCATCCGAGGACACCCCGGGTCCAGGGCTGTCGTTTATGGGAAGTTTCATTTGATCCGGATTGAAGAGCCCCTGGCCAAAGAACTGGGCCTGGCCGAGGATTATTTTTTCGATCTCTGGAAAGACCCGGGAGAAAAGGACAATATCATCCAGTCCGAGAAGACCCGGCAAAGATTGATGGATGAAAGATATCTGGAATTCTTCAATCGCTACAGGTCCTACGGCGAGTTTGATGCTTTGGAAAAACAGCCGCCCCTCTCCAAGAAAGAACTCGAGCAGCTCCGGACGCTCGGTTACATCCAGTAAACCGACAATCAAAGGTCATCTCAAAGCACGGGGACACGTCCAATTTTCTTCTTGACATCGTCTTTTCCCTGATTCTACAATGAGCGCAACTCAGACACGGGAGGAAAGGATGGCTGAAACACTTGCCCAGGTCCTTCTGGAAACCGTCAAAAATTACCCCAGGCCGGACCTCATATTGTTTAAGAAAGAGGGCCGCTATACGCCCATTTCCACGGAGGAATTCGGCCGGCGCGTCAGGAACTTCTGCTTGGGGCTGAAGGAGCTGGGGCTCGGAAAAGGGGATAAAATTGTCATCCTGTCAGAGAACAGGCCGGAATGGGTCATGGCCGATATGGCTCACATGTGCTTGGGGGCGGTCACCGTCCCGATTTACACATCCCTTGTTCCAGAGCAAATCAAGTACATCATCCAGGATTCCGACGCCAAGGCCGTCATAGTTTCCAACAAAGAGCAGTGGCAGAAGATCGAAGCGGTCAAGAGCGCCCTCACCAAAGTCAGGCACTTCATCACTTTTATGGAGGAGCCACCCGCCGGAACATTGACCTTCGGCAAAGTTCAGGAGCTCGGCGAGAAGCTGGCGGCAAAAAACCCCGGGCTATTCGAGAAACTGGCCCTCGAGATCAAGCCCGATGACGAGGCCTCCCTTATTTATACCTCCGGGACTACAGGATTGCCGAAAGGAGTCATCCTTACCCACAGCAACTTCTTGAGCAACATCAAAACCGTCTGCCAGATTATCGATTTTTCATATAAAGATACGGTCCTCTCCTTCCTTCCGCTTTCCCATGTCCTTGAACGGATGGTCACCTTTACCTACATCTACGTGGGAGCCTCGATCGGCTATGCCGAGAGTATTGAGACCGTTGCTGAGAACTTGCTGGAAATACGGCCAAATATCATGGTCAGCGTCCCCCGTGTCTTTGAGAAGATCTACGCTCGGGTCATGGACACGGTTCTTTCCGGCTCGGCCTTAAAGAAGAAGATCTTTTTCTGGGCCCTCAAAGTGGGCCGGGAGTACGGACGGAGAAAACTCCTCAAAGAGCCGATCCCCGGGGGACTCCGGAGGAAGAGGAATCTCGCCCACAAGCTCGTTTTCTCCAAGATCATCGAAAAGACAGGCGGAAGGGTCCGCTTTTTTGTCTCCGGGGGCGCGCCCCTTTCCAAGGACATCGCCGAGTTTTTTTATGCCTTGGGCATTGTGATCCTGGAAGGCTACGGCTTGACGGAAACCGCTCCCGTCATCGCCGTCAACACTTTTGATGACATCAGGTTCGGCACCGTGGGCAAGCCCATCCCAGGAATCGAAGTGAAGATCGCGCCTGACGGGGAGATATTGACCCGCGGCCCGCACGTTATGAAGGGCTACTATAAAAAAGAAGCGGAGACACGGGAAGCGTTCGAGGGCGGTTGGTTCCACACCGGCGACATCGGATGCTTTGATGAGGACGGCTTCCTGGTGATTACCGACCGGAAGAAGGATATCATTGTCACGGCGGGCGGCAAGAACATCGCTCCTCAGCCGATCGAAAACATGCTCAAAACCAACCCTTACATTTCCAATGCCGTCGTCTTGGGAGACAGGCGAAGATTCGTCTGTGCTCTCATTGTCCCGAACTTCGAGAAACTGGAGGAGTATGCCCGGTCGAGCAACATCGCTTTTAAAAACCGCGCCGAGCTTGTCAGGAACGAACAGGTGGTCAATTTCATCAGGGCCGAAGTCGACCGGGCCACTCCCGGCCTGGCCATGTACGAGAAACTCAAGCGGGTCGCTCTCCTGGACCGGGAATTCGAGATCGAGAAGGGAGAGATAACGCCCACGCTCAAGGTCAAGAGGAATATTATCGAACAGAAATACAGAGACCTGATCGACGCCCTCTACGAGGAAGAGAGGAACAACTCAAAGACCTAATCGGGATCGGCCTTTTTCGGCTGCCAGCAAAGGATTCGTCCGCAGTTCTCGCAGAGGATGAGTTTCCGCGTATCGCGCAGTTCGTTCAGGACTTGCGGACGGATGCGCATGTGGCACATCGAGCAGAAATCGCCCGTGACCGGCGAGAGGACCACTCCGGCCTTTTTGCGGAATATTTTAAGATAAAGACTGACCTGTTCGGGGGCGATTTGGGGGAGGAGGGCTTCCTTGTCCTGGTTTAGTTTCGCGGCCTTCTCTTCCTGCTCCTTCTTTTTCCGGAAGATGGCCTCCTTTTCTTGGGAAAACTTTTCTTTCGTCTGGGCGAATTTTTGGCCGGCTTCTTTGATTTCCTTCTGAATGTCATCGGCCAAAAGCATCTCGACGATGACGTCTTCCTCCAGGCGGTCGACCTTCTTCTGGGAGTTCTCGATCTCTTTCAGGAGGGCCGTGTATTCCTTGTTGGTTTTGACCTCGTTCAGCTGCCTTTTGTATTTGGAAATGTGGTCTTTGATATCCTTGATCTCCGCTTCCAGGTCTCTTCTTTTTTTCTGGCTTCCGACCATTTTTCCCTGGGCGGAGGCGGCGACCTGGGAACTTTGCTCGATCTTTTGGTCGATCTCTAGGATCAGAGGCGGGGTGCGTTCCAGGAAAAGAGTGATCTGCTTGATTTCCGAATCAAGTCGTTGAAGCTGGGCTAACTTCTCGAACTCGATGTCCACATTTTTTCCTCAGGATCAGTATGGGCCTACCAGGATTCGAACCTGGGACCTGCCGGTTATGAGCCGGTAGCTCTACCGCTGAGCTATAGGCCCTGGCC
>CAZOKP010000088.1:0-11176 GCA_964580435.1 uncultured Eubacteriales bacterium
TTGGAGCAGCCGGAGGGATCGAGGGCTTCGGAGCTGATTATGAGCTGCCCAACGCGGAAGCCTATTGCGAGACCTGCGCTTCGATTGGCAATGCCCTCTGGAATCACCGGATGTTCCTTCTCCATGGAGACGCTAAATATATTGATGTCCTGGAAAGGGTGCTTTACAACGGGTTCCTTTCCGGGATCTCTCTCGGAGGCGACCGATTCTTCTATCCGAACCCTCTGGAATCCTTCGGCCAGTATCACCGCAGCGCCTGGTTTAGCTGCGCCTGCTGCCCAAGCAATATCACCCGGTTCATTCCTTCTATTCCCGGATATGTTTACGCTAAACGGGAAGATTCTTTATATGTGAATCTGTTTATGGCGAGCGAGGCGACCATAGACCTGGGGCTGCAGAAGGTGAGTGTCCAGCAGGAAACGCGCTATCCCTGGGATGGAAATATCAGGATCACGATAAGCCCTGAAAAACCCGCTGAATTTTCCGTCAATGTCCGGGTTCCGGGTTGGGCTGTCGGGCAGCCTGTTCCCGGAAATCTTTATCGTTTCCAGGACAAGGGCGGAGAGGCCGTTGTCGTCCGGGTCAACGGCGCCGATGTCCCGCTCCAGCTCAACCTGGGTTACGTTCGACTCCAGCGCACCTGGAAGCCCGGCGATGTGATCGAGGTAAGTTTTGCGATGCCCGTCCGCAGGATCTTGGCCAACCCCGAGGTCAAAGCCGATGTCGGGAAGATCGCTCTGGAGCGGGGCCCTATAGTCTATTGCGCGGAGTGGCCGGATAATGGCGGCCACGTGAGCAACCTGGTTTTGGAGGATAACGTCCTACTCAGTGCCGAGCGCCGAGATAATCTGCTTAACGGAGTGACTGTCATCAAGGGAGAAGCCACGGCCTTGTATGAAGGAAAGAAGGGCGGGCCCGCCGTCGCCAAGGAACAACAATTTATGGCAATTCCCTATTACGCCTGGGCCCACCGAGGAGAAGGGGAGATGACGGTCTGGCTGGCCAGCTCGCCAGCCAGCGCCAGGCCGTTGCCCAATCCGACGATTGCCTCGAAAAGCAAGCCGACCGCATCCAGCGGGAAAAATGCAGAGTCTCTCAATGACCAATGGAACCCCACGAGCTCCAACGATCATGCGCATCCATACCTTCACTGGTGGCCTAACAAAGAGACGCAGGAATGGGTTCAGTATGATTTTAGCAAGCCGGAAACAGTCCGGGCCGTCGAGGTCTACTGGTTTGATGACACCGGCCGGGGCGAGTGTCGGGTTCCTGCATCATGGCAGCTCTTCTATCAGGTTGGGAACACCTGGAAGCCTGTTCAGAATCTCATCCCCTACGGCGTCGAGAAGGATAAATATAACAAACTGAAATTCAGGGCCGTCGAGACAAAAGCCCTGCGCCTGGAAATCCAGCTCCAGAAAAATTTTTCCGCTGGAATCCTGGAGTGGCGCGTGGAATGAAATCTAACTTGCTGTCGGATGGGTCCTGTCGCGGCAGCAGCCGAGCCGCCCATCCTTCTTTTTCGGTAGACCTGAAAATTTGCTAAAAGGAGAAAAACAGAATGCTTAACTGGACTGGCTGGCAGAATCCTTATGCTGTTGCCTACATGCTGGTCATGCTGGGCACCATCATTTTCGTCTGGCTGATCCCTGACGAATACCTGTATGAATAACGGCTGAAGCGAGCTACGGAGATATTGAGCATGAAAAGGATCAGTCCGTTTCTCGTTGTTGTTTTTGTTTTGTTCTTGTCCCAGGCTGGTGTCGGCCAGGAGAAATTCAATGATGTGCGCCAGCAAATGGCCGACTATCTGACGGCCGTAAAGACATCCCTTCGGGCTGATGAAAGGCAAGTTGCCCTGGGGCATTTCGCGGATGCAAAAAAAGTCTGGGAGGCCGGCGTCAAGCCGATGATCACCGAAGGCGTGAAGACTAATGACCAGTTTCAGGAATATTTTGACCGGATGGCTGAAGTGGACGGGCATTTTGTTTCGCTGGCTCAGGAGCTTGAGTCGGGTGGACTTCAGCAAATTGAATCCAGGGTCAACGCCATGATCTGGGCCATCAGCCATCATCCCCGCGGTTTTAAGGTTCCGAACCCGCGCTACACCGTCTGGGACTGGGTCTTCGGGCTTGGCATAGGGATCGGGTTTTGCGTCTTTGCTGTTGTTTTCGGGCTGCATCTCCGAAGGTCGTATTATCGCCGGTACCAAAAACAGGGAGAAGAAGCCCCGAAAGGATAGAAACCATGCATTCGGATTTCATCATTATCGGGTTGTACTTGGTTTTGATGTTTGTGGCCGGGCTATTCTTCAGCCGAAACATCAAAAGCACGGCCGATTATTTTCTGGCTGCCCGCTCTGCGCCCTGGTTCTGGATTATGGGGGCTATCTGGGCCACTAATATCGGATTTCTTCATGGCTACCTGGCCCACGGCGGAGCGGCTTATGAGTGGGGCCTGATTCAGGCGAATTTCGAGTGGTTCCAGGGGCCTTTTGGCTATATCTTAAGCGGACTGTTCTTCATCGCCTTCTACTGGCGCGCCGGGGTCTATACAGTTCCTCAATTTCTAGAGAGAAGATACGGTTCAGCGCTCAGCCTGATTTATAACCTGGCCTGGATCGTTATTTTTATCGTGACCATTGCCGCTGAGTTCTATCTGGGCGGCATCTTTCTCAAAAACCTTCTTCACATCCCGTTCTGGCCGACAGTGCTAGTGCTGGCGGCTGTCGTGGGGACGTATACGCTGCTCGGAGGCCTGGGAGCGGCCATCATGATGGAATTCGTCCAGTTCATCATCATGATGCTCGGGACAATGCCGCTTCTCTTTATCCTTCTTCATATGGTGGGCGGGTTTGCCGGCATCAAAGACGTCTTGATCGGCCAGTGGGGGGTCAGCCTTCAGTATTTCACCGTTCTGCCCGATATCCACCATCCCTACGGCCCAGGGCCTTGGATCATCCTGGGACAATGCCTGGTCGTGACTCTCGGCTGGTGTGCCGGCCACCAATCCATGGTCCAGAGGAATTTGGGTGCGCGCTCTCTTTATGATGCGAAATTCGGTTATGTCGCTGCCGCAATTCCAAAAACACTGGGTGCTTTTTTGTATATTGTGCCGATGATCGCCGCGCCCATCATCTTCGCCGGCAACGGGATTTTCGTTGAGAGGGCTGATGCTTCGTACGGCAAGCTCATCATGAACCTGCTGCCTTCCGGAATGCTGGGGCTGTTTATCGCGGGGCTGCTGTCGGCAGGACTCTCCAGCATCAGCAGCGTCCTGAATTCCACATCGACAATGGTGGTCAAGGACATCTATGAGCGATACCTGGTCAAAGGCCGCCGCGACCATCATTATTTTATAGCTGGCCGCGTCGCCACCTTTGCCGTGATCGCCCTCTCTCTCCTTATTGTTCCCATTGTGCTCAAGGTCTACTTGATTATGTGGCTCGAACAGACCCTGCTGGCCATGGTTTTGGGGCCTTTTATGGGCATCCTGATGTTGGCCATTTTTTGGCGCAGGGCCAATGCGGCCGGGAGCCTGGTGGGGTTCATCACTGGCGCAGTCTTTGCCGTCCTCCTCCAGCAAGTCTTCGGGGTTAATATTTTCTTCGAGATCAGCTGGTGGTCTTTTGTGGTGACTTCTATTGTTACCGTGGCCGTGACATTATTGACGGCGAAGCCCCGGCCAGAACAGCTCGACGGCCTGACCTGGGAGAGCGATTTCAGGGCCAAACTTGGCCAGATCCTCGAAGAGCGGGCGGTCAAGAACGGAGCGAAAATTAGCGAGGTCCCTAAGCCCGTTGTTCGGAGACCCCCTTGGTATTTGAACATCAAGTACTTGGCCACAGCCATCCTCCTCGTCCAGGTCGCTCTTTTGTTATTTTTTGGCTAAGGGGATTTCTCGAAGATAAGGAGCAGTAAGATGACGGAAGAAAAAAAAGGAGCGGATCCCAAGCTTATCGTGGCCGTTCAGATGCTCTCGATCGGCATCATCCTCCTCATCCTGGGGCTCGTTGTCCTTTTTGTGAGTCCACTGCGCAGCATGGATCATTTTGTCCGCCTGACGTTCCTGATTAGCGAGGCCAGCATCCTCATTGTCGGGCTGGCCTTTGCCATAGGCGGAGGAATTCGTTATAAACGGGCAAAAAGGGCATGAAAATCGTCAGGTTCGCCCCCCATTTTTCTAATGCCGACGATGTCGTTAGGACGTTCTGCTCCAAGAATTTCAAGAGACCTTTTTCTGTGGAGATGGTCTATGTGCCTTTTGTCCTGTTCAAGTATGCGGTTGAGGCGAGCCGCTTTTTAGGGGAAAAAAAGATAGCGAAAGGACTGTTTTTAGCGGACTTGATCCAAGGCGTTCCTGTGAATATCAGGAAGGGGACGACCCTAAAATTGGAGGCAGGGTCGCAGAATGATTTTGCCGGCTTGCTGCATTCATCAACAGAAGGAGCAAAAATAGAGGCTGAAACGATTATCATCGAGGTTCAGGAGGTCTCAGAATCCCAGGTCCTCCCGGTCATTTTAGTGGAGAGTGAAGCCATTGCCAGAGGGAAAAGGCTGTTACGTTATGACCTTATGCGTCTTTTCGGAGGTCTGCGTTACCGGAAGGTCGAAATCACCCTTTACCCCGAAACAAAACTTGTTTATTATCCCTACTGGCTGGTTTATTACCGCGGCCGGCGAGGAGATATGAGGTTTGTCGTCATAGATGGTGTGATCGGACGAAAGGAAAGTGAGGAGATCGTCCAGTCTATTAAACTTGGGCTGGTGAAGAAAATGGAGGCCCCTCCACGGCTCAAATTTTCCGAAGGAGCCAACCCAAATTGAAAAGAAGAAGGTTATGTCTGGGGCTTGATTTTGGGACAAATTCGGTCCGGGCCCTCCTGGCCGACCTGGCCGACCTGGCCGACGGGCGGGAGGTAGCCACTGCCATTTGTGAATATGAGACAGGTCAGGAAGGGGTCATCCTCGACCCGCTGGACCCGAGTCTCGCAAGACAGAACCCGGCCGATTATGTGAAGGGGGTCGAGGTTGTCGTCAAGAGCCTGCTCGCTAAAACGATCAAGGCGGATGCATCCTTCGATCCTGCTGATATCATCGGCATAGGTGTTGACACGACCGGCTCGACCCCTATCCCCGTGGACAGGTCTGGCGTGCCTCTGAGCTTCAAGCCTGAGTTCAAGGACAATCCCAACGCTCAGGCTTGGCTTTGGAAAGACCATACTGCCCATGCCGAGGCGGCGTTGATCACGGAGCTCGCTTCGAAGGTCCATCCAGAATATCTGGCCAAATGCGGCGGGACCTATTCTTCGGAGTGGTTTTTCAGCAAGATTCTTCATTGTCTGAGGACAGACAGGCGGGTTTTTGGTGCGGCCTACAGCTGGGTGGAGTGCTGTGATTACATTCCCGGCCTTCTCACGGGAATTTCCGGCCCGCTCGAGATAAAGCGGAGCCGCTGCGCCGCCGGCCATAAGGCCATGTTCAATGAACACTGGGGCGGCCTGCCGTCAAAGGAATTCCTTTCGAGACTAGACCCAGAACTGGGCGAGCTGCGACATCATCTTTATGGAAAGACATACACATCTAATAAAGAAGCGGGGAAGCTTTCGGTAGAATGGGCGGGCAGGCTGGGATTGCCGGCGGGGATTCCTGTGGCTGTCGGCGCTTTTGATGCCCATTTAGGTGCAGTGGGGTCCGGAGTCGCGCCGGGCAAGCTGATTAAAATCATGGGCACCAGCACATGCGATATCACAGTGTGGCCCAACTCGGAGCCTCTGGCCGATATTCCCGGCTTATGCGGTATTGTCGATGGATCGGTTCTTCCAGGTTATTTCGGGCTTGAAGCCGGGCAATCGGCAGTCGGAGACATTTTCAACTGGTTTGTCAGCCACATCCAGCCCGGCGGGTCCAAGAAAGGCTCTCATAAGGCTCTCACGGTCAAGGCGGCCAGACTCAAGCCCGGCCAGTCCGGACTTCTCGCCCTGGATTGGAATCATGGCAACCGGACCGTCCTCGTGGACCAGCGCCTGACAGGGCTCTTGCTCGGCCAGACATTGCTGACAACACCGGAAGAAATCTATCGGACTTTGATCGAAGCCACGGCATTCGGCGCCTTGACTATTATCAACCGGTTTGAAGAATACGGGGTTAAGGTCTCGGAGATCATCAACTGCGGAGGGATCGCCGAGAAGAATCCTCTGATCATGCAGATCTATGCCGACGTCACCGGCCGGGAAATGAAAATCGCCCAGTCCGCCCAGACGTGCGCCCTGGGCTCTGCCATCGCCGGAGCAGTTGTCGCCGGTCCGGAGAATGGTGGCTACGGCAATTTTACCGAGGCACAGAAGGCCATGTGTGGAACCAGAGCTCGAGCCTTGCGTCCGAATCCCGAGAATCATAAAGTCTACGCGGAACTCTACAAGCTCTATGCCCAGCTCCATGATGCTTTCGGGGCAAAGCAGTGGTCGGGGACACTTTATAACGTGATGAAAGACCTCTTGAGTATCCGGGACCGTCAGAGAAAGGAGAGTGGATGCTTCAGGATTTAAAAGAGCAGGTCTGGAAGGCCAATATAGACCTGGTGATGTTCGACCTCGTCACTCTGACCTGGGGTAACGTAAGCGGATTGGAGAGAAGGAAAGGGATCGTGGCCATAAAGCCCAGCGGCATTTCCTACGAGGAGATGAAGCCCTCACATATCGTGCTTGTGGACTTGGAGGGAAAGAAGGTCGAGGGAAGGCTCCATCCTTCATCGGATACTCCCACCCACCTTGAAATCTATAAAGCCTTTGCGGACATGGGCGCCGTAGCCCATACCCACAGTGAATATGCCACGATGTTCGCCCAGGCCGCGATGGAAATCCCCTGCCTCGGGACGACCCACGCCGATGTTTTTTATGGGCCTGTTCCGGTCACGCGGTTTTTGACTCGAGCAGAAGTTGAAAAAGACTACGAAAAGAATACGGGCAGGGTCATTGCCGAACGGTTCCTAAGTTTGAGCCCCCTGGAAAGGCCTGGTGTGCTCGTCGCCGGACATGGCGCCTTCACCTGGGGGGGGACGCCCGACGAAGCCGTGGAGCACAGCCTGGCTCTGGAAAAGATAGCGAAGATGGCCCTCGGCTCTCTGCTTTTGAGGCCTCGGCCGGGCCTCTTCCCGCAGTGTCTTCTCAAGAAACACTATCAAAGGAAGCACGGACCCAAGGCCTATTATGGACAGAAGAAAAAGGAGAAATAGGATGAAAAATATCCCCAAGATCAAGCTAGGAGTCGTCGCTGTAAGCCGGGATTGTTTCCCCATGGAGCTATCGAGAAAAAGAAGATTGAACGTGGTCAAAGAATGCCGGGCCAGGAAAATTCCTGTCGTGGAGATTCAAACGGTCGTTGAGAATGAGACCGACGTGCTTAAAGCGGAGCTAGAGCTGAGTCAAAAGGGCGTCAATGCGCTCGTTATTTTCCTCGGCAATTTTGGCCCCGAAGGGCCAACGACCATGCTGGCACAGAGATTCGCCGGCCCGGTGATGTTTGCGGCCGCCGCGGAAGAGACAGGAAAAGACCTGATCCAGGGCCGGGGTGACGCCCTGTGCGGGCTTCTCAATACAAGCTATAACGCCGGGTTAAGGCACCTCCATCCTTATGTCTCCGAATACCCCCTCGGAACGGCCGGAGAGGTCGCGGCAATGATCGCAGATTTCCTCCCGGTCGCCCGGGTGATCCATGGTCTGAAAAAGCTCAAGGTCTTTGCCTTCGGCCCGCGTCCCCAGGATTTCCTCGCCTGCAATGCACCAATCAAGCCGCTTTATGACCTCGGCGTTGAGATCATGGAGAACAGCGAGCTCGACCTTTATGATATTTTTCTGGCCGCCGAGGGTGACCCAAAGATCAGGGCGGTTTCCAGGGACATGGCCAAGGAGCTCGGAGAGGGGAATCCTTACCCGGACCTCTTGAAGAAGTTGGCCCAGTATGAAGTCGCCTTGAGGAGGTTTTTCGAAGCACATCTTGGCGCCTCGGAGTTCGGAGTGTTCGCCAACAAATGCTGGCCCTCCTTTGAGAAATATTTTGGGTTTGTTCCCTGCTACGTCAACTCGCGCCTGGCCTCCCAGGGGATGCCTGTCTCCTGCGAGGTGGATATTTATGGGGCCCTGAGTGAATATATGGCGACGTGCGCGACCGAGCTTCCCGTGACGCTCCTCGATATCAACAACAGTGTGCCTCGAGATATGTACGAGGAAGCCCGGAAGAGCAGAGGGAACTATCAACTCAGCGACCTTTTTATGGGATTTCACTGCGGCAACACACCGTCTGGATGCATGATCGGGAGCGCTCTCAGGTACCAGCTCATCATGAACCGGCTGATGGAGGGCGGCAAAAAGCCTGACATTACCAGGGGGACGATGGAGGGCCGGGTCCGCCCCGGCGAAATCACGATTTTCCGCCTGCAGGGCGCGGCAGACACGACCCTGCGCTCATATGTCGCCGAAGGCGAGGTCCTTGATATCGACCCCAAGTCGTTCGGAAGCATCGGGGTCTTCGCCATCAGGGAGATGGGGCGCTTTTACCGGCATGTCCTAATCGGGAAACGGTTCCCTCACCATACGGCCGTGGCGTTCGAGCACGCCGGGAAAACGCTCTTTGGGGCCGTCAGAATGCTCGGCCTCGAAGATGTTGATTTCAACCGGCCTGCTGGAATGCTCTATCCGGGGGAAAATCCTTTTAAATAGGGGGACACAATAATTAATTCTCACAGACCGAATATTTTATTCCCCGAGCGAGAGGCTGAAGAAGGAAAATAAGAATATGAAGGGCGCAGTTCTCATAGGGCGAAGGAGAATTGAAATCCGCGAAGTTCCCGAGCCCCTCTTGGCCAAAGAGACTGATGTCCTGATTCGCGTGGAGGCGACAGGAATATGCGGCTCGGATGTCCATTATTATTCCGAGGGAAGGATCGGCGATCAGGTTGTCGAGTATCCTTTTGCCGTCGGCCATGAATGCGCTGGCGTAGTGGTGGAAGTGAGCAGGGCCGTCACCCGCCTGAAACTTGGAGACCGAGTCGCCATCGACCCGGCGGTCGTCTGTGGCCTGTGCGATCAATGCCTGGCGGGCCGGCCGAACACCTGCCGCAATCTGCGATTCCTCGGCACGCCCGGTCAGATGCCCGGCTGTTTGAGTGACATCATTGCTATGCCGGAGCTGAACTGTCATCTCCTCAGCGAAGGGATGAACATGATTGAAGGGGCTCTCGTGGAGCCGCTGTCCATCGGAGTTTACAGTCTCAAGCTGTTGGCCGGGCCCCCTCCCGAAAAAATAGCGATTCTCGGCGCAGGACCGATCGGGCTGGCCGTCCTTCTGGCGGCGAAAGCCGCCGGAGTCCGCGCTGTCTACATGACAGACAAGATCGAGGAGAGAGTTCAGGCCTCCCGCAGGGCTGGCGCCGATTGGTCGGGAAACCCCGAAAGATCCGATATCGTCGCTCGAATCCTGGCAGCTGAACCCGGCTTGCTGGATGCTGTCTTTGAATGCTGTGGCGACCAAACGGCTCTTGACCAGGCCGTGGACCTTCTGAAGCCCGGGGGGAAACTCCTGATCGTCGGCATCCCCGTTTCTGACCGGGTCTCTTTTGACGTCCACAAGCTTCGCCGTAAGGAAATCAGCGTCCTCAACGTTCGCCGGCAGAAGTATTGTTTCCCCGAAGCCATCCAGCTCATAAAAAATAAGAAGGCGGATGTCGGTTTTATGGCCACCCATGAGTTCAGCCTGGACGACACGGGCAAAGCCTTTGAACTTGCAGCCGGCTACCGCGACGGCGTGATCAAAGCCATCATCCGAAAAAGCTGAGGAAAGAAGAGTGAGACGCTTTGAGGAACGGCCCCAGTGCTTTTGACTTTCTCCCTCCTCTATGATAATAATAAATTCAGTGAGGAGGGGAAGTGGAAAAAGACAGCCAAAGCCGCCTTCTTTATCAGACCCATATTTCCCAAAAGCTTGTTGACCTGATCGAGCGCAGCGCAGAAGAATTGACCAACCACTGGCTCGCGGACGTCCGCAAGGAACTTCACCTGCCGACGTATCAAAGCTTCGACGATAGCGAGCTCTACCAGCGCGCCTTCAAGGTTTACAGCCAGCTTGGAAAATGGATTTCGCGCGAGACCACCAAGGAGGAGATCGCCAAGGAGTATATGGCCCTGGGCGCCCAACGCAAGAAGGAAGGGTTCGCTCTTGCGGAGATCATCCAGGCTCTCATTCTGATCAGGCGGAACCTCTGGAGGAAAGTGCTGAGGGAGGGGCTGCTCGACACGACGCTCGACCTCTACCAGGCCATGGAGCTCAATAACCGCGTCGTGCGCTATTTCGACCGGGCCATCTACTTCACAACGGTCGGCTACGAAAAAAAGGGCTGAAGCGATTCGCTGTGCCGACGGGAGGACAAAATGGTGAGCTATAAAGACATCGCCCGCATGATCGACCATTCCCTGCTCAAGCCCAACCTGACCGACAAGGAAATCGAAGAAGGCTGCCGAATTGCGGCTGAGTCCAAGGTGGCCAGTGTCTGCGTCAGGCCGAGCGATGTCCGGCGGGCTGCGGAGATACTGAAGACAAGCTCCGTGCGCGTGACGACAGTTATCGGCTTCCCTCATGGAGCGACGACCACGCAGTCCAAAGTCTTTGAAACGAAGGAAGCCATAGAGAACGGCGCCGTCGAACTGGATGTTGTCCTAAACATCGGCAAGCTGAAATCGAGGGACTATGATTATGTGAAAGCGGACCTTCAGGCCTTGACCGCCGCCGCCCATGAGAAAAACGTCGTGGTCAAGGTCATCTTCGAGAACTGTTATCTCGACGACGAAGAGAAAATCGCCGCCTGCGGGATATGTAATGAGGTCGGCGTCGATTATGTGAAAACATCGACAGGATTTGGGACCGGCGGCGCTGAAGACAGGGATTTGATCCTGATGAGAGAACACACCAAGCCCTCCATAAAGTTGAAGGCTGCAGGCGGGATCAGGACCCTGGAACGAGCTCTAGAGGTCAGGAAGCTGGGCTGCTCGCGGATCGGTGCGACAGCCACAGTCGCCATTTTAGAAAGACTGAAATAGTTCTATTCTCAGTTTCATCTTGCCAGAAATAACTGTATTTTCTTGCCGCGCGGTCTTCTAAGGCCTAAGGGAAGCAGTGACGACGAC
>CAZOKP010000089.1:0-10606 GCA_964580435.1 uncultured Eubacteriales bacterium
AGATGCATCCACAGCATGGCAAGTGCCTTTTTTCAAGTGATGACAAAAGAAAACGCAGCTTGACATCCTCTTTTGTCATGTCTATGATTTCTCACAACAGGGATGGGGAAAACGACGATAAATATGTGCCTTATGTCGTCGAGCAATAAGACTGATCCTTATCCCAAAAGGAGGTCCGTCATGCATAAATTTTGCATCTGTGTGCCTCTCATCATTCTCGTTGCCATGGTTGTTATCGCTTGCCAGCCGAAGGGGCCGGCAGCGCTCTCTGACGCCGACAAGGCGGCTATCAAGAAGACCGCCGACCAGGCCCTGGCGATGCTCAACGCGCCGACCAAGGACTGGGCCGCATTTGTCAAGTTTTTCTATACCGAAGACGCAATAGCACTCCCTCCAAACGCGCCAGCCGTTAAGGGACACGAAGCGATCATCGCCTTCGTCCAAAAACTCTTCCCGCCCGTTTTTGATTACAAGCAGGACTTATTGGAGATCGAAGAGTTTGGTGATCTCGCTTACGACCTTGAAAGCTGGTCAATGTCTATTACGCCACCTGAGGGTCAGGCCGTTACGGACACGGGCAAGCTGATCTGGATCTGGCGGAAGCAGGCTAACGGCTCATGGAAAGTATGGCGCGAGATGTGGAGCTCGGACCTTCCCGCTCCTGGGACTGCAGCGACGCCCACCCAATAACCGCTTATTTCTATACCGAGCAAGATGCCATCGGAGATGGCTTCGAGTGATCCCAAGATGACCGGTTAGGAATAAATCGTTTTAAAGCCGGAGTTCGAGCTAAGAAGAAGACGAGTCTTCCGATCACCACCCGCCCTTTCCCAAGCCTCTTGATCGCATAATTGGCCTTGCAAACGCTTCCTGAATGACCGAAAAATTGACAGGGAGCGACTTCCGATCGTCGGACCTTCCTTGTGAACAATCGAGCAAAACGATAGAATAAACGTATGCTCGAAGAGATTAAGGTAAAAAAAGCGGCGCAGCATAACCTGAAGAGGATCGATGTCAGCCTGCCGCGCAATAAGCTGATCGTCGTGACCGGGCCGAGCGGGTCGGGGAAAAGCTCGCTCGCCTTTGATACCCTTTTTGCCGAAGGTCAGCGCCGCTATATCGAGTGCCTTTCTGCCTATGCCCGCCAGTATATCGAGCAGATGGAGAAACCGGAAATGGAATCCATCGAGGGCATTTCGCCTTCCATCTCCATCGACCAGAAGACCATCTCGTCTAATCCCCGCTCGACTGTCGGCACGGTCACGGAGATTAATGATTTGCTGCGGCTGCTCTATGCCCGGGTGGGAACGCCGCATTGTCCCGAGTGCGGCCGGCAGGTGAGCTCTCAGACACCGCAGCAGATCGTCCAGAAGATCTTCGAGTCCTTTCCCGGCGAAAAACTGACGGTCCTTGCGCCTGTCATCAGAGGCCGGAAAGGAGAGTACGGCCGGCTCTTGGAAAAATTCAAGAAAAAAGGGTATCTCCGCTTTCGCCTGGACGGGAAATTCAGGGAGTTCGAAGAAGATATCCGCCTGGAGAAGACGAAAAAGCACAATATCGAGGTCCTGGTTGACGAGATCATCCTCCGCGAACGCGACACAAAAAGAGTCAAAGAGGCGGTGGAGAAAGCCTTGGAGATTTCGGGCGCTGACCTCTTGTTTTTAAGAGAGAAGGGGGAAGAGGTGTTTTATTCGCTCAAACTGCTCTGTCCCTTCTGCGGTGTCAGCCTGCCCGAGCTCGAGCCGCGCAGCTTCTCCTTCAACAGTCCCTACGGCGCCTGCCCTCGCTGTCATGGCCTGGGCTTCCAGACCACTCTTAACGAGTGGGGCGAGGTCGAGCTGACCGATGACGTCTGCCCTCTCTGCCGGGGCGCCCGGCTGAAGAAAGAAAGCCTGGCCGTTAAAATCGGAGGTAAGGATATCTCGGAGTTGAGTTCCCTTCCGGTGAACAAACTGGCCGAGGAAATCCGCTCCTTCCGTTTCAGTTCCTCTGCGGCAATCATCGCTTCGAGGATACAAAAGGAAATTCTTGACCGGCTTGAGATCATGGCGGAACTAGGAATGCCCTATCTCCAGCTCAGCCGGACAACGCTTTCTCTTTCCGGAGGAGAAGCACAGCGGGTGCGCCTGGCCGCCCAGGTAGGAGCCCGCCTCAGGGGAGTTTTGTATGTCCTGGATGAGCCGACCGTCGGGCTTCACCAGCGAGACAACAGCCGCTTGATTCGTCTCCTGCGGAGCATCCGTGATGAAGGCAACTCGATCATCGTCGTGGAGCATGATGAGCAGACGATCCGCTCGGCCGACTATATCCTGGATTTGGGCCCGGGAGCGGGTGAAGAAGGAGGGTACAAGGTCGCCGAGGGAGATCTTCGCCAGATTCTAAAGGCGCCGGACTCTTTGACCTCCCAGTATCTGCGCGGCGAAAAAAAGATTCCCGTTCCCCAGTCCAGGAGAAGATCGAAGAAGTGGCTGTCCATAATCAAGGCGAAAGAGCACAATCTGAAGAACTTGGATGTGCGCATCCCCCTGGCGACGATGACGGCCATAACCGGGGTCTCAGGATCGGGCAAGAGCACCCTGGTCTGCGATATCCTCTACAAGAGCCTGTTGAACGTTTTCCACAAGGCGAAACAGAAAGTCGGCGATCACGAGGCCATTCTGGGAATCGGCGAGATCGACAAGGTCATCGCCGTGGACCAGAAGCCTATCGGCCGGACGCCCCGGTCTAATCCGGCCACCTACACAGGCTTGCTCACACCCCTGAGAGAACTCTTCGCCCGCACTCCGGAAGCCAGGATGAGAGGCTACTCGTCGAGCCGGTTCAGCTTCAACCTTCCCGGAGGCCGCTGCGAGGAATGCGAGGGAGCGGGTGCTAAGAAGATTGAGATGCATTTCTTGCCCGATGTCCTGGTGACCTGCGATCGGTGCGGCGGCAAAAGGTATAATAAAGAGACTTTGGCTGTTATATATAAAGGAAAGAATATCGCTGATTATCTCGCCATGACCGTCGACGAGGCCTACGAGTACCTCCGGCCGCATCCGTTGCTCAAGAGAAAGCTGGCAACTCTCAAATCTGTGGGCCTAGGATACATCCGGCTCGGCCAGCCGGCGCCGACACTCTCGGGCGGAGAGGCGCAGCGCATCAAACTGACCAAGGAACTGGGCCGAAAAAGCACCGGCAGGACGCTTTTTTTGCTCGACGAGCCCACGACCGGGCTTCATTTCCATGATGTGCGCAAGCTTCTCGAGCTTCTCTCCGAGCTGGTGAACATGGGCAATACGGTCGTGGTGATCGAGCACAACCTTGATGTCATCAAGTACTGCGATTATATTATAGACCTGGGCCCGGAAGGAGGCGAAGAAGGAGGGTGGATCGTGGCTTCGGGGACTCCTGAGGAAGTGGTCAAGGTGGAGACGTCCGAGACAGGAAGATTCCTGAAGGATGCGCTGGGGCGGGTTTAGGCGGGTTTTGGGAAGGAGAGAGGATGGCCTTTGACGAAGTTTTGGGCAACAGCCGGGTGAAAAAGATCCTGCGGCTGGCCCTTCAGAAAGACCGCGTTCCCAATTCCCTGATTTTCTCCGGCCCCAGAGGCGTGGGGAAAAGGAGCCTTGCTCTGACTTTAGCCAAGGCCATCAATTGCCAAAGAATGAAGGATGATTCCTGTGAGGAGTGCGCCTCCTGCCTGGCCATCAGGGGCCACAAGCTCCCTGACGTCTGGGTGATTGAACCGGAGAAGCAAGTCCTTCAAATAGACCAGATGAGGGCTCTGCGCCAGGCGGCCTATTTGAGGCCGATGATGAGCAGGAGGCGGGTTTTCATCATCGATGAGGCGGAAAAGATGAACGACGCCGCTTCCAATTGTCTGCTCAAGGTCCTGGAAGAGCCGCCTTTTTTCTCCCACATCATTCTCCTTACTGCCAACCCCGATTTGGTCCTCCCGACGATCAAATCGCGTTGCCAGATCCTTCAGTTCACCCCGGTCGGCAAAAAGGACATCAAGAGGGTGCTCGTGGAAAAAGGCTATCCCGATGAGAGAGCCAGGATCATTTCTCTTTTTGTCAGGGGTAACCTGGAAGAGGCCTTAGGGCTCGACTGGGATGAGATCCAAGAAAAGAGGCAGGAGGCCTGGAACATTTTTCTTTCTTTCCTGGGGAAAAAGGAAGCCTCGACATTCCTGAAAAATTATAGCTTTGGCAAGCGGAGTATGATTTGGGAAGACTTGGAGCGGACGATGGAAATCCTGGCTTCCTTCTGCCGGGATTTTATCCTGCTCAAAGAAAAAGGGGAACCGTCTCTGCTTCTCAACCCCGACTACAGAAAGGACATCGAACCCTTGACCGAGGACTGGAGTCTGGACAAATCCTGGGAGTGCCTGAACCGGATTGAGTCGGCCCTCTCCGGCCTGAGCAGGAATCTCAACATCAGCCTCCTCGTCAGCTCTTTTTATTCTCTTATGGGAGAAAGAAGTCATGCCTGAAATCATTTGTCTCGTTTCCGAGAGGACTGGGAAGATCCTTCGAGCCTTAAAGGGGGAAGTGGACATTCAAAAAGGCGACGTTTTTCTCGTCGAATCAGAACTCGGAGGCGACATTGCCAGGGTTATCGATATCGCCAGCGATATCTGCCGGGTACAAAAGGGAGCTCAGGGCGCCGTCAAGATCATCCGCAAGGCCACGGAGGAGGATGTGAAAAAGCTCAGCTGGCTGCGGGAAAAGGAAAAGAGGGCCTTTGATTTCTGCCTCCAGAGGATCAAAGCCCGCAACCTGCCGATGAAACTGGTGGCCGTGAAGTACTTCTTCAATGAAAAGAAGGGGATTTTCTTTTATACGGCCGACGGCCGGATCGATTTTCGTCAGCTGGTCAAGGACCTGGCCAAGGAGCTGAGAATGAGAATTGAGATGCGCCAGATCGGCGTCAGGGATGAGGCCAAGATGATCGGCGGGCTCGGCGTCTGCGGCCGGGGTCTTTGCTGTTTCACTTTTATGAAGGCCTTTGAGCCGGTAACGATTCAAAAAGCCAGGAAACAACAGATCGCCATCAACCCCACCAAGATCTCGGGGTTGTGCGGCCGCTTGATGTGCTGCCTGGCTTTTGAGGAGGACAGCCGCGGCCGGATGTATATTGAGGACGAAAGCCTGATCGAAGATTAGCGGCGGGCACGATCATCGGCTTGACGTCTTATGCTCCTAATCAGGGAATAATGGGTACTGGCGATTGTATTGATAATGGGGTTCATGATAAAAAGATATCAGGACATCCAAAGGAGTTAGGGAAAATCCGATGAAAGAAACGAATAATTTCAGGTCCGCCGCAGGGACATTCATTTTTGGCATGATCTTCTGCCTTTCTCTTTTCTCCCAGGAAGCCAGGGATATTCCGCCGCCGAGGTTCGTCAAGGGAGAAGCGCCGGAGCTCAACATCCAGGCCGTAAGTTCCATCGCCTTGGTGACGATTTATCCGGACAGGGCGATGATCGTCCGCACGGCCGATATTAGGCCGGTGCTCGGCGTCCAGGCCGTCGTTTTCTCCGGGCTTCCCACGACCCTCATCCCCAATTCGCTGCGGGCGTCGGGCAGCGGAACGGCCGCGGTCAAAATCCTCGGACTCGATGTCGCGAATGAATTCCTCGAATCCGCCCTGCTCCCCGAAATCAAAAAACTCGAGGCGGAGATCGGCGCTCTCGATTTTGAAATGGCCAAGACCGAAAATTCCGTCGCGGTCCTCAACGCGCAGGAGAAATTCTTGAATTCCATCCAGGCCTCAACAACAGCCAACGCGTCTGAGCAGGTCGCCTTTGGAAAGCCCGACATCTTGAGCTGGGAAAAGGTCTATGACTTCTTGGGGACAAAGCTCCTCGCTGTCAAGCAGGCGCAGCTCGGCCAGAAGAAGATTCTAGATGACCTGTCTGCCAGGCGGGACGCGCTTAAAAAGAAGGTCGATTCCATAAGGCCTCAGCAGCCCCAGGAGGCGAGGAAAGTGTCCGTGCTGATCGAAGCGAGCCAGCCCGGAGATTTCAAGATAAGTCTGGCCTATACGGTGACGAATGCCCGCTGGGCGCCGCTCTATACTGTGCGGGCGCTTCCCGATGCGGGCGAAGTAGAGCTGACCCTGACCGGCCTTATTCAGCAGAGGAGCGGTGAAAACTGGAAGAATGTGAAGGCGCTTCTTTCCACGGCGTCGCCGGCGGTCGAAACCCGGCCTGGCAGTCTTGATCCCTGGTTTCTCGATATCTTTGTGCCGAGGCCTCTTCCCCGTCTGGCCTCAAAGTCGAAGGATGAAGTCGTAGGAGGCGTGGTCGGCGGAATCATGGCCGAGGCGACAGCGCTTACCGAGGCGAAAGAGGCCGAGCTCGATACGGCGGCCATCCTGGAATCCGGCATCCACCTGAATTTTGAGATCAAGCGCAGCGTCGATATCCCGAGCGATGGTGCGCCCCACAAGGTCCCGGTCGATGCCCAAAAGCTCAAAGTCAAGTCCGATTATCTTGCTGTGCCCAAACTCAAGGAGGCGGCGTTCATGCGCGGAACCCTGAAGAACACGCTGTCCTATCCGCTTCTCCCCGGAAGCACCGACCTTTTCATCAGCCAGGACTTTGTCGGAACGACGCCCATGCCTTATGTGGCCGTCAACGAAGAAACCAAGATGTATTTCGGCGAGGACGGACAGATAAAGGTCAAGTACGAGCAGGTGAAGCGGGAGAAGATCGGCGCGGGATTCCTGGGTAAAACAGAAAAGCTTAACCTGGTGTATAAGATTACGGTCCAGAATTTGCGCAAGAACGCGGTTGATATCGAGGTGATGGACCAGCTTCCGGTCAGCCAAAATGACAAGATCTCCGTCAAAGATGTGAACATCAAGCCGGAGCCGGCCAAAAAGGACGACAAGGGAATTTTGACCTGGACGCTGACCTTGGCGCCTCAGGAAACGAAAGAGATAACAATCGATTTCACGATCGAATACCCGAAAGACGCCTCCATCATCGGGATTTAAAAGACTGAGGCATGAATTACGATTTCTAGGAAATGAAAATTCCGGGGAGGCTGGCCATAAAAACACTCGCGATTTTCTGCCTGGCATTTCCGGTGATGTCCATGTGCCGTCCGGCCGGAGAAGGCCCTAAAGCGAAGCAAGTCGATGCTCTTCTTGCCGGCCTGATGTCTGATCAAGAGCCCGGAGCCGCGATTCTCGTGGTGAAGGACGGGCGCTCCGTTATTGAACGCGGACACGGCGTCACCGACATGCGGACGATGCACCGCATCGACGCCCGAACGAACTTCCGCCTGGCCTCGGTCACGAAGCAGTTTACGGCCGCGTCCATCATGCTGCTCGGGCGCGACGGGAAGCTCCGCTATGAAGACAGCCTAACCGACATCTTCCCGGATTTTCCTGACTACGGCCGCGCCATCACCATCCGTCATCTCCTCAACCACACCTCAGGCCTCCCCGATTATGAAGACCTCATGCCGCCGGCCAACCCCGCCCTTCCCTTGGAGCAAGTCCAGATCAAGGACGCCGGGGTTTTCGAGCTCCTAAAACGGCAGAAAGCCGGGAAGTTCGCGCCGGGCGCGAGATGGGCCTACAGCAACTCCGGCTACGTCCTGCTGGGCCTCATCGTCAAAAAAGTCTCGGGCCGGCCTTTTGCCGAATTCCTCCATGACCGCATTTTTGTTCCTCTGAAGATGATGAGCACGATAGCCTACGAACGAGGCAAAAACGACGTGCCGAACCGCGCCTACGGCCATACGAAGGAACGCGGCCGCTGGAGGGAGACGGACCAGAGTCCGACCTCAGCAACCCTGGGGGACGGGGGTGTCTATTCCTCGCTCTCGGATCTCGCGAAGTGGGACGAAGCGCTATGCCAGGACACCCTCCTGAGCGAGCCGGAGATGCGCCCCGCGGTGACTCCCGTGCGCGTTTTGGAAGGGCCGCCGACGGAGCCGGACGGGACGCCGGCAGTCTACGGTTTTGGCTGGTTCTTGAACCCCTGGAAGGGGCACGCCCGGATGTGGCACTACGGCGAGACGGCCGGGTTCCGGACGGCGATCCAGCGTTTCACCGACGATGGACTCACCGTGATCGTTCTCTGCAATCGCGCCGATATTGACGCCGCTGCGCTGGCCCTGAAAGTGGCGGGATTATACTTGGAGGGTTCCCGGTAGGATCGCGAGCGGGCTCAGGCCCGCCTATCTGATTGAGCAATTTGGAGAGTGTTGCCAACGGCCGCTGTTTCTGATAGGTTCTTTCCAGGCAGATGGCAGAGAATTTTATTCCCTACCTAGTTCATGTCATCAAGCTCCAGCATGACAATCCTCGCCTGGGCTTACTCCAATATCGAAACCTGCTGACCGCCGGCCAATACGCGAGGTTGTTCGACCTTTCGATAAAATACCTGGCCAAACGGGATCGCGTCCTGGACTGGGGGTGCGGTAACGGCCACTTTTCCTTCTTTCTAGCGAGTCATGGATTTAAACCCAATATCTTTTCGCTGGACGATCCACCGCCCCTGCTGAGTTTGCTCCCCCGCGGCGAGTATGAATTTGTCAGGGGCGATAAAAGCGACCCGGTGAGTTTGCCCTACCCCGATGCCTTTTTCGACGGAATCGCCTCCGTTGGAGTCTTGGAGCACGTCCGTGAATTTGGAGGAAACGAGGACGCGAGCTTAAGGGAGATCTTCCGGATCCTGAGGCCCGGCGGTCTTTTCATCGGCTACCACATTCCCAATGCGAGGAGTTGGATCGAGCTCTTGTCCTCGTTTTTCCCGCGCAAACACCACCATCGGTGGCGATACACCGGAAAAGCGATCCGTGAGCATCTCGGTCGAACGGAATTTGATGTCATCGAAATCCGTACCTATGGCTTCCTTCCGAGATGGCTGATGAGCCGCTGCCCCGACTTCCTATCCGATTCGGTTGGCTTAGCCGCGGTCTTCAATTCTCTAGATCATATTCTTGAAAAAGCGTTCCCTTTTATTTGCACCAATCACTTGGCCGTGGCCAAAAAACCGTGAAGTCCGCTCGCTCGTCCGAGGCTTAGCAAACGGCCCTCAAACTGTTCATGGATGGCTATCTCGCCAAAGCCCCCAACGGGCCAGGAGTGCGGCGGCATTATTGACCGGTACGCAACGGCTTTGTGTCCTATTAAATGGACAGGCGCGTTCAAGACAACAGACATTTGCGAGTTTTTGGCAGGATTCAAGTAAGGTGATCAGCCGCGCCTGATGGCCTCCCAAACCGCTCCGGGCCTCAGCTTGAAAAGCGCCGTTCGCTCATTGTAATAGGCCAGCCAGCAATCCGCGCAATTGTGCGTCCGGACATGAAGAAGGCTCTCCCGGAGGCCGTGGCGGAGGATGTTCTTGGGCGCAAGATCCGCATCATACTGGCAGCAGGGCAAGACATCGCCGTCCGATTCCACCCGAATGTATTCTTTTCCCGCCACGCAGGGGGAAGGCCCCTGGCCCTTTACCGAAAGCCTGTGGTAGTCCGGCCAATCCATTACTTTTCGGTAAGCCCTTTTGGAAAAAAGAAGGCCGCGCCCCTGTTTTTTCCAGAGGACCATGCGCTGGTGGATTTTTCTGATCTCGTCTGGCTCGAGCTCCAGGGACTGCGCCTTCTCAACATAGTACATCCCTCCCAGGGCGACGGGCTGAGCGTTCATCAGCACGCCGCGGGCCTCGCAGAAGGCAAGCATATCTTCCAGGTCATTCAGGTTGGCCCTAGTGAGGACCATATTCACATACGTCCGCACTCCGCGCTCCAGCGCCAGGCCGATCGTCCTCACTGCCTTCTGGTACGACCCTGCTCCCCGAATGCGGTCGTTCGCCTCAGGATGGGGGGAATCCAAGCTGATGATCACCTCGTCGAGATAGTCGAGCAGCTCAGGCCGGGAGGAAATCGTCAGCCCGTTGGTCGTGGCCGCCACGATCATTCCAACGGCCTTGGCTTCGGCCGACAACTCCCGGAAATCCGGCCGTAGCGTCGGCTCGCCCCCATGAAACTTGAAACGGAGGGTCCCCAGCGAGGCAAAGCCTCGAATGATTTCTTTCCACTGCCGGGTGCTGAGCTGGGGTTTGAGTCGGTCGGGATAATGGCAGTAGGGGCAATGGAGGTCGCACTGGTTGAGAAGGACGGCCTCAACATCAAAGGGATGGAGTTTTCTAAAGCGGTAGTTCAGATAACGGGAAGCCATCCTCAGGTGGCGGGGCCGAATCACGGTCTGCCCCTCAACGGACTTTGAGCCCGGGAATCGGGATTCAGGGTCAACATGGAGGTCAGCATGAGCGCAAGGCGCGGGCCGGCGGTACGGGGGAGCTTCCACCGGCGGTTTTTTTCCCCGCTCAGCCCGGAGGAAAAGAGAATCGTTTCCACGGCCGCTTTGGCTTTATATCATTCTGGTGGAGGAAGTTCAAGCTTACCTTAACGGTTTTTTCGGCTGGATGGGCCGTCTCTCAAGAGGGAATATCGATGAAGTAGAGGGGGCTTTGAATTCAGGGGCTGCGGCCCCGGTTTCGGAAGACTTCAATCATCTTTCTACTTTCGCCCCTTGACGAGGGGGAGAAAATCTTCCATGAACCAGAATTCGATGTCACCTCCGCTTTCGCCGGAGAACG
>CAZOKP010000090.1:0-10419 GCA_964580435.1 uncultured Eubacteriales bacterium
ACATCATCCCTCCCCTCATCCCCCAGGCGGGGACCAACGTCGTGCCACCCTCCCCCTTCTATCAGCATCGGTCTATCACGGAATTGGAAATGCTTCTATGGACGGGTTTCGTCGGGGACGGTTCTTTCAAAGAGCGGTCTCCGCGTTGTGAGATCCAAGCGAGGGATGCGGTCCAAGAAAACTGTCCTGCGGCAGAGCCGGTACGGCTTCTCGGCCGAGCGAATTGGCCGTGTTGGAAACAAATTCGCGGACTTCGAGCCCATCCGTCGAGCCGTGTTTGACAAAGGGAAGCCAGATGGTATAATAGGGGAACTTTAGCGAGAACGAAGATGATTATTGATATCGATAAGATCCCTAAGGAAGGGCTTAATGTCTCGAGGAATTTTGAGTTCCTCAACATCGACTTGGTGGAGGAGAATGCCGTTTTTCTCGCCCCTACGCACGCCGAGGTCGTTGTCCGCCGGGTCGGCGAGGAGATCTGGGTCAAGGGGAGGCTGACCGCCAGGCTGAGCCATGTCTGCAGCCGCTGCCTCAGCCCCTTTGAATTTCCGGTGGACGCTTCCTTCGACCTCGTCTATCTTCCCGAAGAGCTCGACATGATGAAGGACGGGTTCGATGAAGAAGATGCCGAGAGTGGATTCTACCGGGACAACCAGATTGACCTTCACGAAGTGATCCTGGAACAGCTCAACCTGACTTTTCCGCTCCAGCCGCTCTGTTCGGAGGATTGCGAAGGGATCTGCGCTGTTTGCGGTCAAATCAGACGCGGGGGCCAATGCGCCTGCTTGGTAAAAGAGGAGGACCCGCGATTGCGAAAATTAAAAAATTTAGTGAGAGACAAGAGATAAATGCCGAATCCAAAAAGAAGACATTCCCACTCACGAAAAGGAAAAAGAAGGGCCCATGACGCCCTGGCTCTGCCGGCCTTTTCCGTCTGCTCGAACTGCGGAACACCTAAACTGCCGCATCGGGCCTGTCCCGAATGCGGATTCTACCGCGGACGGCAGGTAATCGAAGAAGCAGAAACCGAATAATGGGGAGCCGATGAAATTCGCTGGGGTAGCGAGAGGGGGAGGTTCAAGCTTTAAAAGGACCGCGGTCAGGTCTGTTGAGGTTGACCATGGAGTCAAAGTCTAATCTGACATTTTCAGGTCAGAACGCCCTCATCACGGGCGCTTCTCAGGGTATCGGCGCGGCCCTCGCTCTGGGGCTGGCCGGAGACGGGCTGGCCGTCATCCTCGTCGATATCCAGGAAGCGAAACTCGAAGAGGTTGCCGAAAGAATCCGCCAGGCCGGCGGAAGAGCTCTCTCCTTCCAGGCCGATGTTTCCAGGTTCGACCAGGCCGCAGCTGTTGTTGAGGCGGTGGTCAAGGAGCACGAGGGCCTCGACTACCTGGTTAATAATGCCGGCATCACCAGGGACAATCTGGTCATGCGGATGCGGGAGGAGGAATGGGATGCGGTCCTGGCCGTCAACCTGAAAGGCGTCTTCAATTTTTGCAGGGCCGCCATCCGGCCAATGGTCAACAAGCGTTTTGGACGGATCGTCAATATCTCTTCCGTGGTTGGCGCCATGGGGAATTTCGGGCAGGCCAATTATGCCGCCTCCAAAGCGGGCGTAATCGGGCTGACCAAATCTTTAGCCAAGGAAGTGGCCGGACGGGGGATAACCGTGAACTGCGTCGCTCCCGGCTACATTTCGACGGCCATGACGGAAAGCCTTAAAGAAGAAGTTAAGAAAGCTTTCTTGGATATGATCCCCATGAAGAGGATGGGCACGCCGGCCGATGTGGCCCAGGCGGTCAGATTCCTTCTCTCCGATGAAGCATCGTATATCACAGGCCAAGTCATCCACGTCAACGGCGGGATGTATATGTAGGCCTGGAATAAACAGGAGGTAACAATGGAAAGAGAAGAACTCTTGAAAAAGGTCAGGGCCATCGTGGCCGATAAGCTGAGCATCAGTGAAGACCAGGTCACAGAGGGAGCTTCGTTCATCGAGGACCTGGGCGCGGATTCACTGGATACAGTGGAACTGGTGATGGCGCTGGAGGACGAATTCAGTCTCGACATCCCGGATGAAGAGGCCGAGAAGCTGACGACTGTCGGCAAAGCGCTCGATTATATTCAGACCCGCCTCTCCAAGTAAGAGAGATTTTTCGTGGACGTCTTCCGCTCCGCTCCCAGGACATCTGCCGGCCGAAGGGTGGTGATCACCGGCATCGGCCTGGTCACTCCCCTGGGGATCGGGAGGGAAAGGAACTGGGAGGCTTTGTTACGGGGGAGGAGCGGGATCAGGCCCATCACGCGGTTTGACGCCTCAGGTTATACAACGCGGATCGCCGGAGAGGTCCCCGATTTCGACCCGCTCGTCTTCATCGATAAGCGGGAAGTCCGCAAGATGGACCCGTTCATCCAGTTTGCCGTGGCGGCGGCCCAGCTGGCGGTCGAAGACGCCGGGATCGATGTCGGCGCCTTGGAGGGAGAGAGGACGGGCGTCTATGTCGGCTCCGGCATCGGCGGGATCGGGGCGATCCAGGAAACGCATAAAGTCTTACTGGAAAAGGGACCCAACCGAGTTTCCCCTTTTTTCCTCATATCCTGTATCATTAACGAGGCTTCTGGACAGATCTCGATTAAGTTCAGGAGCAGGGGCCCCAACTCTGCCACGGCTACAGCGTGCACGACAAGTACACACGCTATCGGCGACTCGTTCCGCCTGATCTCCCGAGGTGATGCGGACCGCATGTTGGCCGGAGGCGCTGAAGCCCCGGTCTCGCCGCTGGCTGTGGCCGGTTTTTGCGCCATGCGCGCCCTGTCGACGAGAAATGATGAGCCCCAAAGGGCTTCTAGGCCGTTCGATGCCGAGCGGGACGGGTTCGTCATGAGCGAGGGGGCGGGCGTTCTACTGCTTGAAGAGCTTGGAGCGGCCCTGGAGCGGGGGGCGAAGATCTATGCCGAGATTGTGGGTTACGGGATGAACGGCGATGCTTATCATGTCACGGCCCCAGCTGTCGATGGAGAGGGAGCTAGGGGCGTTATGAAAAGGGCCCTGGATGACGCGGGCATCGACCCGAAGGACGTCGGCTATATCAATGCTCATGGGACATCCACTCCGTACAACGACAAAGTCGAAACTTTAGCCATCAAAAAACTTTTTGGCGATCATGCCCGCCGCATCGGCGTTAACTCGACCAAGTCAATGACAGGGCATTTGCTGGGCGCGGCCGGAGGCTTGGAGGCGGCCATCTCCGCCCTCTGCCTGGACAATCAGGTCATGACGCCCACGATCAACTACGAGCATCCCGACCCCGAGTGCGACCTGGACTATGTCCCCAACGCGGCGCGGTCGGCAGAAATCGTTTATGCTCTTAGCAACTCCTTCGGTTTTGGGGGGACAAACGGCTCTCTGGTCTTAAAAAGGTATGAACAGAAAAAGGCTTAGCTTTCCTGCCCGGCCTTTTTAATACATTCACAAGGAGGCACAGGTGAACATTCTTGTCTTTGTCAAAAGAGTTCCTGACACGGAATCGAAGATTAGGATCCATTCCGATACGAACGCCGTGGTCGAGGACGGATTGAACTTCGTCCTGAGCCCCTATGATGAATATGCGATGGAGGAAGCCCTGCGGGTTAGAGAAGCCAAAGGCGGCAAGGTGACGGCCGTCACCGTTGGCCGGGACGCATCCCTCGTGATCTTGAGGAAATGCCTGGCCATGGGAGCGGATGAAGCCGTCCTGATCAAGGATCCCTTGCCGGAGACGTATGACGGGCTAAGGACGGCCCGGGTCATCGCCCGGTTTGTCGAGAAAAAAAATCCTGATTATGGGCTGTTGCTTTTCGGGAAACAGTCCGTCGGCGCCGACAACGCCCAAGTCCCGTCCATGGTCGCCGAATTCCTTGGTCTTCCCCAGGCCAACGTCGTCGTGAAGCTCGAGATCGAGGGGGACGCAGGCGTGGCTTACCGCGAGATTGAAGGCGCCCAAGAAAAGGTCGCCTTTCCACTGCCCGCCGTCATCAGCGCTCAGAAGGGGCTCAACGAACCCCGGTATGAGACGCTCAAAGGGATCATGATGGCCAAGAAAAAAGAAATCCCTATAATACCTATAGAAGAACTCGAGTCTAATCCGGGAGACCTGGCCCCTCAAATCGAGATCACCGGGATGGAGATGCCCCCGGCCAGGCAGGCGGGTAGGGTCGTGACCGGACCTCCTGAAGAAACGGCCAAGCAGCTGGCTAGTTTTCTGCACAACGAAGCCAAGGTGATCTAGGGAGGACGAAGATGATACTGACCTACATCGAGCTCAGGGACGGGAAGATCAAGAAGGCCTCTTTGGAAGCTCTTTCTGAGGGGAAGAGGAAAGCGGCAGAGTTAAACAAGCGGCTGGCCGCTGTCGTCTTGGGAGTCCGGACAGAAGGCCTGGCGCCGGAAATTTTTGCTTACGGAGCTTCCCAGGTCTATTTTCTAGAAAATCCCGCCTTTAGCCAATACTCCACCCAGGATTATGCGTTCAGCCTTGCAGGCCTCGCGAAAAAGATCAATCCCGAGATTATCTTTTTCCCGGCGACTTCGCTGGGCAAAGACCTGGCGCCCAGGCTCGCGGCGAAGCTAGGGGTGAGCCTGGCTTCCGACTGCACCAAGGTCATCGTCAAGGAGGGGCGGGTTGAGTTCACGCGCCCGATCTTCGCCGGCAAAGCCTTGCTTTCGTTTACTCTCAAGTCCTCGCCCAAGATTGCCACGCTCCGGCCCAATGTCTTTCCGTTGGCGGAAGCGACGGCGGTCCAAGGAGAAGTTATCAAAGAATCTGTCGCTCTCCCTGAGGACCGGCCCAAAGCGCGGGTTGCCGAAGTCCTCCAGGAGCGGAGCGGCGAGATGGATGTGAGCGAGGCCGATATTATCATATCCGGCGGCAGGGGGATGAAAACGCCCGAAAATTTTGAGCTTCTGAGGCAGCTTTCCGGGCTTATTCCCCGTTCGGCCGTGGGCGCTTCCCGCTCGGCCGTCGACTCCGGCTGGATCGGGCATCAGCACCAGGTCGGGCAGACGGGGAAGACCGTTTCCCCGAATCTGTATATGGCTTTCGGCATTTCGGGCGCCATCCAGCATCTGGCCGGGATGTCTTCCTCCAAGGTCATCGTCGCCGTGAACAAGGATCCCGACGCTCCCATTTTCAAAGTCGCGGATTTTGGAGTGGTCGGCGACCTTTTCCAGGTCATCCCTCCCCTCAAGGCAGAGCTCAAAAAAGCCCTGGCGTAGAGGGTCAGGTCTTCAATCTTGAGTCAATCTCACAGATTAGAATTGCAGGGAAGCAATTCACCTTTTAAAACCCTTAAGTGAAGAATGAAGACCTGACCCTTACTGGGGGACGGCGGGTTTGATGATTTCGAGGAGAAGGCGGTTTTTCTCGGAGCGGCTTTCCCCCACGCTCGTGCAATAAATCGCCGGATCATCCACGACCGGGCATTTGGTCTCGCAGATCCCGCAGCCGATGCAGAGGTCGAGGTCGATGACCGGAGCCAGCGGCGTCTGCACCGTCCCATCGGGAAGCAAAACTGAAGTCTTGACCAGCTTGATGGCCTTGGGCGACGTCGGGCAATGTTCCTCGCAGACGATGCAGGGTGAGCCGAGCATATACGGGATGCATCGGTTCTTGTTGACCCAGGCCGTCCCGATCTTGACTTTGATCTTTTCTTCGATGGTCAGCTCTTTAATGGCTCCTGTGGGGCAGACCTGGCTGCAGAGGGAGCAGTAGTATTCGCAGTAGCCGACCTTCGGCACGAGGACCGGCGTCCAGATTCCTTCCGGCCCGGCTTCCCCCAGGGCGGGCTGTAAAGCGTTGGTCGGGCAGGCCTTCATGCATTCGCCGCACTTGACGCATTTCTGGAGGAATTGAGGCTCCGGGAGAGCGCCGGGGGGACGGATGAGCTTGGCGGAGGCCCGCTTTCCGGCAGGCGTTATCCTAAAGAAGGGGACTGCAACAAGCGAGACCAGGGTCGTCAGGATCAGCTTGCGGCGGGACAGGTCAACCGCTTCGATCCTCTCGGACGTCGCCTTCACCGGAAAAGAAACCGCGCTGGTCGGACAAATCGCCGCACAGGTGTAGCAGTAGACGCACTCCGAGCTCCGCCACTCCTCGTTGGGATAGGGATTGGCCTGGGTTTCGCAATGCAGAGTGCAGAGGTTGCACTTGATGCATTTGTTCTCGTCGATCCTTACCTTCCCGATATTCCAGCGGGAGAATAAGCCGAGCAGGGCCCCGGCAGGGCAGAGATAGCGGCACCAGAACCTTTCTTTGGAGATATTGAGCAGGACGACGCCGAGAAACAGGAGGCTGAGCAGGAATCCCTGCCGGAAGGTTTGATTGAGTGAAAGGGTGCCGAAAAATTGGGCAAAGGTGTCCCCGGCCGACGAGATCTTGAAGCTGTAAAGAAGGGCGATGAAGACCGATGAAATGCGGGCGAACCAGGGTATGATCCCGGTGATGAAGGACCGGTAGAGAAACGAGAGCGGGTCCAGGAATCCAACCAGGTCCAGGGTGAAAACGCTCCCGACGAGCACAAAAATGAGAATGTAGTATTTCCAGGCCAGGCGGCTGCGCCACTCGACCCTTTTCGGGTTGAGGAGCTTGGCCCGCTTAAAGATAAAGGAAAAGAACTGCTGGACGGATCCGAGAGGACAGGCCCAGCCGCAGATAAACCGCCCCGCGATAAAAGTGATGACAACGGTGATCGCCGCCAGGACAAACGAGGCGAAAACGGCTCTTGCGGCCAGGGATGTCGTCAGGGCCAGCAGGGGGTCGAAATGGAAAAAAACCTCAACCCGGCCGATGTAATCTTGTCCGGTGAAATGGGTGTCAAAAAGAAGATAGAGAAAAAGGCCGAAGAATCCGGCCTGGCTCAAGATGCGGAGAATTTGGAGGAACCGGTATTTCTTAGACCGTTCTTTTTTCAATCGTCAGCTTCTCCAGGTTTATCTGGCCCAGTCCGCGCTTTTGGGCGATCCCGAGGTAAGCCAGCTCGTTTGGATCTATGCCGAAGAAACCCGCTCCCATCGTGTCGACGGCTACGCCATCCACACCGGCGACGACGGTCTTCTGAAGCTTGACATCCGATGTCCTTCCCCCCTGAGGGCCGTTCCTTGTGAGGATGCGGTAGGCATCGAGCACCGTGAGTGTCGGCTTGAAGAATGCCGCCAGGTCAACCATGCCTTCGTCGAGCTTTTGATGAAGCTGATTGCGGGGGCCGCCGACGGCTCCGAGCCAGTTCTTGAAGCTCATTGTCAGCCGCGAGAGGCTGTGGTGCTTGGCGATGGGAACATTGATGAGCTTGTCCGTTTCGACGAACTCGGTGAAGACTTCCCACTCCTTGAGCCACTCACCTTGGAGGGCCATCTTTTTCAAGCGGTAGGGGTTGGGAAAAGGGACTTTGGCGCCGGCCGCCTTGGCCGCGTCGGCAATCCCGGAGCGGGCATAGCATCTCTGGGCCTGGTTTGTGGAGTTATCCATCACCGTGATTTCTTTGGCCCCGGCCTCAAAACACAGCTCGACCAGGGTTTTGATGACAGCGGGGTTGGTGCAGGCGGCCAGCTCGGGAGTCCGATCCCAGCCGATATTCGGTTTGATCATGACCTTGTCGCCTTTGGAAACGAACCTTTTCATCCCTCCCAGCGCGGCTATCGCCTCTTTGGTGATCAGGGCCGGGGATTCACCCTGGATCACGGCCAGGTGGGGGAAGCTTTTCGCTTGGGCCAACAGGGACGGGGCAAGGCGCAGGGCCAAACTTCCGAGCGCCAGATCTTTTAAGAAATCGCGTCTGTCCATGGTTGGCTATCCTTTTCCTAACGAGCGCATGTATTCAAGTATGCCTTCATAGATACCCTGGGCGGTCTCCTTCCTGTAAGCGGGGCTTTTCAGCCTTTCCGCATCCTGAGCGTTGCTCAGATGGGAGACTTCCACCAGCACCGAGGGCATTTCGCCGCCGATGAGGACCCAGAAGGGCCCGCCTCTGGCACCCAGGTTCTGGATGGAGCCATACTTCTGAGAAAGCCATTGTACCAGATTTCTTTGAATTTTTTCAGCCACGTCCCTGGATTCCACGATCTTGCTGTTCCGGACGATCTTCTTGATCGTCTCCTGCATTTCGCTGATATTCTTGGTCGAGGTGGCATTCTCCCGGGCCGCAATCTCATTGACCTGGGGGTCGGGGCTGAAATTGAGGAAGAATGTTTCGACCCCTCGGCGTTTCCTGTTCCGGTGGGCGTTGGCGTGGATGGAGATAAACAGGTCGGCTTTCTGCTGGTTGGCGATGACGGTCCGGTTTTCAAGAGGGATAAAGATATCCGATTCCCTCGTCATGATAACGTTCAGCCCTTTGCCGGCGACAAGCAGGTTCCGCAGCTCGAGCGCCACGGCGAGGACGATGTCTTTCTCTTTCTGCCCGCTCCGGCTGATGCAGCCCGGATCCTGGCCTCCATGGCCGGGGTCGATAACGACCGTCTGGATGCCCAGGCCGAGCTGTCGGATGAGGCTATAACCAGAAGGTGTCGGCTCAGCCGGCTGCGGGGTCTTCTCCGAAGGAGCCTCGGCCGCCCCCTCCTTTGGATAAATATCGATGACGACGCGGAATGGGTCGAAGAGGGGGAAGACCTGGTAGCGTTCGATCTTGGCCGGGTCGACCTCGGCGACAACCCTGACGGTCGTGGACGTTTTCTGGGCGATGCGGATCTCTTTGAGGTAGTCGCATGTGGGCGAAAACGCCTTGCCGTGAAGAATGGGATTCAGGCGGGCCTGATAAATATCCACATAGATCCGGTCAGGCTCTTTGAGCTCGGCTGCGGAATATTCCCGAAGCCGTCCGATATCGACGACGATCCGGGTGTGCGTCGGGTGGGTGTAGGACCGGAGGTCGTAGACTTCCACCGTCGCTTCCTGCTGAGAGGAAAGAGGGAAAGCGGGGAGGATGAGAAAAAAGAGAAGCAATTCGAGGCGTTTCCGAAACACAATCAGTTCTTGTTTATATTTGGTTTCAAGCTCCAAATTTCTTCATCTTTCCTGCGTGAGCCAGCATTAAGGGCATAGCGTAGAGAGAACGAAAGCGGCCGAGGAAACCGTGGCTGCAGGCTCGTTCTGAGAATTGAGCGACATCGTCGGGGAAGGCCGAGCTCGAGACCAAAAGGAAAGGATTGGGATGCCAGGAGTGGGATTTGAGCAGGCAGGGCGTTGAATGGTCGGACGTTACGACCAGGACATCGGGCTTGAGCGCTTCGAGCCGGGGGATGAACCGGTCGATCTCCTCGATGGCTTTGACCTTGGCCTCGTAATTCCCGTCCTCGCCGGCCGCATCCGTTTTTTTATAGTGGACGTAAAAAAAGTCCGCCACGCTGTAATAAGCTTCGAGCGCGTCGAAGAGATCGCCGGTTTCCGGACCCACATCCAGAACCTCCATCCCGAGAAGCTTGGCCAGTCCTTTGTACATCGGATAATTGGCGCAGGCGGCTGGCTTGATCTTGTAGAGCTCGGCCAAGGTCGGGAGAGCCGGAAACTTGGAGAACCCCCGGAGCAGGACGGTGTTGGCCACCTTGAGGCCGCTTAAGATTTTGCTCACGTCATCGAGAAATAAGTTGACGATCTCCGCCGTTTTCTTGGCTTCCGGGACAAGAGGAAGAGCATAGGCGCGCGGCTTGTTGTCTTTTTGCGGGTCGGCATCGGAGAGGGAGTCAAGAAGACCTTCGGCGCTGAACTTGGCCACGAACCGGTGTTCTTTTCCGGGATAAAGAGTGATTGTGATTCCCCGGCGCGGTGGGAGGGATGCGTTGATGCGCCGGCAGAGTTTCTCGTTCTCGCTCGTGGGAATTCTTCCTGCCCTGCGGTCAACGATGAGACCGTCCTTCAGGGTCGCATAATTTCCTCTGGCCACCAGGTCATCCTTTCCCACTTCCACGGCCGAGCCCAAGGCTTCGAGAATTCCCCGCCCGAGCTCGTAGCGCAGCGGGTCGTAACCGAAAAGAGCCAGGTGAGAGGGCCCGCTTCCGGGTGTAATGCCGCGGAAGACGGGGTCGGTCAAGCCGCAGACTCCTTTTCGAGCGAGGTTGTCAAGGTGGGGAGAATGAGCCTTCTCGAGCGCCGTCTTGCCTTCAACAGGGAGACCCCCCAGCCCATCTAGAACTAAGAGAATAACTTTTGACGGCGTTGATACCGCCAACTCCGGAGCGAGTTTTTCCCAGTCCATGACCCTTTCACTATAAATAAATTCGCTCCTCGCGTCAATTTTTATCGGGCCAAAGATTGTATTTCCATTTCCGTGATGGGGGTGGGGCCTGTCGCGGTTCACCCCCGGCGCCCTCGCGGTCAATCATGTTGTTTCCGGAGCCAAAGACCGGGGCATCAAACGCTCGGGGCGGCGGGGGGCCCCCGAACCACG
>CAZOKP010000091.1:0-10073 GCA_964580435.1 uncultured Eubacteriales bacterium
ATCGCAGCGTGACTTCGAGCCACATCTCCCGAGCCTCGTCGGGGGGTAAGCCGTGACAGGACCCTATTCCTAACCAAAATGATCACGGAAACGAAGATGCTATCTCGCGGACGGATTTCGTTGAGAACCCGGCCACTTTGTGCTACATTACCACCATGTTTAATAGATTGGGGAGGGGACGACCATGAATATTTGGGAGATTATCCTCAAGCTCCTCCTGGCGATCGCCTTGGGCGGAATTATCGGCCTGGAAAGGGAGACGAGCCAAAAACCGGCGGGACTAAGGACTCATATCCTGATTTGCGTGAGCTCAGCAATGATGATGATCCTTTCGGGACTCATGCTCGCAGGCAAAGGCGGAACATCGGGTGATCTGGTTCGTGTGGCCGCCGCCGTCATCACAGGAATGGGCTTTATCGGAGCCGGCACGATTATTCAGTCTCAAGGGATGGTCCACGGCCTTACCACCGCGTCCACCCTCTGGACGGTCTCGGGTCTGGGACTGGTCGTCGGGGCGGGCTATTATCTCATTGCGGTCATCTTTTCAGGGCTGGTTTTGGGGACACTGATCCTTCTTCATAAGGTTGAAGAGGCCCACCTGAAAAAATCTCTCTACCACTACCATCTCCGAATGAAGGACAGCCCGGATATCCTCATTAACCTGCGAAAATTAATCTTCCATCTCGGGCTCAAGCTGGCTGAACTGAACCTGAAAAAAGAAAGGAATATCTCGACCGTCACCCTTTCCTTTTCCTCCTCGGAGGAGAAAGAGCGCCAGTTCAACCAGAGCCTTTTTGATATGGGTGAGATCATCGAAATTAAAATTGAATAGAGAAAAAATCATCCTGGCCACCACCAACCAGGGCAAATTCCGCGAGATCAAAGAATATCTGGCGGGGCTTCCCGCCGACTTCCGATCCCACGTCGATCTTGGAGCTCGAGAGGATGTCAAAGAGAAGGGCAAAACCTTTCTCGAAAACGCCCGGCTTAAAAGTCTGGCCTTCAGCTTAAGGTCGGGCTTTCTCACCCTGGCCGAGGATTCGGGTCTCGAGGTCGACTCGCTTGGGGGCAAACCGGGAATATACTCAGCCCGGTTCTCGGCACCCGGAGCCACGGATGAAAAGAACATCCGCAAGGTCCTACGCCTGATGGAGGGAGTTCCCTGGCATCGACGCAAGGCCCGGTTTGTCTCCTGCGCAGTTCTCTCGAGGAAAGGCAAGATCCTTAAAGAGGTAAGAGGCCAGGTCAGAGGATACATCGCCTTCAAGAAAAAAGGAAACCATGGGTTCGGCTATGACCCCATATTTTTCTATTCCTCCTGGAAAAAGACCTTCGGCGAGGTCGCTCCGGCTGAAAAAAACAAGGTCAGCCATCGCGGCCGGGCTTTAAAAAAGATGAAAGCCTTCCTCATTGCCTATTTAAACGAGGCTCAAAAAAAGAAGTGAGAAGGGGGGCAAAGCCCCCTTCATTCAATCATTTGTTCGCGTTCTCTGCGCCCACGGTGATCAGGTCTTTGAGCTGATTAAAAGTCTTTTCACCGATCCCTTTGACCTTCATGATTTCCTCGATCTTTTTGAAACTCCCGTTCGCCTTTCTGTAGTCGATCACCCTCTGGGCAACCTTGGGACCAATCCGGGGCAGCTTCACCAGCTCTTCCAGCGGGGCGGTATTGATGTTGATCTTCTGATCGCCGGTCTTGGTCCCGGCCTGAAGAGACAGGAGAGGCTGGAGGGAAAGGCCAAGAATGAGCCCGATGACAAGAGCTCCGACCTTCAAGCTTCTCATGATGACCTCCTTTCTCCTTGCTCTTATGCAAACGCCGGGCCAAAACATGAAATGTATTTATTTTATTTATTATCAGATAATTAAAAATGTCCGCGGCCAGCAGCAGTCAATGGGCGTTGACTTTTTCATAGCCCCACGTCAACCCAGATTGACAAAATGAATTGTTCCGGGCGGTGAGAGAACGGGGTTAAAAAACCTGAGGGGAAGCGAGGCCGTGCCGAATATCTCTTTCAGGAGCGCGGATGGCTCTTCCTGTAGACGTCCATCAAGTGTCCAAGGTCAAGATGGGTATATTTTTGGGTTGTCGCCAGGCTCTCATGCCCCAGAAGCTCCTGAATAACCCGCAGGTCGGCTCCCCGGCTCAGAAGATGCGAAGCGAAGGAATGACGAAGGGAATGAGGGCTTATCTTTCTTTTTATAGCGGTCTGACGGATATATTTGTCAACGATCCTTTCCACGGAACGGGCGGTGATCCGTTCTCCCTGATAATTCAGGAACAGGGCTTGCTCTCCAATTTTGTCTTTTAAAAACGATGACCTCGTCCTCAGGTAGGACTTCAATCCTTCCTCAGCGATGCGGCCGAAGGGAACAAGCCGCTCCTTTTTTCCCTTTCCCCGGACTCGGACGAGCCGTTCACTTAGATTCATATCCTCCAGATTGATTCCGACAAGCTCGCTCAGGCGAATCCCTGTCGCGTAAAAAAGCTCGAGGATGGCCTTGTCTCTCAGGTCCAGGGGGCGCGTGGAAGCAGGGGCCTCCAGAAAATGAGCCATCTCCTCCTCGGAGAGAAAAGAAGGGACGAGCTTTTCCTGCTTGGGCGTGGCCACGACCCTGGCAGGATTCTCGGCCAGCCATTTCTTTTTGACGCAGAACTGGAGAAAAGAGCGGACAGCGGCCAGCTTTCGCGCCAGAGTGCTCTTTCTCAGGCGCCTTTCATGAAGCCGGGCCATGAAGCCCCGAATCTGGACGTTATCGAGTCTGCGCAGCGAAATCTCTTTCTCCGTGAGATAATCGGCGAGCTGATTGAGGTCCCGCCCGTAGCTGGAGACCGTGTGAGGAGAGGCGTTCCTCTCAACTCGGAGATGGTTCAGGAACTGGCTAAGCTCTTGTCTCATCTTTTGCGCTGTCTTTGGCCTGCTCCTTGAACCCGCATTTTTCGTCCGGGCAGTAGAGAACGGCGCCGTTCTTGTCGACTTTGCGGAGCAAGACCGCCTTCCCGCAGCGGGGGCAAGCGCGGCTCACCGGCTCATCCCAGGTGGCGAAACGGCACTTGGGAAAACCGCTGCAGCCGTAGAATACTTTTCCTCGTTTCGTCGTTCTCTGGACAATCGTCCCTCCGCAGCCGAGGGGACAGGCCATTCCCGTATCGATTTTCTCCGGTTTATTATTCTTGATATACCGGCATTTGGGATAACTCGAACAGGCGATAAACAACCCATACCGGCCCTTTTTCTGAAGAAGCTGGGCGCCGCACTTCGGACATTTCTCCTCCAGGCTGACTGTCTCCACCTTGCGCATGCTCTCCTTGTAAGTGCATTCAGGATACCCTGAGCAGGCCTTAAAACGGCCGAACCGGCCTTCTTTGATCACCAGAGGCCGGCCGCAGCGGGGACATTTTTCCTCAACAGGAATGCCCTTTGGTTTTATGCTCTCGGTCTCATTCGCTTTGGAGAGGTCTTGATTGAGCAGAGAATAATATCTCCGCAGCGATTCCAGCCAATCGCGCTCGCCCTCGCTGATTCTGTCAAGTTCCTCTTCCATGAGAGCCGTGAACTTGACCTCCATCAGGTCGGCAAAATGAGCCACAAGGAAGTCCGTGACGAACATCCCCAGGTCCGTGGGGACGAACTTTCCTTTTTCCTTGATCACATAGACCCGGTTCTGCAACGTTGTGATGATCGGGGCGTATGTGCTGGGACGGCCGATTCCTTTGGCTTCGAGTTCTTTCACCAGGCTCCCCTCGGTATAGCGGGGGGGAGGCTGGGTAAAATTCTGTTTGGATTCGATGTCCAAAAGCCGCAGTTCCTCTCCCTCGCGGGCTTTGGGCAGAGGCTCCCCTTCCCTGTTCTGGTTGGGATAGAGAACCAGGTAGCCGTCAAACCGTATAACCTCTCCCTTGGCCTTAAGCTCGTATTTGGAGGCGCGGATGGTGAATTCTGTCTCCTCCACCCGGGCCGGGCTCATTTGCGAAGCCAGGAAGCGGTTCCAGATAAGGCTGTAGAGGTCGTATTCTTCTTTTTTGAGATAGGGTTTGACCACAGAAGGCGGGAGGTCCGGGGAAGTGGGCCGGATGGCTTCATGGGCGTCCTGCGTTTTTTTCTTGTTCTTAAAAACCCGGGGTTTGGCCGGAATATAGTCCTTGGAGTAGCCGGCCTCGATGTGCTGCCTCGCCCAGGAAAGGGCGCTGTCGGATATGCGGATAGAGTCCGTGCGCATGTACGTGATCAGGCCGACCAAACCGCGCTCGCCGATCGGAAGGCCTTCGTAGAGCTTTTGAGCGATGAACATCGTCTTCTTGATCGAGAACTGAAGCAGACGAAAACCGTCCTGCTGGAGCGTGCTGGTAATATAGGGAGGGCTGGGATAACGGCTTTTCTCCCGGACTTTGATTCCCTCGAGGATGAACGGAGCTTGCTTCAGCTCCTCGACAATTTCCTGGGCTTTCGTTCCGTCGCCAATCTTTGGTTTCTTGCCCTCGACCCTAACCAAGCTGGCCTTAAAAGGCGGCGGCTCTGAAGCCTCGAGCTGAGCCGCGATAGACCAGTATTCCTCCGGAACAAAACTCTTGATTTCTTTTTCTCTCTCGCAGATAATCCGCAGGGCGATGGACTGGACCCGGCCGGCGCTCAGGTATTTGCCGACCTTTTTCCACAAGAGCGGGCTGATCAGATAGCCGACGAGCCGGTCCAAAATCCGCCGTGTCTGCTGCGCCTTGATCTTGTTCTCGTTCATATTCCCGAGGTGCTGGAAGGATTCCTCGACCGCTTTTTCCGTGATCTCATGCAGGAGAACCCGCCGAATGTTCGGGTTGCTCTTTTCAAGAAGGGCGCTGAGGTGCCAGCAGATTGCCTCTCCTTCGCGGTCCGGGTCGGCGGCCAGGATGACCGCCGCGCACTCCTTGGCGACTTTCTGCAATTCTGCGACGGTCTTTTTTCGCTCAGGAATAACAATGTAGTGGGGGGCAAAATCGTGCTCTACATCCACGCCCAGCTTGCTTTTGGGCAGGTCCCGGACATGCCCCATCGACGCTTTGACCAGATAGCCTGAGCCCAGGTACCGGTTGATGGTATGCGCTTTAGCCGGTGATTCTACAATAACGAGAGATTTCTGCATTTAGAGACTCCTCTGAAAGTACTTTCCCGGAGCCTGGTAAATCAGTCCTTTGAGCTCCAAGTTGAGCAGGAGAGCAAGGACCTCGGAGACCGAGGCATCGCTCCGCTCGACGAGCTCATCAATATGGGTGAGCTCATCCTGTTTGAGGCCGTCAAAAAGGCTTTTTTCCGCCGGGCTCATTTCGGGCATTCTCTTTTTTTCCTGTTTTTTCCGGGAAAGAACCCTTTCCCGCAAGGCACAAGGGAGTTCTTCTACCACATCTTCCCATGTTTCGACAAGCTTTGCTCCTGATTTGATCAACCAGTTCGCGCCCAGGCTGAGGGAGGAAGTTACGTTTCCAGGAACGGCCATGATTTCTCGGTTCTGCTCCAAACCCAGGCGGGCGGTGATCAGCGACCCGCTTTTTCGCGAAGCCTCGACGACCACGACGGCGAGAGAAAGCCCGCTGATGATCCTGTTCCGGAGCGGAAAATGGAACCCTAGGGGCGGCGCATCAGGAGGGAACTCCGATATGGCGGCCCCGGCTTCGGCAATCTTACGGAAAAGCGCCCGATTTTCCTTCGGATAGATGTTCTCGAGTCCGGAGCCTAATACGGCCGCGGTCTTCCCCGTCTTGAGCGCTCCCCAGTGGGCGATGGAATCGATCCCCCTGGCCATTCCGCTCACTATGACGAGCCCGAGGGCGGCCAGGTCCTGGGCTAACTTTTCCGCCACGGCCCTCCCGTAGGGAGTCGGGGTTCGGGACCCGACGATTGAAACAACTGGTTCATTCAAGACTTCGGGGCTTCCGGCACAATAGAGGACGAGCGGAGGGTCGAAGATTTCTCTCAGACTGTCCGGGTATTCTTCATCCTCAGCCGTGAACACGCGGAGGCCCTTTTTCCCTGCTTTGGCAAGGACCCGGGAGGCTCTGTCCACAAGACCGGGGGAGCAGATCTCTTGGGCTTCTTCTCTCTTCAATCCCAGGGCAACCAGGTCTTGAGGGGAGGCCCGAAAGACCTCCCTGGGATCGTGAAAATACTCGACAATTTTTTTGCCGGCCTTCAGGTTGGTTGAAAGGACAAGGTTCAACGCGACCCAAAAGACCTTTTTATCTTCCACCTTATCTCAGCAGAACTTGGGAGGTATGACAAAGACGGGACGGTCCGTCGCGGAGATAACCTTCTCCGTCGTGCTCCCCAGGAATAGGCGGCCCAGCGGACTAGTGCATGTCGCCATGACGATGAGGTCCTGCGACCGCCAGCGCGCATATTCGACGATCCCCGCGGCAGCATGGATCGCCTTTGTCACTTCCTTGGTGACTTCGACCCCCTTTCTCTCTTTTTTCTTTTTGAACTTGGCCAGGACCGTCTCGAACATTTCATCCACCATCCGGGATTCGTATCCGTAGAGCTCAAGAACGTAAAGGAGAGTGAGGGAAGCATGGAAACGTTGGGCCAGCTTCCAGGCGAAATTTCTCTCCACGTCCTCTTCTTTGGTGAAATCCGTGGGCACGAGGATTTTCTTGACCTCAAATTTCTGCTTCCGTTTCTTCGTCACCAGCACAGGCACAGGCGAGTGCCTCAGGACGTGATTGGCCACGCTGCCGATCATGATCTTCTCCACGAGGGATTGCCCTCTTTTACCCATGACGATCAGGTCGGCCTTTTCTTTCTCAGCCGTCTCGATAATTTTTTTCGCCGCCGAGCCTTCTGTGACCACGATTTTCTTGAAAGAGATGCCTTTTTTCCGGGCCATAGCCTGGATTCTGGCCTGAGCCTTTTTTTTGGAGACGTCCATCTGCAGAATCAGCTCCTGCTGGAGAGCCGGCGAAGCCTCGTCGTAGAGCGCCAGGGAAAGGTCGGGTGAGACATGAAGCGCCGTGATCTTGGCGTCGAAGGCCTTGGCGAAGACGTCCACATAGAGCAGGGCTTCCTGAGCCTCGCGGGAAAAGTCTGTCGGCCAGAGAATATTCTTCAAGAAGTTTTTCATGTTTATTGCTCCTTTACCTGGGAAACAAAAATGGGGAACACCCCATCAGGTGCTGTCAATATAATACTTCTGCGGCGGGAAGACAACCATCATCAGGGAAAGGGCGGGCTGGCAGGCCACTCAAAAAAATCCCCAGTGCCCTATTTCCCCAGCATGATCGAGCTGCCGGTGAAGAACGTGCCGGCGACGGCGCCGATCATAAGGCAGGCGAGCGTGGCGGCAAGGAGGGCCCGGAACCCGAGCCGGGAGAGGTCCTTGTAGCGGCTGGGAACTAAGGCTCCGATTCCGCCGACGAAGATGGCCAGAGAAGCCACGTGGGCAAAACCGCACAGGGCATAGGAAGCGATCAAGGCTGAGCGCGGGTGGACCAGGGTTTTATTCGCCAGCAATAGAGCCAGGTCCTGATAGGAAGCGACCTCGGTCGCCACCGTCCTCTCGCCTATGACCTTGGCGATAGAGAGGGCATCGACCGGGGGAACGCCAAGGATGAGAGTGAAGGGATAAAACACATAGCCCAGGAGCGACTTGAAAGACCAGGTCAGATGCCAGCCGAACAATTGGTTCAGATAACCGCCGAAAAAACCCAGGATAAGGTCGAGCAGAGCCAAAAGCCCGAGAAACGCCAGAAGGAGGATGATGATGCCGCCGAGGAGCCGCAGCCCATTCCAGGCGCCATTGATGACGGCCATGATCAGGTTCTCATCCCTCTCGTAACTTGGCTTGATGTCCAGCCCCAGCGTCTTAGGCTTATCCGTCTCGGGCATCAAGAGTTTGGACATGACCAGCGCCGCAGGCGCGCCGAGAAAGGAGGCAGACACGAGGTGTCCGGCTATCGTCGGGATGGCATCCTGGAGAAAAAAAACATAGACGGCCAGGACCGTCGAGGCGATGGTCGCCATTCCGGCGGTGAGAATGGTAACGAGCTCAGAGCGCGTCATCTCAGCCAGATGAGGCCTGATGATGAGCGAGGATTCGACGCCGACGAAGATTTCGCTCGAAACGCAGAGCGACTCCGCTCCGCTGACCCTCATCAGCCGGGTGAAAATCCGGGCAAAAAGCCGGACAAAAAATGGCATAACGCCCAAATAATAGAGGGCGCCGATCAACGCCGCAAAAAAAATGATCGTCGGAAGGCCCTGAAAGGCCAGGATGGAGCCCAGAGATGTTTCTCCCGCCTCATTAATCGTCCCGGGAGGCAAAGCCAGCCGGCCGAAGACAAATCGCGTCCCCGCAGTAGCGGTATTAAGGATTCTGACCACAGCGTCGTTGACCAAGAGAAAGAATTTCGTTCCCACGGGAACAACAAAAATAAAAAAAGCGAAAAGAAATTGCAGGCCGACGCCCCAGATGACGACCCGCCAGTTGACCACCCTCCGGTTGGCCGAACACAGCCAGGCGAAACCCATGAGGATGAAAATGCCAGCACAGCTCACCAGGTTGTAGGCGTCCATGCTCTTTTCCTTTTGACTGAGATTTTAATGGTCAAGCTCCAGGGCGATGAATTTGGACCGGGATTTTTCCCCCCGGACAATCCGCACGCTGGAAGCAGGAAGGCCGAAATACTCCGCTAACGCCGCAATAACCTCTCTGTTCGCCGCGCCTTTCTCTGGCGGTGAAGCCACATGAACACTGTATTCTTGCGGACCGAGCTTCATGACTCCCGGCTTCCGGGACCGAGGATGAACTCTCACCGTTATGGTCAGGGTCTTTGGCCCTGCCCCCCTAACGCTTTTCAAAGGCGGCCCTCTCCTCCCCGCTGCGCTTCCCTTGTTTTTTCTCGAGAGTGTCCGCGGGCGTTCAAAGATAAAGCCTCTCTCAGAATGATATGGCAGTTCCTCCGATGAGCTGCTGGGCATAAAGAGCCAGAGAGCTGATCAAAAAGGAATCGATAAATACGATCAGGAGGCCGACGATAATGGGGCTGATGTCGATACCGCCGAGCCTGCGGGGCGGCACGAGACGGCGAAAAGGCCGGAGCACAGGCTCAGTGAGGCGATATAAAACCAGGGCCACCGGATACAAGGAAGGAACATTGATCCAGGAGAGAACGGCCCGGATGATGATCACCCAGAGGTAAAGCATCAGGACAAGATGGAGGACTCTGGCCAGGGCGGCCAGAAAATTTCCCAAAAGGATCACCTCAACTTCCCGGGCGAAGAATATCTTTATGCTTGGTAAAGAGCTCCTTGAGCTGCTCTTTGGTGATGATGTAACCGCTCACATAAAGGGACAGGGTCGAGCGCATCGGGTCGTTGGATTTGACCAGGACATATTCCCTAATAACGCCCACTCTGGCCTGAGTCGGAATCCTGACTTCCACCACCACTTCCTTCCCGGCCGCGACCTTAAGGGGCGAAGGCGCGGGCTTTCCTCCAACGAAATACGTCGCATTGCGGTGATTGAATTCCGCCCGAAGTTCCAGCTCCCCCTTGTTCATGATTTTCAGGTTCGCTTTGATCTCCTCGCCCTCGACACTCAGGCCGGCATCATAATTGAACGGAGCGATATCGATCTTCGCCGCGGGAGGAGTTTCGATATCCGCCGAAACCTGGAGCTGTTTGCGCGCCTCATTGAGGTCGTTGGATTCGACAAAGATGAGTTTGCTGACCGTGCCGCCGTAACCCCTGGTGTCAAACTTGATTTCAATTTTCCCTTCTTTCCCTGGTGCAATTTTATCTTCAGAGGCGAGCGCCGCCGTGCACCCGCAGGAGGTCGAGACTTTCTGGATGATCAGGGTGGCATCTCCCGAGTTGGTGAAGACGAATTCATGGGCCAGAGTCTCGCCCTGCTTCACCTTCCCAAAATTCCAGGTCTCTTCCTTGAATTTGATTTTGGGCTGGCCGGCCTCAAGAGCCAGGCTTCCCAGGAAAAAAAGAAAAACACAGCCGCTCAGAAAGGCCTTTTTCGTCTCTGTTGGATGAGGTTTCATGGCTGCACCTCGCTTTTAAAGAATGTACACTTTTTCCCGGCCGTTGGCAAGCACC
>CAZOKP010000092.1:0-10060 GCA_964580435.1 uncultured Eubacteriales bacterium
AGCTGATCACGGCCCGGCCGTTGACCAAGCCGGCCAAATCCGCCGGCGACAACATTATCCTCATCGGCCGGACCGGCAACGACGGCAACGACACCCTCTTCAGGGCAGGGCTGGTCAAGGAGATGAGGCCGGCCGTCGCCCTCTTCAAAGAAGAAAGGGTGATCATGGAATCGACCCTGGCCGCTTTTCGGACCGGCAAGGTCAAGGCCTGCTCCGACCTGGGAGCCGCCGGCATCGGCGCCGCTGTTTGTGAATCCGCCAGATACGGCGGTTTCGGGGCCCGGGTAGATTTATCCAAAGTGCCGGTCAAAGTCAAAGGCCTCACGCCCGAGGAAATCATACTCTGTGAATCCCAGGGGAGGATGGCGGTCCAGGTGGCCAAGAAAGATGTTGACCATTTAGCAAGGACGATCCGGGCCAAAGGAGCCAGAGCTGAGGTAATTGGCGAGATCAACGATGACGACAAGGAGGTCTTCGAGTACAAAGGCAAGACCGTGGCCATGATTCCGAACCATCCTTCCCAGGCCGATTTGGAGGATCTCTATAAGGGAGGGTGAGATGCCGAAAAAACGGGCGAAATCCGAGTATGCCAAGGCCGGGGTGGATTACACCAAGATCGAGCCGTTTAAAATGGCTATGGTGCGCGCCGGGAAGAGGACGCTCAAGTTTCCGAACAAACGCGGAGTGTATATCGAGCCGGAAAGCCTGGGCGCGCATGGAGTCGTTTTCCGGTATCACGGCCCCAAACCTCATTTCTGGTGCATGACTCAGGAAGGCCTGGGAAACAAAAACTGGATCGCGGAATGGATGTATCAGCACGCCGGGACCGGGAGGACTTATTACGAGGGCATCGGCATCGATACGGCCCTGATGGCGGCCAATGACGTGATCTGCCAGGGGGCCCTCCCCGTGATCTACACGGATGAAGTGGCGGCGGGCGACAGCGAGTGGTTCATGGACGAGAGGCGAAGCCACGACCTGGCTGAAAGCTTCTATCAGGCCTGCGAGATGTGCGGGATGGCCCTGCCGGCCGGAGAATCTCCCGCCCTCCGCTATTTGGTCAAAGCCGAACCGCCGGTGCAAAGTGCTCCCTCTTTGTCCGGCTGTGTGACCGGCATTATCGCTCCTCGAAGCAGGATGGTCACGGGAGAAAAGCTCTCTGTCGGAGACCGCATCATCGGGGCGACATCGTCAGGGCTTCATGCCAACGGGATTTCCCTGGTGATCAAGCGGGCTTTGGCGTTAAAAGACAAATTTCTCCATCAACTGCCGAACGGGAAGACCCTGGGAGAGGAGGCGCTCATCCCCACCCGCTCGTATGTCCGGCTCGTCGAGGCTTTGCAGGAAAAAAATATCGAGGTCCACTCTCTGCTCGGCGGCACGGGAGGAGGAATCTCCAAGATCGCCTATGCCAAGAGAGCTTTCACCTATCGGGTTAAGAAATGGGTGGATGAAATACCGCCGCTTTTCCGGTTTATGCTCGAGGTTGGCGTCAGCCTGGAGGACTGCCTGACGACCTTCAACTGGGGAATCGGGTTCTACATATTTGTCCCGGAAGAAGAGGTCGACCGAACCATCAAAACAGGCAAGAAAGCGGGATATGACCTCGTTGAGCTCGGCCAAGTCGAAGCAGGGGAGCGGTGCGTCATCTTTGAGCCGGAGAAAATCACCCTCCCCGCCGTCGAGTAGTCTTTTTGGCCGTGAACAGGGCCGCGGCGCTCTATTTTTCTCCGTGATTTACTTGACCGGGTTACCGTCGGCGTCGATGAGGCGGACTTCGCCGAAGCCCAGCTCCTTGAGCTTGGGCGCAACCTTGGCCCCGTCGCCGACCACGACCCAAACCACTCCGTCCGGCCGCAGGGCGTCCTTGGCCGCCTGGGAGACTTGGGCCAGGGTGAGACCCTTCACCTTGCCGGCGTAAGTGTCGAAATAGTCTTGCGGATAGCCGTAGATAACCATATCGGCGATGGAACCGCCGACAGCGGCGTTCGTCTCCCACTGCCCGGGTAGTCCCAAGACCTGGCTGCTCTTATTGCGGGCCAACTCGTCGGATGTCGGCGGCCGAGTCCCAACGATATCCTTGAGCTCTTTGACGGCCTCGAAAACCGATTCCTTGGTCTTGTCCGTCTGAACGACGCCGTAAACCACATACGGCCGTTGGCCGCGGGCGCCGATGACGATGCTACCGGCCCCGTAGGACCAGTGCTTGTCTTCGCGGAGATTCATGTTGATCCGGGAGGTGAACTGGCCGCCCAGGATCAAGTTCATGACCTCGATAGCAATCTCTTCAGGGTTGGCCTTGGGCAGGGTCACGAACCCGCCCAGGATGATCGAGGATGGCGAGCCGGGCTTATCGATGAGATAGACCTCGGGCGAATTCTTGACGGCGACTTGGCTGATGTTCTTCTTGGGGACTTCGCCCGGCTTCCAGCCGGAGAAGAGCTTTTCCAGCTTGGGTTTGAGCTCGTCCAGGCCGGCCGCGCCGACGATGATCAGCGTGGCGTGGTTGGGCTTGAACCAGGTCTGATGGAACTTCTGGAGATCAGCCAGGGTCATGGACTGGACCGAGTCCTCTGTTCCGCTCCCGGTGAAGGGGTTGCTGTACGCATGGCCGGGGCCGTAGAGGAGCTTGGGGAAAACGCGGAGGGCGATAGCGAAGGGCTCGGCCTTCTCCTGCAGGATGGCGGCCAGAGTCTGGGCCTTGAGCCGCTTGAATTCATCCTCGGGGAACGACGGGTTGAGGATGACGTCGGCGTAAAGGGCCAGCGAGGCGTCGAGGTTGGCTTTGAGCGCGGACAGCGAGATGCTGGACGCATCGAGGCCGGAGCCGGAGTTGAGGGATGCGCCGAGCTTCTGGAGCTCTTCGCTGATCTGGAGGGCAGTCCGCGTTTTAGTCCCCTCGTCGAGCATGTTCATGGCCAGGGAGGCCGTGCCGGGGAGGCCTGATTGATCGGCGGCATAGCCTGCGTCGAGGAGAAGGTTGAAGTTGACGACAGGGACAGCCTCGCGACGGGCCAGGATGACCTTGAGCCCATTGGATAGGGTTGTCCGCTCGAGCTTGGGGAACTTGGCGTCGGGCGTCGTTCCCGCTTCGGGGAGCTTGGTCCGGTCCACATTCGACGGGACCGTCTTATATGATGGGAAGGGATGGATTTCGAGGATGTAAACGCCGTCGGAAAGCCAGCGCTGGGCGGCCTCTTGGACATCCTTGAGCGACGCTTTTTCGATTGAAGCAAGGTTCTTCTTGTAGGCATCGGGCGACCCGCCGTAGACCTGGGAGGTCGCTAAGATATCGCTCTTCCCCCCAAACCCGCCGATCCTTTCCAGGCCGCGGATAATGCCGGCGATGTGCTGGGCCTTGACCCGCTCAAGCTCCGCGGGGGTCGGCCCCTCCCGCAGGAAGCGGTCGAGCTCCTCATCCACCGCCTTTTCGACCTTGGACAGCTCGACGCCGGGCTTGGCCGTGGCTTCGATATTGAACAGGCCGGCGATCTCCCGGGCGTCGACGGAGGCGTTGACGTCGGTGGCGATCTGCTCGTCATAGACGAGCCGCTTGTAGAGCCGGGAGTTCTTTCCAGAAGACAGGACGGCGGCTGCCAGTCTCAACCGGCTAACGCACTCCGTACCCCAGGCCGGAACGTTCCAGACCTTGTACAGTCTGGCCTGGGGGACGCGGTCCTGGGCGACCTGACGCTGGACACCCGTCCGCTTGGCGATGTAGGCGTTGTATTTCGTAATTGGGGGAGCGCTGGGGATATCGCCGAAATACTGCTTGACCTTGGCCAGGGCTTCTTCGGTCTTAATGTCGCCGGCGACGGCGATGACAGCGTTATTCGGTCCGTAATAGCCCTTGAACCATTCCTGGACGTCCTGGAGCGATGCGGCGCTCAAGTCCTCCATGGAGCCGATGACCGTCCAGGAATACGGGTGGCCCTTGGGAAAACAGTTCGAGGCGATAAGCTCATAGCTCAGGGCATAGGGCTCGTTCTCGTATTGACGTTTCTCGTTTTGAACGACGCCGCGTTGCTCATCGAGGACGCTCTGGGTTACAGCGCCCAGGAGATGCCCCATGCGGTCCGATTCCATCCACAGGGCGACGTCGAAGGCGGAGATAGGAACATTCTCGAAGTAGTTCGTCCGGTCTTCGTTCGTCGTGCCGTTCATGTCGGTGGCCCCGATTTTTTCCAGGGGCGTGAAATATTCGCCCTTATAGTTCTCCGAGCCGTTGAACATAAGGTGTTCGAAGAGATGGGCGAACCCGGTCTTGCCGGGTTTCTCGTTTTTGGAGCCGACGTGGTACCAGATGTTGAAGGCGACGATGGGAGCCTTGTGGTCCTCATGGATGATGACCGTCAGCCCGTTGTCCAGGACGAATGTTTTGTAGGGGATGTCCACGGACTGAGCTAGGCTGGCCTGGCCCCGCGCCAGGGGCGCCAGGACGACAAAGAAAATAAAGGCTAGAGACAAAAAAGCTTTCGCTGAACGCATAGAAACCTCCATAAAAAAAATAGGCTTTATTATATACGAAAACAGTATAAAAATGCTTGCTCCAGCTTTATTGTTCCCGGAAACGCCATCGTCCAGAGGAAGCATCTGCTTTCTCGCCGAATCACACGATCGGAGATGCTCTGTCGTCTTGATACTGATTAGGCAGGATTCAAATGAGATGAAATTATATTTTTGAAAGAATAAAAGCCGTCAAGAATCCCAACATCGTTAAAAACCCGATAAGAAATCCACCGTCTTCATAAGCTTCGGGCATCATGCTGTCTGCAAGCATGGCCAGGATCGCCCCGGACGCAAAAGATTCGATGATGCCGAGAGCATTTAAATCCAGCTTTTCCAGGAACAGGAAACTTAAAACAACACTTGACGCGACACATATGCTGACTATTGACCATGACAGATATATGCGCTGTTTGGATAAGCCCTCTCTTTGCAGATCGTCTATAGATGAAAGACTTTCAGGGAGGTTCGACAGAAAAATCGCAACGAGCATTAACAACCCAATTCCTTTTTTGCTAAGAAGAGCAACGCCTAGAGCTATCGATTCAGGGACCCCGTCAAGGAGAGAGCCCAGGACGATGGCCTTGCCGTTCGTTTCTCTTGTCGACTTAGAATGCGCCTTGCGTTTATGGTTTCTTCCGCCGATTCTGTGAATCAGGAAATCCCCGGAGATGAAAACCAGGCCTCCCAATAAAAACCCTATGATGATCGCATCAAACCCTCCATGTTTGAATGCTTCCTCCATCAGCCCGAAAGTCAAAGCGCATATTAAAACGCCGGAACCAAAAGCCATTATGGCCGCGATAATTTTCTGGCTGATTTTTAGGGTGGTCCCTATGATGACCCCAAGAATCAAAGAAAAACCGGTCAGAGATGCATATGATAAAACCGTTGTTGTCTTAAACACTGCAGGGAATATATCGCCGGCTGGGCGGCAAAGTCAATGACCGCGCTCGTCGACTCTGTTCATAGTTCTTAACCTCCTTATCTCCCTGCTGTACACCCCAAAAGGTGTGTGTCGGGTTCTGCAGGGGACGCTGAAATAGGCGCTGGAGCGCGAAAAATGCCATGTTAGAGTGGGTCAGGGATAACAAAGGCTTTCAGGTATGGACGTTTGCCGCTTTTTGCCTCGCCTGGGGTGACGATCCGCCACGGCCTGATGCCCGCTATCAACGATCTTATACAGAGCCTGATGGCAGAGAAAGCGCCCAGCTTGAGTCACCTGGTCCAGATCGTCTATCTGATCCTCGATCATCTAACGGATCTGAGCGTCCAGGCGGAAACCGAAGTCCGTGACCAAATCCTGCGTATGGCCAAAATCCTGAACGAGGACCCGCGGGCAAGAGCACCTACCCTCGTCTCCTCCAATAGTAACCGCCGCCCCCGCCGAATATGAGGACCGCCACGATGATGATGATGATGAGTGTTGTAGTGCTCATAGTAGTTACCTCCCTTTACTCTGTCGAATATCCGTATCAGTTTCGGATTCTTCCGGACCCCGTGGTCGTTGTTACTTCACGGCACGTTTGACCGTGCGCTTCACATCCTTGACCACGCCCTTGACTCGGCCTTTGAGTTCATCCCTCTTGCCCTCTCGCTTGAGCTTCTTGTTGCCGGTCAAGTCCCCAACCGCTTGCTTGACCTTGCCTTTGGTCTTGTCGATGATCTCGCCCATTTTCTACCTCCCGTAGTAAACCTGAAAGGATCTCTCCGGTACCGTCGTGCCGTTGGATTCATAGGAAAGCCCTGAGAAATTGAATTTTTAGCTTCAATTACGGCCTTTTCAAATCAGAATCCGTATGCTACAGGCCTGGACAACTGTTCCGCTTGAACAACGTATTATGGAGTGATGAGTCTTTCATAAGGAGAATAGGCGATGAAACGGGCACTCGGCATCTTTTTTATTTTTGCATTCATTAGCGGAATGGCCTTGAATTTTTTTGCCTCACCAGCCCATAACCCTGAAGAGCAAGAGGAAAAACCTCTGAAGACTATAGCCGTAATCGGCTCTTCGGTGGCTTCCGGATGGGTTACGAACTTCGAATCCAAGCACGACATGAAAAACGGATGGGCTAACCGTTTGGAAAGGCTCCTCCTCCCAAGGGGATACAAAGTCGTAAATATTGCAAAACCCGGGGACAACACCGATGCTGTGCTCAAACGAATGGACAAAGACTTGCTCCCGCTCTCTGCGGAATTCGCCATTATCGGGCTTTCCCTGGAAAACGAGGGCATTCGCGGCACGTTGGCCATGGAGCCATCTGCCGTGTTTGATAAATACAAAGACAACATGCACAAAATCATCGAGAAGTGCAGGGTGAACAATATCAAACCTATAGCCGGCTTGTGTTATCCCTGCGACCGCTATCAGGAAAAAGACTATGACTACATCAAACGCATGAACCTCCTCCTCAATTCCTGGGATGTCCCCTCCATCAATTTTCTCGGCGCGCTGGAGGACGGATCGGGACACTTCCCTCGAGGGTTTACATACGATGAGGACCATCCTGATAACAGAGGACATGAAGAAATGTATTGTGCCGTGGTCCCCAGCCTCTTCGCTGCTGTGGAGAAGGGGAAGTCTACTCCTCAAATATCAGCTTCCGATGAATTTATGACCATAAAAAGGAAGAACCAGTCTTCGCCCTTGAGCTATATTCCGGAAGATGTCATCCACTCTTTCGCGGAAGGCTTTAGTTTCCGGTTGTCATCCAAAGGAGTCATCGCTGCCATTCTGATGGGTGACGGCTTTTCCGTCATAGAAGTCACTCCAGATGGGAGGTTGAAATATGTCTCTTCGAAAGAAGAAGCTCTTTTTTCGAAGGCAATGGTTACGGATGCCAAATGGCATGACCTCGCAATCTCGCACCGGTATCTTCAAGGAGAAACTCTGTTCTTTGTAGATGGCCAATTCGTCGGCAAGATAAAGGAACGGTTAGAGCCCTGCCGGTTCATTTTGGGTGGAGCTGGAGAAGATATAAAAAAGGAAGCACCAAAAATAGCGGAATATAAGGATTGGTTCATCTTCCGTGCCGCACTCAACCGGGATGAAGTTGTAGCTCTTCATGAGGGGAAGGTTTTGCAGGCAAGCCTGGAAGTCTATGCGCCGCTGAATGACACAAAATTAAAAAAAGACGAACCGGTGCAAAACTTGGCTCAGAGCCTCGCCCAGGTCATCGCCTATCCGTCCGGTGTTGAAAACAAGTTGGCCTTAATCGAAGAGAAAATTCAAACTGCCAGACAGGCCAGAGACAACGAGATTGTTGTCCTCGAAAAACAGCGGATTGATGTAAACCCTGAAAGCTACGATGCGTACGTTGGAGAATATGAAATTGCGCCGGGAGATGCCATCAAGATCTCCAAAGAAGACAACCGGCTCTACTTCATCGACAGAGGCCAAAAAATGGAGCTTCTTCCCGAATCCGAGACGAAATTTTTCATCAGATACCCTCTCACCGACATAAGCGTAATCTTTGTGAAGGATGACAGGGACGCCATCCTTCAACTGGTTTTTCAGATTGGGGAGAGAAAAGTCGGCGCCAAAAAAATCAAATAGTCGCAGTCTTTTTTCTTATAAAACCAAGAAGTGAATTTCCTCTTTTGCTGCACCGGCTGAGCGAGCATTCATGAGCCGATTTTGCCTCATCCCATCCTCAGGGATGATAAATTGCAGTGCGATCGGATGTCAAGATTGACAATATGGAGGCTTTTCATAGAAGTTGAGCTCAAAATCGTGGAAAGCGCTACTTCGTTGCTTTCTGCCCTTTGACGGTTTGGTTCTGGTGCGCTCCCTTCGTGGTGTGCACCAGAAACCCGTCTTCTCCGGGCAGCCACACTTCCCCTAACAAATAATCGGTAAAGTACTCGGTATAAGACGGCTCGAAGTTCCCCACCACGTCAAAGACAAGCTGGGGTTCCTCCAGAGGCAGGGTTGGTTGCGGCAACCTCTGGGTGAAGGGTATCGGGATTTCCGTGCCGTTCGGTTCCTTGCGAAGCACGATCTGTCCGTCGCCCTTCTGGGCGACCCAGTATTCGCCCGGCGGGAACTTCTTGCCGCCCGCTTCAAACTTGAACGGGATTTTAAAAGTGCCCTGGGCAGAGGTCACGGTGCTCCCCATAATGAGGACAAAAGTGAATGCCACAATTGCTAAAATGACTAAACGTTTCATGTAAATTCTCCCTGTTACCGGATACTCGCCCATTGCACGCCCTCCACTGGGCCATCGCCAGCCGCGGCCTGGGTGGTCGGGACGCCACTGTTAAGCGCATCATTCATGGCCAGCACGAACGTATCGATCTCCTCAAGCGTCGTGTAGACGTTCGGCGACACCCGAAGAGCTTGATAATCGAAGACCTGGTTGGGCGGCGCTCCTCCGATGAGCGGAACCGCGATGATCCGGTATTTGTCCATCAGAAACTTCGCGAGATCCCTGACGTCGATGCCGTCGATGTTGACTGCCGCGACTCCCCACGTCTCCGCCGGCTCCCCGAGGTTCGAAAATATCTTGATGCGCGGATTTTTCTTGAGCGCGTTGGCCCAGCGCAGCGTCAGGTAGCGCAGCCGCGCCGCCTTGCGCTCGGCCCCGATGGCCTGGTGGAACGCCAAGGCTTCGCCGAGCGCCGCCCGAATGGCCCACGGGTGCGTGCCGATCGCCTCGAACTTGCGAATGTCGTTGTCCTGAAGTTCAGGCGCCGCCTGGAGGGGCCAGAATTTCGGAATCATCTCCCGGCGTATGTACAGGCAGCCGTTCCCGATCGGCGCCAGAAGCCATTTGTGCAGGCTGACTCCGTAGGCGTCGCAGTCGAGGTCCCGCAGCTTGAACGGGAAATGCCCCAACGCGTGCGCGCCGTCAACGATCGTAACGATCCCCTTCGAGCGGGCCAGGCGGGAAAGTCGCTGCACCGGGAACAGCTGGGCCGTTAGGTTGGTAATATGGCAGAAATGGAAGACTTTCGTCTGCGGCGTGATGGCTTTCTCGAACCGCTGATAGAGATCATCCTGGGTCGTCGGAACCGGGAACTGGAGACGCGTCACCTTGATTCCCTCTCGCCTCATCCGCTGGTCCCACGTCGTCAGCATGCGGGGGTAATCCTGTTCGGTCGTGATAACCTCGTCGCCCGCCTTGAGGTCGATCCCGTTCTGGGCGATTTGCAGTGACTCGCTGGCGCCTCGCGTCAGCGCCAGCTCTTCAGGGTCGCAGCCGAACTCTGCCGCCATCCGTAGGCGAATTGTCTGAATGTTCTGTGCGATCATGCCTTGGTAATGGACGGGCAACATGTTGATCATGTCCATATAACGCCAGACCGATTCGAGCACGACCCGAGGACACGGGCAGGTAAAGCCGTTATTGAGGTTAACCAGCGTGCGGTCCAGCTTGAAGGCTAATTGGATTTCCCTCCAATAGAACTCGTCTTTCGCTACCTCCTCGGGCAGGCGGTCCGCAACCGACTGCGAAGCGGCCATGATCCTCTCGAGGCCGCTGGCTTTCGCCGCGTAGGCGGCCGTTCCAAGGGCGCCACACAAACGCAGAAATGATCGTCGACTCCATATTTC
>CAZOKP010000093.1:0-10020 GCA_964580435.1 uncultured Eubacteriales bacterium
CACCGAGAAAAGCGCTGAAGGAACGGCGTGAAAAACCTGAATGGGAACAAGGCTGATTACGGCTGATCATATCCTCTATCTTATCGTTCTTTGTTTTACCCCACTTTTCGTAATAGAGCCCTGTTCCCGTTGACTTTATTCCTCCTAATCTCAATAATATTAGCCTGAAGGACAGAAAGAATGGCCAGACTTTTCGAATATCAGAGCAAAATGCTGCTCGCGCGAGGCGGAATTCCCATCCCCGAAGGTGACGTGGCTTCGACTCCCGAGGAGGCGCGCACGATCGCGGAAAAAATAGGCCATCCCGTTGTCCTGAAAATACAGGTCTGGCTAACCGGACGAGCCGGGCTCGGCGGGATCCAATTCGCTTCGACCCCGGCCGAGGCCGAGGAAAAAGCGCGGCGACTCCTGGGCATGAAGGTCGGGAATTTTGTGGTCGATAAGGTCCTCGTCGAACGGAAGCTGGCGATTAAAGCGGAATACTTTGTTGGCCTGGTCCTGGATGATGCACTTAAGCAGCCTGTACTTGTCTTCAGCCCCGCTGGAGGCACTGGAGTTGAGGAAATGGCGCGTCTGCACCCGGAAAAGGTGGCCCGGCAGACGATCGATGTCAGCAAGGGTTTCCCCGAGTATGAAGCCAGGAACATGCTCATCAAAACTGGAATCGAGGGGAACGTTCTTCTCAAGATCGCCGACCTGCTGACGAGGCTTTATCGGGTGGCCCGCGAAAACGATGCCCGCTCGGCCGAGATCAACCCTCTTGTTTTGACAGAGGACGATGTCGTCTGCGCCGCCGACTGTCATATCGTCGTCGACGATTATGCCGTCTATCGCCATCCGGAGATGGGGATCGAGGTGGCCCGTGAATTCGACCGGCCGCCGACCGAACTCGAGAAGATCGCTTACAGGGTCGAAGACAAGGACTACCGCGGCACGTTCTACTTTTTCCAGATGGTGGAGAAAGTGGAAGCCACGGATAAATACATCGGTTTCCATGGCGCCGGCGGAGGCGGCTCGATGATGTCTATGGACGCGGTGCTCAACCGCGGGTTCAAGCTGGCCAACTATTGCGATACCTCGGGAAACCCTCCTGCGAGCAAGGTCTACCGGGCGGCCAAAATCATTCTTTCCCAGCCCGGAATTATGGGCTATTTCGCCTCGGGCTCGGGTGTCGCCAGCCAGGAGCAGTACCATTCAGCGCGCGGCCTGGTCAAAGCCTTCTATGAGGAAAAACTGGCCATCCCGGCCGTCATTCGCCTGGGGGGAAATTTCGAAGAAAAAGCCATTGAGATCCTCCGGACGTATCTCAAAAAGATCCCCGGAGTCGTCGAAGGGTACGGCCGTGATGATTCTCCGGAATTTTGCAGCCGCCGGCTGGAGGAGCTTGTGGCCAAAAACTCGGGCCGGCGCCACCGGGTGACGCCGTTTTTGCAAGCACCTGTTCCCGAACGGGCTTATATTTTCGCCACGCTCACCGGCCGCATTGCCATCGACCAGGGCAAATGCTCTCTCTGCCGGACCAAGGGGTGTGTTGAAGCCTGTACGTACAAGGTCCTCAAGCTTGAAGAAGGGAAGCCGGTCCTGGCCATTCCAGCAGAGGAGGCCAAACGTGGGAAGTGCACCGAGTGCTTGGCCTGCGAGGTCTTCTGCACGTTCCATGAGCGGGACGCGATCGTCATCCAACTGCCCGTCGCTGGGCTCGAAGAATATCGGATGAGGATCATTGCTTCCGAGAAAACAGGCTCATGATGGGCCGAGTGAGGAGTGATTCCTCTTTGCATATTAAATATATAAGATTGATAAAATGAATCGGAATTGGGATTTAAGCAGATGGCCATTCTAGTAAACAGCGGAACGCGGGTTGTTATCCAGGGGATTACCGGCCGTGAGGGGATGACCCGGGCGCAGCTCATGAAGGATTACGGAACGAAGGTAGTGGCCGGCGTCACTCCCGGCAGGGGCGGCCAGGATGTTTACGGGGTGCCCGTATTTGACTCGGTAGCCCAGGCCTGGGAGAAGGAAGGCCCCATCGACGCCAGTGTTATCTTTGTCCCCGCCGCCGCTGTTAAGAACGCCGCCCTGGAATCCATCGATGCAGGGGTCAAGCTTCTGGTCATTGTTCCCGACCGTGTCCCGATCTATGACGTCTTGGAGGTCGCTTCGCGCGCCGGCCAGAAGGGCGTCCGGTTTGTCGGCCCCAACACTCTTGGCCTGGTCAGCCCGGGGAAAGCCGTCCTCGGCATGATCGGCGGCCGCGCCGAGCGCGCTAAGGAATGGTTCCGGCCCGGGATTGTCGGCGTCAGCTCCCGGAGCGGCGGCATGACTTCGGCCATTTCCTACTACCTAACCCAGGCTGGATTGGGCCAGAGCACAATCATCCATGTCGGGGGGGACGCAATCATTGGTCTCTCGCATCCCGAAATCATGGAACTCTTTGAGCAGGACCCGGAGACAAGATTCGGCGTCATGTTCGGAGAGATCGGGACAACCCAGGAAGAGAGAGTGGCCGACCTGGTCGAGAATGGGAAATTTACGAAGCCGCTCATCGCCTATATCGGTGGCAAAGCGGCCAAATCAGGAACCCGGTTCTCGCACGCCGGCGCCATCGTCGAAGGCTCTCGCGGCTCTTATGAAACCAAGGTGAAAAGGCTCAAGGAAGTCGGAGTTCATGTCGTCGAGGCGATATCTGATATACCGAAGAAGGCATTGGAGCTTGCCCAAAGGAGGGACCTATGACGGAAGATCTGCACTGGAAGACAGCAATCACCAGCGTCCAGCCCAACAAGATCCGCCTTCGCGGCTATGCCATGGACCAATTGATGGGGAAGATCTCCTTTTCCCAGGCGATCTATCTTGTCCTCAAAGGAGAGCTGCCTTCGCCTGAAGTCGGGCGGCTTATGGATGCCATCTTTGTCTCTTCTGTTGATCACGGCGCCGGCCCGCCCTCGGTCCTGGCAGCGCGCACCGTCGCTTCTACCGGAGCCGAGCTTCACGCGGCTATCGCCGCCGGAGTTTTGGCTATTTCCAGATATCACGGCGGCGCTGTCGAAGAAGGGATGAACCTTTTCCTGACCATCGCCCGAAGGGCCGCAGAAAAGAAGATCTCCGATGACGCAGCGGCCAAAGAGATCCTGGCCGAAATGAAGGCCAGGGGAGAGCGCGCCTCCGGTTTCGGCCACCGCGTCCACACAGAGGACCCGCGTACCGCGAAGCTCTTTGCCCTGGCCGCAGAACTTGGTCTGGCGGGGAATTACGTCCGTATCGCCCGGGCCGTGGAGGATGTTCTGAAGCAGACTATGGGAAAATCTCTGCCCATCAATGTGGACGGCGCCATCGCCGCGCTCCTGTGCGACCTGGGGATTCCGCCGGAGATCGGGAACGCTTTTTTCATCATCGCCCGGGTGCCGGGGCTCGTGGCCCATATCCAGGAAGAGCGGACGCGGATGCGGCCGATGCGGAAAATCCATCCCTCGGATTTTGAATACGACGGACCCGGGGAAAGAGAGACCTGAATGAAAAAACAACTGGAAACTTTGATCCCGGAGCTTCAGCTGATCCAGGACCAAGAGCTCAGGGAAAAGACGACCTTCGTCTGGGTCGAAGCCCTGAAGCGGGGAGGCTGGACGATCAGAGACCTGGCCGAGATGCCGTTCACTCTTTTGATCCCGCACACCGATGTCAACCTTATCGACCACACCAGGGCGGTGACTCTGTCGGCGTTAAGAATAGCGGATGTCCTGACCGGAGAATATCGGGGCAAAATCAAGATCCACCGGGACCATCTTCTCTCCGGGGCCCTTCTCCATGATGTCGGAAAGCTGTTCGAATACAAGAAGGAGAAGGGAAAATTCGTCAAGAGCAGGGAAGGGGAGCTCCTCCGCCATCCCATCTCCGGGGCGGCGTTCGCCTTCAAGCATGGCCTGCCGCAAGAGGTGATCCACATTATCGCCGCCCACTCCAAAGAAGGCGACGGCTCGAGGCGGACCATCGAGGCCATCATTGTCAACCATTCGGATTTCGTGAACTTCGACGTCTTCAAGGACTGACGAGGAGGACGGTTTGGGTCAGACGTTTTCTGAAAAAATCTTGAGCAAGAAAGCGGGCCGCGATGTCCGCGCAGGCGAGGTCGTCACCGTCTCCCCCGATTATGTCCTTTCCCACGACAATGCTTCGGCCATTATTCAGGAATTCAAGAAGTTCGGGATAAAGAGGCTTAAGTCGCCAGAAAAGATCGTCATCGTGCTTGACCATATCGTGCCCGCCTCCGAAGAAAAATATGCTCAGAACCACAAGATCATCCGTGAGTTTGTTGCGGAGCAGAACATCGCTCATTTCTTTGATATCAACTGCGGCATCTGTCACCAGGTTTTCGCCGAGCAGGGATTTGCCCTTCCGGGCAAGCTCATCGTTGGAAGCGACTCGCATACGACGAGCTACGGCGCATTCGGTGCTTTTGCAGCGGGCATCGGCCGGACCGAGGTGGCTTCCATCTGGGCCACCGATGAGATCTGGCTCAGGGTGCCGGAGACGATAAGGATCGAGATAGAAGGCACCCTCGAGCGGGGAGTTTATGCCAAGGATGTCATCCTGAAGATCATCGGCGATGGCGGAGCGGACATGGCCGATTACAAGGCTGTGGAGTTCGCCGGCAGGGCCGCCAGGACGTTCAGCCTGGCTTCTCGGTTTGTCCTGGCTAACATGTCCGCTGAAATGGGAGCCAAGAACGGGTATTTTGAACCGGATGAAGAAGCTCTGGGATGGCTGAGGACAAGGGCAAGAGCGGAATTCGATATCGTCAGATCCGACCCAGACGCTCAATATAAGTCCGTTCTCAAATACGACATAACCGGCCTGGCACCCCAGCTGGCCTGCCCTCATACGGTGGACAATGTGAAACCGGTGACTGAGATGGAAGGCAGGATATTCCATCAGGGAGTTCTTGGAACCTGCACCAATGGCCGGGTGGAGGACCTGGATGTTGCCGCGCATATATTCAAAGGAAAGAAAGTCCATCCTGCGGTCAGGCTGCTTGTTCTTCCCGCTTCCTGGGAGGTCTACCGGGAGGCTTTGAAAAAGGGAATTTTGGCCGTGCTCGCAGATTCTGGCTGTGTCATTCTCAATCCAGGCTGCGGGCCCTGCCTGGGCGCCCACGAAGGGATTCTGGCACCGGGGGAAGTCGCGCTGAGCACTTCCAACCGCAATTTCCGCGGCCGGATGGGAAGCCGGGACTCCGAGATTTACCTTGCTTCTCCCGCCACCGTCGCTGCCTCAGCCGTAGCGGGAAAAATCACCGACCCAAGGAAGTTCCTATGAAGAAAGGACGAGTCTGGAAGTACGGGGACAACGTCAACACGGATGTCATTTTTGCCGGAAAATACACTTATGCTTTGATGCCTCCCGAAGAAATGGCGCGCCATGCCCTCGAAGACTTGGACCCGGACTTCGCCCGAAACGTTAAACCCGGGGACATCATTGTTGCCGGGAAGAACTTCGGCTGCGGCAGCTCGCGCGAACAGGCGGCCGCCTGCCTGAAGTATGCCGGGGTTCAGGCGGTCGTGGCCAAATCGTTCGCCAGGATCTATTTTCGGAACGCCATCAACCTGGGACTGCCCGTGCTTCAATCCGAAGAGGCTGTCGACAACATCGCTTCGGGCGAAGAGGTCGAGATCGACTTTGCCGGAGGAAAAATTATCACTGGAAAGGGAGTGTACAGGTTTCCGGCCTTTCCCGAGAAGGTCATCGGCATCCTTGATGCGGGCGGATTGATCGAATACACCAAGAAAAAAATAAAGGAAGGAGTCATGGATGGCTAGATATAGAATCGCACTGATGCCCGGCGACGGTGTCGGACGGGACGTCATGGACGCCGCCCTGATCGTCCTCAAGAAGCTTGGTGTGGACGCCATGTTTGTTCATGGCGATATCGGCTGGGAGTTCTGGATGAAAGAAGGGAATCCTCTTCCCGACCGCACCCTCAAGCTCCTCAAAGAGACCGATGTCTGCCTCTTTGGAGCCATCACATCCAAGCCCAAGGAGGACGCGGCCGCCGAACTGGATCCTTCCCTCAAAGGCAAAGGACTTTCCTATTTCAGCCCGATCGTCCGGCTGCGCCAGGAGTTTGACCTATATACGAACCTGAGGCCCTGCAAGGCTTACGTCGGCAATCCCCTTAACTACAAGGACGGGATCGACCTGGTGATTTTCCGAGAGAACACGGAAGGCATGTACGCCGGAGTGGAATTCTTTCCTCTTCCCCAGGGAGTCCGGGATGCTCTGCTCGTCCATCCCAAGATGAAGGTGTTCAAGGATACGCCTTTGAACGAGATCGCTGTATCGACGCGGATTATGACCAGAAAAGGCTGCTCGCGGATCGTTCGGGCGGCCTTTGAATATGCCCGCAAAAACAAACGCCGCTCCGTGACGATCGTCGAAAAGCCCAATGTCCTCAGGGAAACAGGCGGCCTGATGCTCGGTATCGCCAGGGATATCGCCAAGGAATATCCAGAGATCCCGTTCAAGGAAGCGAATATCGATGCCATGTGCATGTGGCTCATAAAAAACCCGCTTGACTATGATGTCCTGGTGGCGGAGAATCTGTTTGGAGACATCATCTCCGACCTGGGAGCACAGCTTGTCGGGGGCCTTGGGTTTGCCTGCAGCGGCAATATCGGCGACGCCTATGCGGTCTTTGAGCCAACGCACGGCTCGGCTCCCAAGTATGCCGGTCAGTACAAAGTCAACCCGATGGCGATGCTGCTGGCGGTGAAGATGATGCTCGAATGGCTCGGCGAGACGGAGAAGGCGAGACGCTTGGAAGAAGCGATCGCCGAAGTCATCAGAGAAGGGAAGGTTAGAACCTACGATATGGGCGGCAAATCCTCGACGCTTGATGTCGGCCGCGCCGTTGCGGGAAAGCTCTAGGAGTCAGGGATGTCCGTGGGCAAGACGGTCATCGAAAAGATCATCCAGCATCATACGGATGACGAGGTCATGCCTGGACGGATCGTCTGGATGGACCTGGATATCCGCTCGGCCCGGGATTTCGGCGGCCCGAACGTGGTCAAGAACTACGAGAGGGAATACGCCGGGCTTCCGCTCGCCGACAAGACAAAGACCTTTTTCACCTTCGACCTCTGCGCCCCGGCCTGCACCCTCCGATATGCCGATAACCAGCAGGCCTGCCGCGATTTCGCCCTCAAACAGGGCCTGGAGGTCTTCGACGTGGACAGGGGCATCGGCACGCATGTGCTCCTGGAGGAGGGTTTGGCGCAGCCAAACAGCACGGTCGTCGGCACAGACAGCCATATGAACATCCTCGGCGCTGTCGGGTGCTTTGGCCAGGGAATGGGCGACGTGGATATCGCCTTCGCCTTTCGCGCCGGGAGAACCTGGTTCGAAGTTCCGGAAACGGTGAAGGTCATTCTCAAAGGGACCTTCGAGCGGCCCACCACGGCGAAAGATCTGACTTTGTTTCTCCTCAAAGAATTGGGGACGAAAAAGATCGCCCTCAGAGCGGCCGAGTTTTATGGCCCTGCGGTGGCCGGCCTTACTCTTGCCGGTCGCCTTACCCTGGCGAGCATGATCACAGAAATGGCCGGTATTATCGGGTTTATTCCGGATGGGTTCGAAGCGGCGAAACAAGAGCTGATAAGCTCGATAAGACCGCCCCGAGCGATTTTTCCTTCTGTTTCGGCCGACGAAGGAGCGGCCTATGCCGAAATCCTTGAGCTCGATATCCACGGCCTCCCTCCTCAAGTCGCCGCTCCGTTTTCTCCGACAAATGTGAAGCCCGCGTCGGAGCTCCGCGGGACGAAGATCCACTCGGGGTTCATCGGGTCATGCACGAACGGCAGGTTCGAGGATTTCGCCGAAGCGGCAAAGATCCTCAAAGGCAGGAAGGTCAAGAAGGGGATCATGCTGAAAATCGTGCCGGCGACGCGGCGCGTCTATGAAGAACTCCTGTCGCGGGGCATCCTCGAGGACCTGTTTGAAAGCGGAGCCATCATTCACAACCCGGGGTGCGGCGGCTGCGCCGAGGGCCATGTCGGGCTGACCGGAAAGGGCGAGGTCCAGATCAGCACGGGCAATAGAAACTTTGCCGGGAAGCAGGGCAAAGGCGAGACCTATCTCGCCGGTCCCGCGGTCGTCGCGGCCTCCTGCGTTTTAGGCCACATCGCCGGTGCCGAGGATCTTTGAGATGGAAAAGACGTCGTGCCGCGGCAGGATTTGGGTACTCCGGAACCGCGCCGGCCGATTGATCGAAGACATCGACACGGACCAGATTTTCCACAACGCCTTTCTTCATATCACCGAGATCTCGGAGATGGGGCAGCATGCGTTCGGGAACCTGGAAGGATGGAAGGATTTTGCGGCTAAGGCCCGGCCGGGAGATATCCTTGTCGCCGGCCGGAATTTCGGGGCGGGCTCTTCCCGCCAACAGGCCGTCGACTGCTTTATTGCCCTAAAGACCGGAGCGATCCTGGCACCTTCTTTTTCCTCGATCTATTTCCGGAATGCCGTCAATTCCGGGTTGCCGATTCTCAGATGCGGGGCGCTCGAAGAATTGGTCGGCCAGCGTCGCCTGGAATCCGGGGACGAGATTGAGGTCGATGTTCGGGCCGGCAAAGGCCTCAACCTGAGCAAGAATATTCGATTCGAAGTCGAGCCCATGAGCGCGGTTCAATGGGAAATCTTTCGGGCGGGGAACCTGTTCGCCTTCGGAAGGGCCCTCAACCGGAGAAGCTGAGATGCTTATCCTGGCCCTGGACACGACAACGGGCAGCGGCTCTGTCGCCCTCCTTGAAAAAACGCGACTCCTCGGGGAAATCAACGCTGAAACCTCGGGTTCGCACTCCGCCAGGCTTCTCCGTTCGGTAGATCATATTCTGCGGGCGAACTCTCTAAAGATTGAGGACATGGCTGGGTTTGCCGTTGCGGCCGGGCCGGGTTCCTTCACCGGCATCCGCATCGGGCTGAGCACGATCAAGGCTTTTGCCTTTGCTTCTGGCAAACCGGTCGCTCCTGTCTCCACGCTCTCGGCCTTGGCTCTGAAGCTCAAGGACTCGAGGAGCCGTCTGGTCTCGCCTTTCCTTGACGCTAAGAAAGGCGAAATCTATGCGGCCCTTTTTGAATACAAGGGCGAAGCGATTGATGAGGTCATCCCGCAGGGAGCGTACACTCCGGATCAATTCTTGTCCGCGCTCCCTGGGCACAGAATGATCACCCTGATCGGGAACGGCGTCGAGGTTTACAAGGAAAAGATCCAGGCTTATTTGAAGGACAAAGCCAGGCTCTCCGCCCGTTCCCCTTTCATCGCCTACGAAGTGGGAGTGCTGGGGTACGACATCCTGAAGAAAGGTCGTGGGGTGCGCGGCGAAGAGCTCCAGCCTCTCTATTTTCGAAAATCCCAGGCGGAGGAGAAGAGATAGAACAAGAAAAGCTGCCCGGGAGATTATTCTTTCTCAGAAGAATGGAGGAACGGGACCTCCCTTCTGTTCTGGCGATCGAGAAGCAGTCTTTCCCCAATCCCTGGCATGAAAGCACGTTCAGGGGGGAAATCCAGCATCTCCCGATCTCCTTTCCTCTGGTCATCGTCCATGCCATGCTCGACAAAGTCATCGGCTACATCGTCTTCTGGCTGATCGGAGAGGAAGTCCAAATCAACAATATTGCCGTTCATCCCGATTTCAGGCGACTGGGAATCGCGGAGCAGGTCTTGCGCCAGGTGATTGAGCAGGCCAGATGGAAAGGAGCCAATTTCATCGCCCTGGAGGTTCGCCCCTCCAATAGAGGAGCCCTGGGGCTGTACAAGAAGATCGGTTTCAAGATGCTGGGTGTGCGGAAGCAATATTACACCAATCCTGCCGAAGATGGCTTTGTCCTCGGGCTGCACATCCGTCCTGAGCCGGACAATTAATACAAACGCAATAATTATTGATACATTGTCATTGCGAGCAACCCTGGGGAGCGAAGCAATCTCTATCTGTTCAGGGGAGATTGCTTCGTCATTTCGTTCCTCGC
>CAZOKP010000094.1:0-9956 GCA_964580435.1 uncultured Eubacteriales bacterium
CTCGTCGCTCATACGGACTTCTCACCACATCATCCCTCCCCTCATCCCCCGGGCGTAGACTTACGCCGTGTCACCCTACCTGGATTACCGCCTCAATCCCGGAAACGAGGATGGCTCCTCATGTTCAGGCAGGTCGCTTTATCCCGCTGGCAAAACTCCTCCGAGAAAACAACGTCCTATGGACCCAGGCCTTTGTGCAGGTTCAGGTATGCGCCGATAATTTGCCCGCCCCAGACGAGAGAAACATATGCGGCGGGGGCCAAGAACGTCCCGAAGGGAAGGGAGTATTGCAGGTCTTTCTTGCGGAAACACAAAAGAAATATTCCGACCAGCGCGCCGGTAAATGAAGCCAGGACAAGGGTTAAGACGGCCTTCAGCCAGCCGAGATAGGCGCCGACCGCGAGCATCATGGTCACATCGCCCATACCCAGGCCCTCTTTTTTCCGCAGGAGATAGTAGACCGTATAAATGAAAAGCAGGAATCCAGAACCGGTGACAGCGCCAATCAAAGCCTGCCTTAAGCCCAGGTCCGGACGGAAGAACGAATAGGCCAGAGCAAGCACCAAAATGGGGAGAGTGATCTCGTCCGGCAGGACCTGAAAATAAAAGTCGATAAAACCGAGGGCGATCAAAGCGCTGGCAAATAAGCAGGACGCAAGAAAATGGGGACTCAGCCCAAAATGTCCATGGAGGAGCAGAAAACTCAAAGGAGTCAGGATTTCCACGAGCGGATAGGTTAAGGGAATTCTGACTTTGCAGAAACGGCATTTTCCGCCTAACAGAAGAAAAGAGATGATGGGGATATTGTCGTAGACTTTTATTTTTTTCTTGCATTGGGGGCAGGACGAAGGCGGCTTGATCAGACTCAGGCCCCGCGGAACGCGGTAGATGACCACATTGAGGAAGCTTCCCCAGATCATTCCGAACAGGACGATGATTATCTTTTCCACCAGATGGTCGGAGGCTTGACCTCTCCTGTCTTGGAATCATAGACATAGTCTTTTCCGTCCAGGTCTTTCGGCAAGGACGCAAGATATCCCGGGCGGACGAGCTCGGCCAGGTCTTCCGGATTGTGGCCATATCGGTCTTTGAACCGCTTGATGGCCTCCCGCAAGACAATGATGTCCGAAGTACTTTTAACCTGGTAGAGATGTTTTGAGGCGATTTTCTTGGTGCGCGCGTCTGCGGCAGTGTTGTAGATCTCGAGCCATGTGTCCCACGATGTCTTCAAGTCCATCGTCTTGAACCCGACGGCGGCGTAAAGCCTTTTCACGATGGCCGGCGATCCCGGGATCTTGATGGCTTCCTCGTAGTATTTGCGGACGGCATCGTAGTCCCCTGCCATCTGAGCATAATGTCCGGCCTCGAAAGGAAAGATCCATTGGTCCGGATTCTTCTTCAACGCCAGGTCCATGATCTTGTAGGCCAGTTTGGGGTCTTTGGCTTCGGAGAAGGCGATGAGAGCGCCGACTTCGTACGGATCCTGATAGCGGGGGTCCAGCTCGGCGATGATCGAGAAGATGTGTTCCAGATAAGTGAACCTATCGACGATGGTATAAGTGCTGTAGTACTGGATCGCCCAGATGAAGACCAAGTCCGCCACCAGGGAGGAATAACCGAAGGTGACATATTTCAGGTATTTTCCCGAAGGGATATAAATAACGGATGCGCCGGGGATCTTTTTCCTGGGAATTTTGTCGATAGCGCTTTTAAGGGAGACGAGGCCGGCGGCCGCAAGACACAAAAGGAGCACGAGAGATAACGCGGCGGACCCTTTAGCGTAGCGCGGGATCGTCTTCATCACCGTCAGACAAAATCCCTCTTTTTGAAAATGAGGACAGCGAGCACCAGGATAAAGAAAGTATAGACGACGCCGTAGAGGGCGGAGTAAAAATAGAATCTTGGCTGGACGGCCAGGCCGTAGACGGCTTCTGTTTTGAAATTGAAATTTTCCAGGTCGGGAAGAAGAGCATAGATCCCCTGCAACAAGACCTTGGTCGGGCCGGGTTTCGTTTTCAGTAGGAGCGTCTCGAGACCCCAGGAAAAATGGCCGATGAGATAGAAAGAAACGGAGAAGAGCGAGCTCAGAATCGGCGTCGAAAAGCAGGAGAAGAGAATGGCCACGGCGGTGATGAGGATGAGTTCGATGAAAATAAAGAGCACGGCCAGGAGGAGCCGGCCCTCGATTTTGGACGTGTAAAGGAAGACGATAATGAGGAAGATGAGGCTCATGAGCACGGTCATAATGAGAAGGGTAAGGACCAGGCCGAAGAATTTGCCCAGCAGAAATTGCCAGCGGTGGATCGGCTTGGAGATTAGAGTGAAGACGGTCTTTTTGTCGATCTCCTTATAGACCAGGCCTGTCCCGATCAGAATGGCCATGAGCATGCCGAAAAGAGAGATGGAGGCGAGCCCGACATCTTTGATGATCTTGACCCTGTCGCCCACGGTGAGCATGGCCAGAAGCCGCGAGAAAAGAAGGGCGACGACGGTGAAAAAGAACAGGAGGTAGAGGACGCGGTCCCGAATCGCTTCCTTAAAGGTGTTCAAGGCGATGGTTTTGATCTTCATCCCTGTTTGACCATCCCCAGAAAAATATCCTCGAGCGTTTCCGTCCGGGGCACGAGCGAATGAATCTTTCCCTTCCGGGCCTGGACAAGCGCCATCAGCTTTTCGATATTCTCTTCGTGGAGGACCTTGAGAAAGATCTTCTCTCCACGCGCCCAAAGCGGCTCGCCCAGGCTGATGAGCTCACTCAAATCCAGGCCCGAGAGCGTGACTTCCGTGAACAGGATTTTCTCCGAGATCAAGTCCTGGAGAGCTCCTTGACTGATGATCTTGCCGCTGACGACGATGGCCACGTGATCACAGATCATTTCAATGTCCTGAAGGATATGGGAGCAGAGGAAGACCGTCTTTCCCTCCTGCTTGAGATGGATGATGATGTCGCGGACCTCTTTTCTCCCCAGCGGATCGAGGCCGCCCAACGGCTCATCGAGAAAAAGAAGCTCAGGATCGTTGATCAAGGCTTGGGCCAGCCCGATCCTCTGGAGCATCCCCCGGGAGAATTTGCGAAGCTGGAGGCCGCGGGCTTTTTCCAGGCCGACGAGCCGAAGAAGGCTGCGGATCTTTTCTTCCCTTCCCTTCTTCCTCAGGCCAAAAAGCTGGGCGTAAAAATCGAGAAATTCTGCGGCGGTGAGATATTCGTAAAAATAGGGATTCTCCGGGAGATAGCCGATCCGCTCCTTGCCTTCCAGGGAGAGGTGAGGATGGCCAAAGATCTCGATCCGGCCATTGTCCGGGAAGATCAGGCCGAGCACACATTTCAGGGTGGTTGTCTTGCCCGCGCCGTTCGGCCCCAAGTAGCCGAAGATTTCTCCGGAATCAACCGAGAAGGAGATCCCTCTCAGGATTTCTCTTTTCTTGGGGATGAACCCCAACTTGAAGGCTTTGGAGAGGTTTTCGATCTTGAGAACAGCGGCCATGTCACTTTAGAAACCTTATTATATTTTAATAAAGAATGAAAGAAAAGACTCCTTATGGTCCTTTTACTTGAGCGACAACAGATTTCCCGGCCCCTCCTTGATTCGAAACCCCGTGAATATTGATGGGTGGCACGGCGCCAGTCCCCGCAACGCCCGCAGCGAATGGTGGTGGGTGGGTGGATCTTCAGCGAGGAAATGGAGGGGGTTCCAAGGGGGCATACCCCTTTGGTCGCAGGGCAGGGCCCGCGAAGGGGAGGCAGTGAGCGAAGCGAGCGTTGGAAGGGGGAAAGCGAAGCTTTCTCCCTCCAAGCCATGCGGACGGGGAGGCGACGTGACAGGACCCATCATTATTATGAAAGCCCCTTGATCTCGCGGGCGTGTTTGAGCAGCCGGTCCTGCATGAAAAGGTGCTCTCGCTTAAGCCCGAGACAGAGGTTGAGTTTGTCTCTGACCTCGCCCGTCGGGGCAAGAGAGATCAGTGTCTCGTATTTGATGATGAGGTTTTCTTCGGCCGGGATCAAGGTTTCGAGAAATGAGAGCCGGTCCGTGCCGGGGTGGACAGACGGCATGGGCTTCAAGCTATTTTCTTTTCCGTCCGCATCCCTCCTCGCGTTCTCGATCTGGATGACGCTTCCCTGCCTAACCAGGAGGCCTGGGTTCTTATCCCAGTGCCGTATGTGGTCGATCGAGTTCTTGAACAGGCGCTGGCTCAAATCCTGATGCTCGCTGAAGAAAATGACATAGGAGAGATAGCGGTGCACCAGCTCGTTTTTGATCCGGCGTATCTTTTCCATGGGACGTTCTCCACAAAGAACTTCCAAGATTATAGTCGTCTTGCGGCGAATAAGGCAGCCGCGTCTCCGGTCGGGGTGAAGAAGGAGGGGGGAATTCACCCCCAAAACCCTCCCTAGAGGTGATTGCGCGGCGTTTTGCCTTATGACAGGATGTGTCCGTCGCAGCCTCAACGGCTCGATTCCCTCATCCAAGGCGTAGCCGAGGTTGTGAAAAGGGAGAGGGGGAGGATCCCCCTCCCACCCCCCACCCTCCTTTCATTGACTCTCTTGAATCAAGAAATTGAATCAAGGGAGTCATATACCTGCCTTCTTCGATCTTCCAGGGGTGGTGTGTGCCAGGTCGATCTCCTTTTTGATGACCTGCTCATACCGAATCAGGATCCGGTCGTAGTTGTTCTCTCAGCATTCCTCACTGTCGCCAAGAACGATCAATTTAAACCCCTTTCCTTTGTAATGGGAGAGCGCCCTCGCATAAAGGTCGGCGTTTTCCTTGAAATCGTCGGCGCTGCTGCCGTCGCCTTTGTGCTGGTCGGAAAAGAGGACAAAAGCGTCCTTCGCATAATCGGCCGGAATGAGATGCTTGGGGCTGCGGGCCCGCTCATAAATCCGCTTGAATTTTCGTGTCATCCTCGGGTAGGACATCTTTTGCGCAGTTGCTGCTCTTGGGAATGATAACAAACGCGATTTCCTTTATCCACTCGCTTCGAGCCCACACTCCGAGCCGATTTGCTTTTTTAGCAGAAAAATTGTAGTAAAGGGGAAGGAAAAGTGAAGATGAGAAAAGAATCTCCGATCCCCAGGATGAGGATGGACCTCGAGATCGTCCCGACTTCCTATCAGGGAGAGAAAGCTCTTCTCGTCCGCGATTTCTTGGGCTTGATCCGCGACCCTGTCATTCTGCAGGGGGATGTTTTGGGTTTGATCGGCCTTATCGACGGGAACAGGACCATTCGTGATCTTCAGGTTGAGTTCATCCGCCAGAAAAGGGGAGTCTTGGTGGATTGCGAATTCATTGAAAAATTCGTCCGCGAACTCGATTCGGCCTATCTTCTCCAGAGCCGCCGTTACGATGAGGAGAAAAATAGGATTTTATCCGAGTATAGCCGTCTTGAAATCCGGAAGCCTTCCCACGCCGGAGTTTCCTATCCGGCTCACCCCGCGGACCTCAAACTATATCTCGATTCCGTCCTCAAAGGGGCAGAAGGCGATAAGGAAGAAAGCGGCTGGGGCCGCATTCGCGGCCTCGTCGCCCCGCACATTGATTTGGAGGTGGGGAAACACGTCTACGGCAGGGCCTACCGGGCGATCATCGGGGAAAGCCCGCGCCGGATCTTCCTCTTCGGCACCGGCCATAGTCTCGACGATGGATTTTACAGCCTGACAGAAAAGGATTTTGAGACGCCTCTCGGACGGGTGAGGACTGACAAAGACCTTGTGCGTGCATTGAAAAAAGCCGGCGGCCCGGTTGTTTCCGCTTACGATATTTCGCACCGGCGGGAACACTCCCTCGAATTCCAGGTTATTTTTCTCCAGCACCTTTTCGGCTCGTCCTTTTCTTTAGTCCCTATCCTCTGCGGCTCTTTTACATCTGTGCTGGAGGGCGTTTCCCGTGCTTCCGAGGTTCCTGGGGTGGGCAGTTTTTTGGAGGCGTTGAGGTCCTTGTTGGATGAGGATCAAGGGCGGGATTTGATCGTGGCTGGAGTCGATTTTTCGCACATCGGCCCAAAGTTCGGCCACGGCGAGAGGGCTGTTTCCTTGCTCCTGGAGGCGAGAGAACATGATCAGTCGCTTCTGAGAGCATTTTGCGGGGCAGATATCCAGGCGTTCTGGGCCGAATCCCGAAAGGTCAGGGATAGGTATAATGTCTGTGGTTTCCCGGCCTTGGCTTCCCTCCTTGAGATATTGCCCGGGGTGAGAGGCCACTGTCTCGACTATGAATTTTGGAAAGAAGAGCCGACTCAATCAGCCGTCAGCTTCGCTGCGGTTGTCCTTGCGGCTGACTAATCAGGGAGGTGAGGAATGACTGACTTTGGAGGCGCAATCCAGAGGAGCCGGAAGTATAACCTGGCTATTATTGGCGTTCCCTTTGATGAAAAATCCTCCTTTCTGAAAGGCGCGGCCGGGGGGCCCGCGGCCATCCGGGCGGCGTCTACCGGAAGAGCCCGGAATCCTTTCACCGAGCTGGGCGTCGATCTCGAGCACGACACGGTCATCGTCGACCTTGGGGATGTTGATACTTCGGGGGATGTGGACAAGACGTTCGGCCGAATTGAATCCGCTGTCCTGGACATCCTCAAGAAGAAAGCTAAGCCGATCATCCTCGGCGGGGACCATTCCATCACATATCCTGTTTTAAAAGCCATGGCCAAACGCTACCCGGCCCTGGACATTCTTCATTTCGACGCCCATCCCGACCTTTACGAAGACCTCTATGGCGACCGCTATTCTCATGCCTGTCCTTTTGCCCGGATCATGGAGGACGGCTTGGCCAAAGGACTTGTCCAAGTCGGGGTCAGGGCGGCCACCCGGGATCAGTGGGCCAAGGCCCGCCGCCACGGCGTCCGGATGATCGAGATGAAGGATTTCAAAGATGGCCTTGTCCTGAGCTTCTCGCGGCCGCTCTATATTTCCTTCGACCTGGATTCGCTCGACCCGGGTTTTGCGCCCGGCGTATCCCACCACGAAGCCGGCGGCCTCTCAACCCGTCAGGTGCTTGACCTCATCCACACTCTTAAAGCCAGGATCGTCGGCCTGGATGTCGTGGAGCTCAACGCCGCCCGTGATCCTTCTGGGATCACTGCCGCTGCCGCCGTCAAAATCATTAAGGAAGTGGCGGGGATGATGGTCAAAAAAGGGCGATGAGATTATATAAAAACTAAAAGGGATAGATAGGGAGGTGGATATGTTTAAACGTTTATTCGTCTGGGGGATGATATGTCTCATTCCGGGGCTACTCTTGGCGGGAGAGACCGGGCCGTTCGACAAATATTTTATTGATAAGACGATGCGCATCGACTACTTCCATATCGGAAACGCACAGGAAGAGCTCATCACTTTGGACCATATCTACGAACAGGGAATTTGGGCCGGTAGCCGACGGAATCTTATCGACCCGTTCCATTCCGGCCGCTATTGCGTCAAGGTGTTCGATGCTGCTTCGGGCCAACTGGTCTTTTCCAAGGGTTTTGACAGCTATTTCGGAGAGTACAAGACGACGGAGTGGGCCTGGCAAGGTCTGAAAAGAACCTATCATGAATCGGCCCTCATTCCTTTTCCGAAAAACAAGATCAAGTTTACGGTCGAGCTGCGGGACAGGAAGAATATCCTCCAGCCCCTTTTCAGCGCTGAAATCAATCCCGCGGATATTTTTATCAATACAGACTCCCTGGCCAAGGGTGTCAAAGTTTTCGAGATTTTGAAAAGCGGCGACCCGCACGAGAAGGTAGACATCGCCTTTGTGGCCGAAGGCTACACCGCCGCAGAAGAGAAGAAAGTCGAAGCGGATTTGAAGCGATTCGTCAAGGTGTTGCTTGGCCAAGAGCCTTACACAACCCGCCAAAATCTTTTTAACATCTATGGCGTTTTCAAGGCGTCTGACCAGAGCGGTTGCGACGAACCGAGCTACGGGATCTTCAAGAACACCGCGGTCAGCGCCACCTTTGATTCCCTCGGCTCCGAGCGCTATGTCCTGACGGAAGATAATAAGAGCCTCCGCGACATCGCTGCCCACGTTCCCTATGACACTCTCTTCATCATGGTTAATCATAAACGTTACGGAGGGGGCGGGATCTATAACTTGTTTTGCACGTTCACGACCGATAACCAGTGGTTTGAATACCTTGTGCTCCATGAGTTCGGCCATTGCTTTGCCGGTCTCGGGGACGAATACTACACCTCGGACGTGGCTTATAACGAATTTTATCCCCAAGGAGTGGAACCCGTGGAACCCAATATCACGGCCCTTCTCGACCCAAACAATCTCAAATGGAAAAAATGGGCCACTCCGGGAATCGCCATCCCCACTCCCTGGGAAAAAGAGGAATTCGACAGGATGGACAATGCCTACCAGAAAACCCGGCAGGAGATCAATTCCAGGATCGCCTCGATGAAAAGGTCGGGAGCGCCGCGAGCCGAGGTCGAAAAGATAGAGGCAGAATCGGAAAAGCTGTCCTGGGAGAATGCCAAGACGGTGGATGATTTTCTTGGAAAAAGCAAGTTTTGGGGAATGACGGGAGCGTGCGAGGGCGCCGGCTATTCGGCCAAAGGACTCTATCGGCCGGCCGTCGATTGCCTGATGTTCACGAAAGGAACAAAGCCTTTCTGCAAAGTTTGCGAGGAGGCCGTCATCCGCGTTATCAAATATTACAGCGAATAGCGCCTGAGATAAGAATCGGGTCCGATGCCGCGCCACCCGTATTTAAGACTGGCCTTTCCAGTTCCTGATAGAAGAGACGAAGAATTCTGTGCTCTGGATCAGCTGGACAATTTTCTCGAGCCAGTCTTTATCCGTATCTGAGAACGCATCGAATTTTCGGCTGTCCACATCCAGGACGCCCCAGACGTCGTTCTGTGTGTCGAAAAGAGGGACAACGATCTCTGCATTGGAGCGGCTCAAGCTGGCTATAAATTCTCTGGTATCTCTTGGCCAGACTCGCGGTCTTTTCCACTTTCGGCCTCCTCGCCGAGTTCGAGATGCGCGCCTCCGACAATTTAGCACTGGATAAAAAACCCGTCAAGACAAAACAGGTTTGACTTTTGGGGACGGCGAGGCTATTTAAATCATAGATATGGAGGTCCGAATGAAAAAAACTATTTTTGGATTTTTCGCCATCCTTCTTTTCTTCTTCACGACCGTCGATGCGTCGGCTGATACCAGGCAATCGGTCTACAACATGGGCTTGGAGCTTGAGGGGCAGGCCTCCCTCATTGCCCAGAGCAGCTTTGAACATTTCAAGGGCTGGAACAACACCATCTCCGACGAGGAACAGGCCGTGCTTTTCAAATCGGAGTCCTTCCTGGCGTCCTGCCGGCTTTTCCTGAGACTCGCCGAGGAGCAGTCCGGCTATTACAGCGCCGGATATCTGAGGACCAACCTTTATAACGCTTTCATCTATCTCACGCGCTCCTTCCAGGACCTGGAAGAATCCATGGGCAGAGCGGGCGTCATGCCCTATTCCATGTCGGGCTGCCGCAGACTTCTCAACAGGATGGACGAGGCATTCTCCAATTGGGCTTCTCCGGACAACTTGGCCTATCTTGATGAGAAATATGTCAAAGCCGCCGATGCCACCGTCTATCTGATTGAAAGAAAGGGGCCCGGTCTCTATGTCCGTCATCCTTTCAAAAGCCTGGAGAGCCTCTTCCGTTATAATTACAATCTCAAAAGAGGCAATAATCCCTGGAAGTACCTCGTGGAAGTTTCCGTTGACACGCTCGAAAAAATGGAAGAAGACACGCTGATCGACCTGACCTTTGAGGGCTGCCTCATCATCGAGCAGAGCAACCGCCGCGTGAGGGGTGTCTATCTCATCGAAAACGGGAAAAAGAGGGTCCTCACCAGTCCCAAAGTCGTCGAGCGCTTGGGCGGGTGGAGCAAAGTTATTGAAGTGCCCGTGGAAATCATCGCCGCATATCCTGAAGGTGAACCCATTTCGTGAGAGAGCGGACCGCTGGCACG
>CAZOKP010000095.1:0-9931 GCA_964580435.1 uncultured Eubacteriales bacterium
TCGCCGCATATCCTGAAGGTGAACCCATTTCGTGAGAGAGCGGACCGCTGGCACGGCGGGAGGAAGGTGCGGGCTGTTGTCAGCAAAAGGGGGGTTGATGATGGGAACCAAAAAGGTGGGGGCTTTCTCCAGCCCGCGCAAGAAAGCCAAAACTATTATAACATGAAAAAGGCAAATGTAAAGACTTCTTTTAAAATTTTTTTTAAAGTTGAAATTTCCCCGCCGTTCGAGGAAAATAAAAACCGGTTTTCGCTGGAGGAATAAAATGGAAGAAAAGAAAATGGACATAAAAGTAGACGAACACACCGCTTTGGGGCACTACTCGAACCTGGCGGCAATCCGTCACACCAAAGAGGAATTTATCTTTGATTTCGCCTTCATTTTTCCTGACGGCCCGATGGGCAAGCTCGTCTCCCGGACGATCCTGAGCCCTGCCCATGCCAAGAGATTCATGCAGGCGCTTGAAGCCAACATCAAGAGGTATGAAGAGAATTTCGGCCCGATCGTCCCCGCCGAAGTCCCGCCTTCGGTCGGGTTTGTCCATTAAGTCCGGGATGAATTCTAAGGAGGAAAGGGATGCCCTATTTCAAAAATCAAGACGAGGTCTATGATATTCAGCGCGCCTTTTTTGACCGCGTCGCCCGAGACCAGGTGATCGGTCCGCAGCTTCAAAAGTCGGAGCTCGTCATTCGCTTCCAGGTCCATGACCCCGAGAGTGTTGTCACGATCAACTGCCGCGATATCCCTGGAGGCGGGAAATACTTTGCCACGGTTTTCGGTGAAAGCGACCTGAGGCCCGACATCACTTTGCTGAGCTCGGCAGATGTCCATCATGAGTTCTGGCTGGGCAAGGTGAACATCGTTACGGCTCTCCTGGGCGGAAAAATGCGGGCCGAAGGAGATGTCAGCCAGGCCGTGAAATTCATGCCGGTCCTCAAGCCGATCATCGAGATTTATCCGCAGGTTCTGAAAGACCTCGGCCGGTCGGACCTGATCGCAAAATAAGGGGAGAAGAAGAAAAAATATCCTTGACAGAAGCCCCGTTTTTATATAAATACTTGGACAAGATTGTAAAATCGAATTCAGGGAAAGGAAAAAAACTTCCAAGGAGGTTGGAGTGAAAAAGATCCTGACCGTCGTATTGTTTGGGTTGATCGTTCTCGCACAGGCGAACCTCGGCCACGGCGCCGGCTTCCTCATCTATGAACATGGAGCCGCGGCCATGGCCATGGCGGGCGCATTCGTCTCAGTGGCCGACAACCCTTCCGCGATCTGGCATAACCCGGCCGGCATTGCGTTTCTCAAGGGGACGCAATTCTCTTTGGGGACCACTTTGATCTGGTCGAAGGCGAGTCTCAATCTCCCGAACTGGCCGGATCCTTCCCAAAGAAATTGGAACCAGGTTGAGCAGATGTTTTATCCCTCGAATTTTTATTTCACTCAAAGCCTGAGCAACAGAGTCACGCTGGGATTCGGGTTCTTTTCGCCTTTCGGACTCGGGGCCGAATGGGCGGCGGACAATCCTCTGCGCTACCTTGGCTATAAAGACGATATGAAGACGTTTTTCTTTAACCCCACCGTCGCTTTTAAGCTCAGCGATCAATTTTCTTTCGGCGTGGGCTTTTCCTACATCTACTCGACCGTGCTGTTCAAGCTCGTGGAGATCGCCGACCTGACGGACTATCAGGCTGGACTTTGGGATGTCCCGGCGAGCTTGGAAGGAAACGGGGACAGCTTCAACATCAACGCAGGGATGCTCTTCAAGGGGAAAGATGTCAACCTTGGGATCAGCTTCAGGAGCGGGTTCAATATCAAGTATTCAGGCGACCTCACCTTGACGACATCCGTCCTCCCTCCCCCCTTCAACGCCCTCTTCCCGACCACAGCCAAAGGCGAGACGACGTTCAAGTTCCCCGGCATTCTCAGTTTCGGGTTCTCTATTAATGTCACTAAAAAATTCCTCTTGAGCGCCGATGCCAATTACGTCCTCTGGAGCCGGTTTGATAATTATGTTGTCACGTTCGATGACCCCATGCTGGCGGATCTGGAAACTGCAGAAAACTTTAAGGATGCCTGGACGTTCCGCGGCGGGCTCCAGTACAAAGCCACCGAAAAGTTGGCCCTGAGAGGCGGGTTCTTGTATGACCTGACTCCTCAACCCGCTGATACAATGGACCCATTGCTTCCTGATGCCAATCGCTTCGCCTTCACGGTTGGGTTCGGCTATACCATGGGCAAGTTTGTCCTTGACGTGACCTACCACCACGAAGTCTTTTCCGACAGGAAAGCCCCCAATCGATATATCTATCAGTTCGCCCAGATTAACTTGGGCGAGGGCACATATAAAACAACTGCTGACCTGCTCGGGATCAGCTTGAGCTTTGTGTTCTAAAGAACTCAAATTGGAGGTATCAATATGGCCTATGAATTCACAAACAAAAAAGGGGTGAAATACTTTCTGCACTCGAAAAACGTCACCCTGAAAGGCGGCCGGAAACAGGTCATTTACTTTTTTGCTCGTGACATCAGACCCGGCAGCCTGGATGCCGTTCCGACTGGCTACAAAGTCATCGAGACGGCCAAGACGGGAATGCCCATCCTGAAGAAAGCCTGAGCTGATTTCTCCAGGATAAAGACGCAAAGGCTTGGACAGGCGCGCTCTCTCTCAAGGGGGAGAGGAGTGCCGTTTTTAAAACAGAAACGGACTCGTTTATTTCTTCAAGAACTCGGGACGGTCCTGAGTGAGGACCGTCCCTTTCATTTCATTGACCGATCTTTTTCTTCCCTGTATACTCTGCGCATGAAGGCGCGGTTCGCATTCATTTTTTGCCTTCTTGCCCTCTTGTCGCTTGGCCCAGCTTGTGCAAGAAAAGACAGGAGGGGAACCGCTCAAAAAAAGCCGGGCAAGCTCGAAATCGCCGTTATTCCCAAAGGGACAACGCACGAATTCTGGAAATCCATTCACCTGGGTGCTGCCATGGCCGCGGACGAATTTGGAGTTGAAGTCATCTGGAAAGGACCGCAGAAAGAAGACGACAGGGCCCAGCAGATCACCGTCGTTGAAGACTTTATCAGCCGGGGCGTGGACGGGATTGTCTTGGCGCCTCTGGATGAACGTGCTCTGGTCCGTCCGGTCCGGGACGCAGTCCGGGAAAATATTCCCGTGGTGATCATAGACTCAGGACTCCAAGGGAGCGACTATATCAGCTATGTGGCCACAGACAATTATAAAGGCGGGGTTCTTGGGGCAAGAAAGTTGGCCGAGCTCCTCCAGGGCCGGGGGAAAATTTTTCTCATCCGTTATCAGGAGGGCTCGGCGAGCACCACCGAAAGGGAGCAGGGATTCCTGGATACAATCACAGCGGAAGCTCCCGCCATTTCCATCCTTGTCCAGGACCAATATGCCGGCTCCACGACCGAAAGCGCTTATCAGCTAGCGGAAAACCTGCTCAGCCGTTTTCCCGATGTGGATGGCATTTTTTGCCCGAATGAGTCCAGCACGTTTGGGACCCTCCGGGCCCTCCAGGAGGGCGGGCTGGCGGGGAAGGTCATTTTTATCGGGTTCGACAGCTCGCCCAAGCTTGTCCAAGGATTGAGGGATGGACACATCCACGGGCTGATCCATCAGAATCCGGTCAAAATGGGTTATCTCGGAGTGAAGCAGATGGTCCTTCATCTCCGGGGTCAGGCCGTCGAGAAACGAGTCGATACCGGCGTCTATCTCGTCACCAGGGAAAATATCGATGACCCGGAGATCAAGTCTCTTCTTTCTCCCGACTTTTCCAAGCTGTTCGATTAATGGGACAAAACCAGCCATTGCCCCTCCTCTTCATGAAGAACATCACCAAACATTTTGGCGCCACGTGTGCCCTGGATGACGTTGACTTCGAACTCGAAAAGGGCGAAGTACACGCCTTGCTTGGAGAGAACGGAGCCGGCAAGAGCACTTTGATTAAGATCCTCAGCGGAGCCATCCGGCCCGACAAAGGCGCGATGTCTCTTGAGGGAGTCGCCTATTCGCCGTCGAGCCCCTTGGAAAGCCGGAGAAGCGGTGTCTCGGTCATTTACCAGGAGCTCAACCTGGCCCCTCACCTCACTGTCGAAGAAAACATCATGCTCGGCCGCGAATGGAGCAGTTGGGGTTTTCTCGAGCGCCAGAAGATGCTGGAAAAGGTGCGGGAAGCCCTTAACCTGGTCCATCATCCTGAGATCTCGCTCGATATCCCCGTGAGACAATTGAGCATGGCGGCACGACAAATCGTCGAAATCGCGCGCGCCCTGCTCGAGAAAGCCAGAATTTTGGTCATGGACGAGCCGACAAGCTCTCTCTCCGGCGAGGACAGCCAGCGCCTCTTCGAGATCATCAGGGGCCTCAAGTCCCAGGGTGTCAGCATCATTTATATCAGCCATTTTTTGGAGGAAGTCCAGCAGGTCGCGGACCGCTTCACAGTGCTTCGGGACGGGGCGAAGGTCGGCACGGGGAAGATGGAAGAAACTTCCCTTGACCAGATCATCCGGACGATGGTCGGCGGGGAGGTGAAGCAGATGTTCCCTCGCATCGAGCATCAAAGTGGGGGGCTGGCTCTCGAAGCGGCGGAGCTGAAGGGAAAGAAAATGCCGGCGGCACTGAACCTGGGCCTGCGCCGTGGCGAGATCCTCGGCGTGGCCGGGTTGGTGGGCTCCGGGAGAACAGAATTTTTGCGGACTGTCTTTGGGCTCGACGCTTTGGAGGGCGGGTTTATCAAGATCGGCGCTGACGAAGTGATTGGCGGGGGCATTCGCCAACGGATCAATAAAGGCGTCGGGTTTCTGAGCGAAGACAGGCAGGGGGAAGGGTTGGCCTTGAGTTTATCTATTGGCGATAACCTCACTTTGAGCCGTTTCTCTCCTTACGTTCGGTTCGGTTTTCTGAGCGTCAAGAAGCAAAGAAAGGCGGGGTGGGACTGGATGCAGAAGCTCAAGATCAAGGCCCGGAGCCCGAAACAGCCCGTCCTCAGTCTTTCCGGGGGGAATCAGCAGAAGGTTGCTTTGGCCCGCCTCCTTCATCAGAAAGCGGACATCTTTCTCTTGGACGAACCGACCCGGGGGATCGATATCGTCAGCAAGTCGCAGTTCTATGAATGGATGGGCGAGCTGGCCGCTCAAGGGAAGGCCATCCTGTTTGTCAGTTCCTATTTTCCTGAACTCTTGGGAGTCTGTGATAGGATTGCCGTCTTCTATCGCGGCCTGCTTGTCGATGTCCGGCCGTCCGCTCTCTGGAGTGACGAAAGCCTCCTGGCTGCGGCAACGACAGGACGTGCGTCGGGAGTTTCAGCATAGGGAGACTGCCATGAGAGAAGCCGGGAGCGGCAGAAAACGAATCCGCGTTTTGGTCAATTTCTTGGGTCCTTTTCTGGGACTCCTGCTCGTCATCCTTATCTTCTCGCTGCTCCCTCAAGTCCAGGATCGTTTCCTTCGGCTCGGAAATCTCAAGAGCGTGGCGACGCAGTCTGTAATCGTCGCCTTGGGCGCCCTGGGAATGACCTATGTCATCATCAGCGGCGGGATTGACCTCTCGGCCGCCTCCAACATTGCTCTTTCAAGTTGCGTCATCGCCTATGTCATCAACGCCGGCCTGCCCCCTTGGATTGGCTTGGTGGCGGGGATTCTGACCGGAGGAGTGATCGGCCTGGTCAACGGAGCCCTCATTACATCATTGCGGCTCGTGCCTTTTATTGTTACGCTGGGCATGCTGGGGATTGCCCGGGGCGCGGCCAAATGGATGGCCGGAAACCAAAAGATCGATGCGCCCATCACCTGGGTCAATGAACTGATGGCCAGAAGCCCGCAGCCCTCTTGGCTGCTCCTGGCGCCCGGCGTCTGGCTGATGATCTTCTTTGCGGTCGTGATGGCCGTGGTCCTGCGCTACACTGTTTTCGGAAGACATGTTTTTGCCATCGGCTCAAATGAAGCTACCGCCCGTCTCTGCGGCATCCGGACCAAGAGGACGAAAACCGTTATCTATGGTCTGGCCGGTCTTTTTTGCGGGCTGAGCGGCGTCATGGAATTTTCCCGGTTGACGGTAGGCGATCCGACCGTAGCCGTGGGACTGGAGCTCGATATCATCGCCTCTGTGGTCATCGGCGGAGGAAGCCTGAGCGGGGGACAGGGGAGCATCCTGGGCTCGATGATCGGCGTTTTCATCATGGCTTTTCTGCGCAACGGCTGTACAATGATGGGCTGGCCGAACTACATCCAGGAGATCATCATTGGTTTTATTATTGTGGTGGCGGTGAGCTTGGACCAGATCCGCTATGGGCGGGAGCTATAAGGAGAGAAACACGTGGAGGCGAGGAGCGGCCGGTCGGGAAAATACGACAGGCTTATTCATGCCCGTTCGCCCCTTCGGATCAACGATATCGGGGGATGGACCGACACCTGGTTTGCCCGGGAGGGCTGGGTTCTGAACTTGGCCGTTGCCCCGCCTGTTGAGGTTCAGGTCAAAACCTTCGAGAACAAAGAAGGCCGGAAAAAGAGGGTCCTCGTGCATGCGGAAAATTATGGCGAGAGCTTCTGGGTGAACCCGGAGAAACCCTCGCGCTTTCCCCATCCGCTTCTCCAGCAAATCATCGCCAGGATGCCCTTTCCCGAACATCTCCAGCTCGATATCAGTCTTTTCTCGCCAGTCCCGGCGGGCATCTCCACCGGGACATCCGCTTCGGTATGCCTAGCTCTGCTCGGAGCGCTCAGCTTCCTCAAGGAACATAAACTTTCGCTCGGAGAGCTCGTCTCGCTGGCTCATCGAATAGAGACAGAAGACCTGAAGCAGCAGAGCGGCATTCAGGATCAAATTTGTGCCGCCTACGGAGGGATCTGCTTCATCCATATGCACCGTTATCCACAGGCCCGCGTGGAAAATGTGACGCTCAAGCCTAGGATCTGGGACGAGCTTGACCGGAGGATCTGTCTGATCTATTTAGGTAAGCCGCACCTTTCTTCGGCCATCCATGAGCAAGTCATCGTTCGGCTGGAGAAAAAGGGGCCGGGTGGAAAAATCCTTGAAAGAATGAAGCGGTTGCCGGCTGCAGCCAGGGCTTATCTGCTGGCCGGCGATCTGGAATCCTACGGCGAGATCATGCTGAAGAACAACGAATGCCAAAGGTCCCTATACTCCAGGCTGATTTCCAGAGAGGCAGATGCCGTCATAGCCGTGGCCAAAAAACATGGGGCTTCGGGCTGGAAAGTCAACGGAGCAGGAGGCCAGGGAGGATCGCTTACGATTTTGGCGAATAGGGATGACGGGATCAAAAGAAGAATGCTTCAGGCGGTTGCCGCGCTGGGAAAAGGCATCATGCCTCTTCCCGTCTCATTATCCCCCGGCGGCTTCACAGCTTGGGAAGTCTGATTCTTTCTCCTTTTTTGTTGACATCGCTTTTGGCGGATTCGAAGTTTCCGCCCGGTCGGAACGGTGGACTCCGATAAGAGTTGAATATTTGATTTACGACGTATTGAGGAGAGCGAGCCAGGACACATGTCCTTAATCAAGGACACTTTTTCTCTGTGCCCCTCTTTCCCCCAGGCAGTTCACTTGGCACAAGATTTGCTTTTCTTTTGTTTGACAAGGAGAAGGAAAATGAGAAAAGCGGTCATGATCTTGATGGCCTTGGTTTTTTTCTCGCCTTCCATCGTCTCCGCTCAGGAGGAAGGATATTATAGCTATAGTTATGCGCGCCTGAGCTATGTCAAGGGCGATGTCGTTGTTGAGAGGGCTGGGGACCTCGGCACAGAACAGGGAGTCGTGAACCTGGCTCTCGTTGAGGGAGATAAGCTCGGAACAAGAAACGGAAGGGCCGAGGTCTATTTTGGGAAGAAAAACTATCTGCGGCTCGACAGCAACACGGACGTCGAGTTCGCCAACCTGCCGCGGCAGGGTGACGACCGCATCAGGCTGCACCTTTTATCCGGGAGCATCTATCTCCGAGTAGGTTACTTGGAGGAGGAGAAAAGCCTGGAGGTGCATACTCCTGACGCGTCTTTTTATGTTCTGGAATCCGGGCTATACCGGTTCGATATGCGGGGAAGCGGGCAGAGCGAGCTCACAGTTCTTGAAGGCTCCGTCGAAGCGGCCGGCGAGGGAGGCTCTGAGCTCATAAGCAGTCGGACCAGGATTCTTGCTAGTAACGGGCGTCTGGGTTCGCAATCGTCTCTCTCTTATAATCGGGATGATTTTGACAATTGGAATGAGGACCGGGATTCTCTCGAGAATCAATATGTCTCGAAACGTTATCTGTCTTCCGAGCTCGAGGACTACGAATACGAGCTCGCCTCCAACGGCGATTGGGTCTATGAAAGGCCTTATGGATATGTTTGGGTCCCCTCGGTCCATTATCCGGATTGGAGGCCTTATTATGATGGCAGATGGGTCTGGTACCCCAGCTGCGGCTGGAACTGGGTCTCTTACGAGTCTTGGGGTTGGTGCACTTATCATTACGGGCGATGGCACTGGAGGCTGGGATTGGGCTGGTACTGGATCCCCACCTATCATTGGGGACCAGCCTGGGTCCACTGGTATCAAGGATATGATTATGTTGGCTGGTGTCCGCTCAGCTGGTACAACCGTCCCGTCGTCGTCATCAACAACTATTTTTATGACCGCTATCACGGGAATCATTATCCTGCCGATTCCCGGGCCTGGACCGTTGTCCATAAAGGCCAGCTCCAGTCTCCCCGGATCTCCAGTGCGGCGCTCGGCCGTGTCGAGGCCGGCCGGCTCGGGAAAATAACTCTCCAAAGTCGGCAGCCGGATATCAAGCCAGCGGTTAACCGCTCGGGAATGAAGGCCTCCTCTCCTTCTGGGGGTCTTTCTCAGCCCCAGATAAGACCGTCGATAAGGAGTCTGGGCGCCCCGAGAGGGGAAACCTCTTCACGGCTTACCAAGAGCTCTTCCCTAGGAAAGGAACTGCTGACTCCAACCGAAACTCGCGCCGGCTCGGTTCCGAAATACTCCTCTCGCAGTCAGACCACATTAAAAACGGAGTCGAAGCTGCGGGGCTGGTCCACCTCCCCCGGCTCTGCCTCTTTAGCGCCAAAAGAGATCAGGTCAAATTCCAGAGCATCCGGGATCAAGTCTTATTCTTCCTCCTCGAAGTTTTTCCCGTCCGCGAGTAAGCCCTCGCTGGCGAAGAAGGAGAGTCCGCGGGTCTATTCCTCGAACGCCGGCATTTCCCGCTTTGGCACGTCCGGACTGAGGTCGACCAAGACCTCCCCCCGCGATATCCCTGCTTACGGACAGAACCGGGGCTATGAGCAGAGATCAGGATCATTCTCCTCTCCTTCAATATCGCGAGGAGAACGTCACTCGGGAGGACCGTCTTTTTCTGCGCCGTCAAGGTCGACATTCTCAGCTCCCAAATCGTCTTCTCCTTCAAGGAGTATGGGCTCTTCTGCTCCTTCTTTTTCCCGCTCTGCTCCAAGCCATTCTTCCGTTCCAAGCCACTCATCTGCTCCAAAGTCAGTATCGCCGTCTCACTCTTCCTCCGGAGGAGTCGTAAAAAAGCACGACTGATTCCTGACGCTGCTTTTCCTTTTATTGCCCTTCTTTTTTTAAAAAAATTATTCTATCTGGACAGAGGCAAGAAGCGCTGTCAATTCTGGGATAGCAAGCGATTCGAGCTTAAGATGGGTGGCTTTCTAATAACGGAAAAACGAGCTGTTACGGCAGGATAAGGAAGCATTTCCAATTCCGTGATAGCCCTATGCTGATAGAAGGGGAGGGTGGCGTGGTTCGGGGGCCCCCCGCCGCCCCGAGCGTTTGATGCCCCGGTCTTTGGCTCTGGAAACAACATGATTGACCGCGAGGGCGCCGGGGGTGAACCGCGACAGGATCCGCCCCCATCACGGAAATAGAGGTTATATGATGATGTGATGCACCTCCTCCGGGTGTCTATAGTGT
>CAZOKP010000096.1:0-5951 GCA_964580435.1 uncultured Eubacteriales bacterium
TTCGTCCGGGACATCCTCTGACTCACCGCCACCGCCGTGAAAGTGAGGGCCAATAAAATGGTCGACAAGGCATTGATCAGGGGCGGCGAGCCAAATTTTATCATGCTGTAGATCCGGATAGGGAGAGTGGTTGACCCCGGACCGGCCACAAAAAAGGTGATGACAAAATCATCGATAGACAGCGTGAAGGCTAAGAGGCCGCCGGCGACCAGGCCGGGCAAAAGCATGGGCAAAAGGACCCTGTGGGTCGTCGCCCACCACCCCGCGCCCAGGTCTTGAGCGGCTTCAATAACGGAATAATCAAAATCCTGCAGCCTCCCCAGGACGACCATGGCGACAAAGCTGATGCAAAAGGTCACGTGGGCCAAAAAGATCGTCGTCAGCCCCAGCCGCACTTGCGCCGCCACGAAAAACATCAGCAGGCTGATCCCCACCAAAATTTCCGGGACCACGAGAGGCGTATAGATAAGTGTGTAATGAAAACGCTGGAGGCGGCTCTTGGCAAAGCGATGCAGGGCGAGAGCTGCGGTTGTACCCAGGATCAAAGAAAGAGCCGTCGCGCTCAGGGCGATGATCAACGAATTGCGGGCCGCGCGCCAGATCTCCGGCTCATGGAACAGGCGGGCATACCAGCCTAAAGAGAACCCCTGCCAGCCGCTCCCGAACCTCGAGGCGTTAAAAGAATTGACCACGAGAATGATGATGGGCAGATAAAAAAAGAAAAGGACAGCCATGGTTATTACGAACGGAAAACGGCTGCGCCTCATTCCTGTCTTTCGTCCTCCTTAGAGGATAGCCTCCGGTTTTCCCCTTCTCCGCTCGAGGACCAGGACAGCGATGAGCGGCGCCAGGACCAGCAGGATCAGGGCCACGGACAGGATACTGGCCTGGGGCAGGTTCCGGTCGGCAAAGACCCTCTGGGCGATCTTGTTGCCGATCATCTCGCTCGTGGTCCCCCCGACAATGTCCGGGATGACATAAGAACCGAGAGACGGGATAAGAACAAAAAGGACGGCTGTGACAAGGCCGCTCCGGATCCCGGGAATGAAAATTTTTCGGAAAGCCTGGAAGGGCTTTGCCCCAAGGTCACGGGCTGCTTCGAGGAGCTCAAAATCGAACTTTTCGGCGGCCGCGTAGAGCGGAAGGATAGTGAACGGCAGGAATGTATAAACCGAGACAAGCACGACGGCGCCCGGATTATAGAGAAGAGACGTCTGCGGACCGGCCAGACCCAAAAAGACGAGCGCACGTTTGATCAACCCCTCAGGATGCAGTAGCGACTTCCAGGCAAAAACCCTGATCAAGAAGTTCGTCCAAAAGGGGATGATGATCAGCATCAGAAAAAAATTGCGCCACCTGGAAGAAACCCGGGCGAGATAATAGCCCGCGGGAACGGCCAGAAAAATACAGATAATCGTTGTCAGGACGCTGATCCAAAATGTGCGCCAGGCGACGACGAGATAACTGGGGTCGGCGAGATGGCGCAGGTTGTCGAGTGTCCATCCCGCGCTGATGCCCCCGTAAGGGTTGGACGGCCGGAAAGCAATGGCAAAAACGAAGAGCGTGGGAAGAACGAAAAAAAGGCAAAGCCAGATAAGGGAAGGAAGGGAGAGCAGCCATTCCCTTATTTTTTGTCTGGTTTCGATCTTCATCTGCCGCGCCTTTTAAGGCTTCTCGTTATTTCCATCGGGTTCGCCCACTTTTTGCGGCGGTACTGCGATTAAGCCTTCATCAATCTCACGATAACGCTCCAGCATGAAACTGTCATCGCCATGCCACCAGATCCAGACCTGGTCATTCCAGCGGATCGGCTTCTCATCCAGGAAAAAACGGGAGTGCTGGCGCAGGATCTGAATGCGGTGGCCTTCGGCGCGGGCCCAGTATTTGGTCGTGGAACCAAGGTAAATGACATCTTCGACGATCGCAGGGAGAATGTTCCTCAGCTGGGACTCCTCGGGCCGGTCCCGGGAAATGTGTATTTTCTCCGGACGGACGCTCAAGAAGACAGGATTCCCGGGCCGGATGGACTTGTCATTGAAACTGATGATCCCGGGAATCCCGGCGATTTTAAGGCGGCAGTACTCATTGTCCACGAGATCCGTGACTTCCCCCTCCAAAAAGTTGGTGTCGCCGATGAACGCGGCCACGAAACTTGTCCGGGGGGCCTCGTAGATCTCCGCGGGCGTGCCGACCTGCTCGATCCGCCCCGAATCCATTACGGCGATCCGGTCGCTGAGGCTCATCGCCTCGCCCTGGTCATGGGTGACATACAGGAAGGTGATCCCAACCTGGTCATGGATCATGTCCAGCTCGATCTGCATCCGCTGCCGGAGCTTCAGGTCAAGGGCGGCGAGCGGTTCATCAAGCAGCAGCACCTGGGGCTTGTTGATGAGCGCCCTGGCGATGGCCACCCGCTGTTTCTGCCCGCCTGAAAGCAGGCCGGGTTTTTTATGCGCCTGGTCTGTCATCCGGATCAGGTGGAGCATCTTTTCCACCTCGGATTTGACCTCATTCTTGGGCTTTTTAGCGATGTGCAGGCCGAAGGCGATGTTGTCCCACACTGTCATATGGGGAAAAAGGGCATAGCTTTGAAAAATGGTGTTCACCTTGCGCTTGTTGGCAGGCAGGTCCGTGATATCCTTGCCATCAAGCCAGATTCGACCCGAGTCGGGGTTTTCGAGGCCGGCCGCAAGACGGAGCATGGTCGTTTTCCCGCAACCGCTCGGTCCTAAGAGAGAAAAAAATTCCCCTTTTTTGATCTGCAGTGAAACGTTTTCAACCGCCTGAATCGTCCCGAACCGCTTGGAAATGCCCTGGAATTCCAAAAATTCGTTCAACTCGTTGCGATCCTCACTGCTCCTTAAAAATCAAAGTCAAGCGCCAAGGTGAAATAGTTTTCTTTCAACGGGCTCCCGACGCCGACCGTGCGATAGGTATATTCGGCATGTAAAGCGAGGTTCACCGCGTACCAGCTTCCCATGTAGTAGCGTGCAAGAATCGAGAAAGCGTTCACCTTGGGCATATCGTCATAGCTCGGTGGCCGGACCCAGTTGTACATCAGAGAGGCCACCAGGCGATTGTTGGCCAGGCCGGCCCAGTCGAGTTCGACTACTCCTCCCAAGAACGAATAGTCTTCAAACGGATTGAGAGCGTTGAAGTCTCTGTTGTCCACTCCCTTAAAGGCCATGGTCCGCAGGTTGAAGGTCTTCCAGTTCAAGCTGAGGTCTCCGCCAATGCGGTAAAAGCTCTGGCTGTTCTTGCCGTTGGCGTCACCCAGCGGGGATACGATGGAGCCGGCATAATCAGTCGGCTGCCAACCGAAAAACCCAAAAACGCCGATGCGCTGGCCGGCCGTCAGGCCCTCTCCCGGGCCAAAGACCTTGGTCAGAACGAAATAGAGATCCTGGGACTTATTGTTGTCGGGGTCGCCTCCAGTCCCGTTGATAAAGCCCGCGGCGTACTTGAAGCCGTACTTGAAGCGGCCGGTGGCTTCGATCCCGAGCTGATTGGCGGAAAAATCAAAAGGATTCAGGTCGTTGTTGAAGACGTAGATCTCGTAGGGCTCAAGCAGATAGTACATCCGTTTGGAACTGAGCAGTTCATAAGCCGGCTCAAAGCGGCCGATGCGCAGGTTGAGCTTTTCCGGGATCAGGTTGCTGAAGACCACATTGGCCGACTCAATGGCCGCCAGTTGGGCAGGGTTGTTGCCGTTTTGCGGGCCGGTAAAATCAGCCGCCGGGTCGTCGATGCGCGGCGTGTAAACAAAAAAGAACGAGATATTCTTGTGCAGGACGCCCGCAGCCAGAAGGTCCAGGCCGTAGACGTGGAAACCGGCAGCCGAGCCCTGGCCATTGCTATAAGTAGTATATCCAACCGTCATCCGCAGGGCGAGAGGGATTCCGGTCTCGAAGATGCTTTTTTCCTCGCCGGTCTGACCCGGAATCTGGTAGCCGTTGTCGCGGAAGCGCTGGCCGAAGTCGTTCAGCTTGGGAAAGCCAACGTGGCACATGTTGCAATTGAACCCGTATTTGCGGGCAAAAGCCGGGATGGCGGACAGGCTCTGGCCAAGGAAAAGGAGCATCAAAATACCAACAAAGGTGATGTTCAGTAATTTTTTCATGGCTTCCTCCTCACTTCGGCAGTTCTGAGGCCGGGATCGGTTTGACATCAGCGACTTCAGGGTTGAGGCTGTCCAGAGCTTGGATGAAAGCCACCAGCGCTTTTATCTCTTGTTTTGTCAGTTCCAGCGGTACCATCAGCGGGTCGAGGTTCGGATCCTTGCCGCCGCCCTTGTTGTAGAACTCGATCAGCGATTCCAGAGTTTTCTCGGATCCGTCATGGAGGTAGGGAGCGCGCCGAGCCGCATCGCGCACGGTGGGAGTCTTGAAGGCTCCCTTGTCCTTCGGATTCTTCGTCACCGCATATCGCCCGACATCGGGATTCTTGGGGTCTTTGGGTGGAACGCCGAGATTATGAAAGCGGCCGTCGCTGAAGTACGGGCCCCAGTGACAGGCGGTGCAGTGCCCTTTGCCGTTGAAGATCTCCAGCCCCTGTTTTTCCGGCTTGCTCAAGGCATCGTGGTCGCCGCGCACGTAGCGGTCAAAACGCGAGTCGGTGGTGACGACCGTGCGCTCGAAGGCGGCAATGGCATCCGCGACCTGCTGGACAGTCATGGGGCCTTCTCCGAATACTCTCTTGAACTCCTCGACATAGCCGGGAATATCGGCCACAGTGCGAATCATGGCTTCATGAGTATTTCCCATCTCGATCGGGTTCTGGATCGGACCCTTGGCCTGCTCCTCAAGCGAGGGAGCTCGCCCATCCCAGAACTGGAGGGGGCTGTAGGCGGCGTTAGAGACCGGCGGCGCCCGGCGGCCGCCCATCTGGCCTTTAATACCCTTACTGGTCGGCCCTGCATCTGACCAACCCATGGCCGGGTCGTGGCAGGTGGCGCAGCTGACCGAGTTGTCTGCAGAGAGGCGGGGATCAAAATAGAGCATCTTCCCCAGACGGATCTTGGCGCTCGAGGGCGGGTTGTTCGGCGGAGCTATCACAGGCGGAAGCGGACCGAGCCGCTGCGGGCCAAGCAGTTGCACATTGACCTGGGTGATCGGCGGCGTTTTCTGATCATCCGCGGCCTTGATCATACTCGAGCCAAACAGCAACAGGAAGATCGCAAGGAGCATCAGCCCTGTTCTTCTTCTCATCGTTTCCTCCTTCATTCAAAACTAATTTTGAGCCGAATTATTTTAAAAAAAGACGATCCTTTTTGCAACTGAAAAACCGGGAGATGAAAATTCCAGCCAAAGAACGGCGGGAACAGCAATGCTCAGGCCGGATCCTTGCATTGTCCGGCGATATCGTCCTTTTTGACTCTTTTCGCCCTTCGCTTCTCTTTTAACACCCCGAGATTATCCTTTTTTGTCATGATTCTCTCAAAAGGGCCTGTTCTAACCCTTGGGAAAACTGGTGCTGCAGGGGGGAATCGAACCCATATCCGAGTCACCCCAGATTGGATTTTGAGTTCAGCGCGTCTACCAGTCCCGCCACTCCGGCTCGCGCTATCGCGCTCTCAGGGTGTTAAGAGGTCGCAAAAGCTTATAAAGCCCTTGCGTGTATTTGAGATGATTTCACTTTGACCTCAATGATTTATGCGATAGATAATACCTTCTACCATCTCCCCTATTACAATGAGCGTAATTAGGAATCCGATGATTGAGATAAATATCACAAGAAATGAGCGGTCCTTAAATCTAAACAAGCTTATTGCTGCGGTAAAGAAAGCAGCAGTTCCAGAAATCGCCGCACATATTGCCGGTATGATAAATACCGGATCTCCCGGTCTATGTCCCGAATGACCAAAAAGTATTACTGATAGAATAGAAAAAAAGAAAACCGCTATCAATCCAACCGCCCATTTTCCAAGTTTTGTTTTCGGCATAATTTACCTC
>CAZOKP010000096.1:6051-9657 GCA_964580435.1 uncultured Eubacteriales bacterium
AGTCGAAGAATTTTTACAATTGGACATGGCTTCTTAGATTATTTCTCCAAGCCGATTTTACGCAGCAGCTCGGTAAACCGCGGGTCAGACCGCACCGGGTCAAATCCGTGGTGATTTTTCAGATACGTAACTAAATCCGGATTGCGCTCTCGGAAAGCTTTTTCAAGCCAGACAAAAACTTGTTCTTTTTCTCCAAGAGACGCAAAAACCACGGCTATAAATACAGGCGATGCATAATTCTCTTTTGAATATCCTATTATATTATTAAGTATTTTCCACGCCTCTTCCCGTTTCCCCATAAGCGCATAACAACTTGCTATACCTTCGCTCAGGTCTTTAGATCCTCCTTCAAGCTCAATACGTCGAACGTAAGATTTGATGGCCTCTTCATATTTCTCCATCGCCTCATAAACCCATCCCAGATATGTGTAAGTGACTCCGTGATTCGGATCCGCTTCAAGGGCTTTATTCAATTCCTTGAGTGCCTGGTCATATCTCCGTGCATAATAGAGGAGAAGGCCCACATTTGCGGCTATCCGAGGCGCTAATGGATCAAGCTCTCGAGCTATTTTAATCTCTCTACCAGCCTCCTCATGTCGGCCTAAACTTGACATGAAGTATGCATACCAATGGTGGGCTGTGGCATAGCCGGGATTAAGTTCAATTGCCAGCTTGAATTCTTTCTCAGCGCCAACAAAATCCCAATCATAATTCCATATTATGGCTGCCAAGGAAGTGTGAGCCTCGGCAAGTTTGTCATCAATTTCTAATGCCTTCGATACCGCTGCTTTAGCTTTGGGAAATGCCTTTTCAGCCGGCCAGAAGCCATTGTTTCCAAGAATGTAGTAAGCATCGCTCAAGCCTGCATAGGCAAGCGCATAATTCGGGTCTATTCCAATCGCTTTCTCGAAATATTCAATAGATTTTATTAAATCTGCCCCACTCCTCTTGTTCCAATAATTGCGGCCCTGCAAATAGAGCCTATAAGCCTCGAGATTCTCGGTATAATTCTTGACAAGGGGCGCACCCTTTTCACCCAAAAGCTTAATCTTTAGCGCTGTGACTATGGCTTTGGCGATGTCGTCCTGGATAGAAAATATATCGGCCATTTTGCGATTGTAGATCTCAGACCAAACCTGGCGGCCGTCTTTGACATTGCTGATCCGGGCTGTGACCCGAAGATTCTCCCCGGCGGCCTGGACACTTCCTTCGAGCACATTTTCCACGTTGAGCTTCTGGCCGATCTCACGGATATCTTGGCTTTTGCCCTTGAAGAAAAATGCTGATGTCCGGGCAGGCACCCATAGACCTTCGATATTGCTCAACGCGCTGATAAGTGTTTCCGAAATTCCATCACATAAATATTCATGGTCTTTGGTCGGGCTCAAATCCACAAACGGAAGCACGGCAATAGACTTTGTTGACGAGGTTGTGAGCGGGGCTTCTTTTTTAAGGGAGATCTGCCAAATGACCACCGCAGCTATGACAAGAAAAATAAGCCCAAGAGCAGGTAGAAAAACCTTTTTCAGGCCAAAAGTCACAGTGATCTGCTTTGAAGTGAAGGGCTTTCGCTCAGGAACAATCCGTTCTGTTGTCGGGATTCCCCTCTCTATTTTGGCCAGCTCCGAATGCACCTCGTCTGCGCTCTGGTACCTCTTCTCTTGTTCCTTCTCCAGGCAACGGAGAATCAAACGGCTCAAGTCTTCAGGAATTTGGGCATTGAGTTCTTTAGGATTCTTCGGAATCTCACTCTTATGCTTCACCCCGATCGTAAATGGCGTATCCCCTTCAAACGGCACGCGGCCTGTCACCATCTCGTAAAGAATCACGCCCAGCGAATAGATATCCGAGCGCTGGTCGACCTCTTTGCCCTCCACCTGTTCCGGTGACATGTACTCGGGCGTCCCGATCATCACGCCGGCGCCCGTTATTCCCTTCACCTTGAGCGACCGGGCGATCCCGAAATCCATGATCTTGGCGTTCCCAGCCTCATCCACCATAATGTTCTGCGGCTTCAAATCCCGGTGCACGATTCCCAGGCTATGGGCCTCGGCCAAACCTTCGCAAACCTGCCTGGCGATGGAAATTGTTTTTCCCGCCGACATCTGGCCCACTTTCCTGATCAGCCTCTTGAGGTCCTCCCCATGGACATACTCCATGGTGATGTAATAAGCGCCTTCCTCTCGGTTGAGGTCATGCATGCGGCAGACATTTCTCTGGCTGATTTTACGGGCAAGCTTGAGCTCATTCCGGAAGCGCTCGATCATCTCATTATCAATCCCGATCTCGGGTTTTAGGAGTTTAAGGGCGATTTTCTCCTTGAGTTCAGAGTCATAGACCTTGTAAACCCGGCCCATTCCGCCCTTTCCCAGCTCCTCGATGATCTGGTACCGGCCGGCGAAGGTCGAGCCTGTAGTTAATTCTTTAATGGGAGTCTGAAGGGTCTCTGTCTGAGAAATAGAGATTTCCTCTGAAGAAGGAAGCAGAGTAGCACACTTCTTACAAAACTGGGAATCGGAGGTATTCTCGGTATCGCATTTCGGGCACTTGACAGCCACTTATCGTCCCTTTTATCCGGTGTGGCTAAAGGTTATCAAGGAATGAGGAGGTTAGTCAACTGAAAACAAACCTCTAACTTGGTGACACAAGATGCTTAAAGTTGCCTACCTTTGCCTTACGGCGAGAAAAGACAAATGCTTTCAAGTGGCACTTAAATCAGGGGAAAACCGGAAAGTCCAGATGGCAGCGCTACGGGGATTCGAACCCCGGTCTGATGGCTGAGAACCACCTGTCCTGGGCCTCTAGACGATAGCGCCGTGCGGCTAAAATACCAGATTTTCCCCTGGAAAGTCAACGATTTTTCCCTCGTTTTGGCTCTCTGGTGAGCCTATTCAGATAAGAAATGCCCGGAGGAGCGGGTTTCAAAAAGAGGTCAGTGTTTCAGGCTGCCGTTTTCGACTATTGTCTTCCCGTCGATCGTCAGAGTGCTTCCAGGTAAGAATCCGTCGTAAGAAAAAGAAACGGCGTTCGTTCCGCCGGCCCAGACATTGTTGCCGATGCCGAGAGTGACCATTCCATTGCAGACATAATTTGTCAAGCGGCTTCCCGCGATGGCACGGACATTCGGATTCAGGCCGATATCGATAAAAGCGAAATCTTCCTTGCCGGCGCCCGAGGCATCATACAAGGCCTTAAGGCCCTCAAGCCCGGACTTCGCCGTCATCGACACAAGCTTGCCAGCCTTTAATATCATCGTCAGTCCCTCAATCTCCTTTCCCGCATAAAAGCTCCTGTCAATCACGACTTTTCCTTCGGCTGTGCCGGGCACGGGTGTTATGTACGCCTCGCCCGCAGGCAAATAGACTATGCAGGCGGCGCCTCCTTTCTTCTGGTCAGCGGCCGAGATAACGCCGTCGCTCACAAAGGCCGGTCTCCCTTCAATCCTGACTTTCAGGTCTGTCCCGTTGGGATTCGTGATATGCACGTCCTTTCCCCCGGCCAGGACTGCTTTTACGGATTCACAGGCTTCCTGCAGCTTGGCATAATCGACATTCACGCCTTCCCAGAAAATTCGAGACAATTCTTCCTTGGGCAACCCGAATCTCT
>CAZOKP010000097.1:0-9516 GCA_964580435.1 uncultured Eubacteriales bacterium
CTATCTTATCGTTCTTTGTTTTACCCCACTTTTCGCAATAGAGCCGTCCGGGTCTGGCGAACTCCTCGACGCTGGTATCTTCTTACTTCAGGAAACCTCGGCGCTTGAGCAGTGGCTCGACCTTGGGCTCGCGGCCGCGGAAGCGGACATAGAGCGCCATCTCATCCTCCGAGCCTCCCTTCGCGAAGATGTTCTCCCGGAAGCTCTTGGCCGTTGCCTGGTCGTAAAGACTCGTCTCCTTGAAGGCCTCGAAAGCGTCGGCGTCGAGGACCTCGCTCCAGATGTAGCTATAGTATCCCGCCGAGTATCCTCCGCTGAAAATATGCTGGAAATAAGGGGAGCGGTAACGGACGACGATCTGCGGCATCATGCCGATCTTTTTCATGGAGGCGTCCTCGAAGGGGTTAGCGAGCTGCTCGACCGGCTCGGTCAACGTGTGCCAGTCCATATCCAGGTATGAGGCCGCCAGGTATTCAACCGTGGCGAAGCCCTGATTGAAAAGGCCCGAGTTCTTGATCTTGTCCACGAGTTCCTGCGGGATAGGCTCTCCCGTCTGGTAGTGCTTGGCGTAGGATTTGATGACCTCGGGATCGCCGGCCCAATTCTCCATGATCTGAGAGCCGAGCTCGACGAAGTCGCGCGCTACGTTGGTCCCGGACAAGCTCCTGTAGGTGACATTGGAAAGCAAGTCGTGAAGAGCATGGCCGAACTCGTGGAAAAGTGTTTCTGCTTCTTCGAAGGTTAGGAGAGAGGGCTTCTCCGCCGTAGGCTTGGTGAAGTTGCCGACGTTGAAAATGACGGGCGTAATTTTTTTGCCGTCGCGGACGAACTGCTGCCGGAAAGCACCGGACCAGGCGCCGCCGCGCTTGGACGACCGCGGAAAGTAGTCCGTATAGAGGATCCCGATATGGGTGCCGTCGGCCTCTTTGACCTCGAAAACCTCGACTTCAGGATAATAGACGGGGATGTCCGTGCGTTTCTCGAACCGGAGGCCCCAGAGTTTGCCGGCCACGTCGAAGGCGCCCTTGCGGACGGCCTCGAGATCGAAGTAGGGCTTTAAGGCCTCATCATTGAGGTCGTATTTCGCCTTCTTGAGCTTTTCGGCGTAATACCACCAATCCCAGGGCTCGAGCTTGAAGTCCCCTCCCTCCTGGTCGATCAAGGCCTGGAGTTCCTTGGCCTCTGTCTTGCCCATAGCCAGGGCCGGGACCCAGAGCTGATTGAGGAGCTTGTAGACGCCGGCGGGTGTTTTGGCCATGCACTCTTCGAGGACATAGTCGGCGTGCGTCTTGTAGCCGAGCAGGTTAGCGCGTTTTACCCGGAGGGCGGCAATCTTCGACAGGATGGCCTTGTTGTCGAATTCGTTGTTGTTATCGCCGCGGCTGATGAAAGCCTTGAAGAGCTTTTCGCGCAGGTCCCGCTTTGCTGAATACTGAAAGAACGGGATGCAGCTCGGCTTGTGGAGCGTGAAAACCCACTTTCCCTCAAGGCCTTTGGCTTTGGCGGCTTCGGCGGCGGCCGTGACGACGTCCTGGGGCAAGCCAGCAAGGTCCTCCTGTTTTTCCAGGGTCAGGATGAAGTTATTGTCCTCCTTGAGGACGTCCTCGCCGAACTTGACGGTGAGCACCGCCAGCTCCTGGTTGATCTTGCGCAGCTCGGCTTTCTTCGTTTCGTCGAGAGCTGCACCGTTGCGGACGAAATACTTGTAGGCCTTATCCAAGAGGCGGGCCTGCTCGGGCGTAAGAGTGAGCTTGCCCTTCTCGTCCCAGACCGCTTTGACCCGCTGAAAGAGCTTGTCGTTGAGAACAATATCGTCCTCGTGCTTCGCCAGGAGCGGCGCAACCTCATTCTCGATTTTCTGGAGCTCGTCGTTGGTGTTGCTTTCCGTCAGGGCGAAGAAAACGGCGCTGACCCTGGCGAGCAGGTCGCCCGTGCGTTCGAGGGCCTCGACAGTGTTGACGAAGTTTGGCGTCTCGGTGCTAGCGGCGATGGTTTCAACGTCTTTCTTCTGCTGCGCCATGCCTTCTTTGAAGGCGGGCATATAATGAGCTTCCTTTATTTCGGGGAAAGGGGGCGTCTCGAACGGTGTCGTCCAGGCCGTGAAAAATGGATTCATTGCGGACCCAGCGGCAGGCGTCGGCTCTTCCTTTTTAGCGCAGGCGAAAAAGCACAGCGCTAGGGCCAGCAATAGGACGGTTGTTTTTCTCATAGATGATGACTCCTTCCAAAGAAATTCAGGCATGAAGGATATATCTTGCCTCAGAACGCACGTTTTTTCAACGATTTTTAAAGCTCTTGAGATTCCGTCTCTGTTTCTGTGTTGGGGGCGGGTCCTGTCGCGGTTCCCCCCCGGCGCCCTCGCGGTCAATCATGTTGTTCTCAGAGCCAAAGACCGGGGCATCAAACGCTCGGGGCGGCGGGGGGCCCCCGAACCACGCCACCCTCCCCTTCTATCAGCATAGGACTATCACGGAACTGGAAATACTTCCAAGCTCTTGACCTGGCTTTGGACAGCATGTATTTTAATCATAGGCAGATGGGTAGAGTGAAGGAGGACATCTAATGAGACGATGGAACGGTTGGGGAAGCGACGAAATCGACTATCCTGTACCCGCTTCCGCCCAAGCCTATCTTGCCGAAGTCATCGGGCCGGCGCAACCCGGGCCTTCAGCCCGTTTTGACGAAATCGTTCGACGCATCCCCGCCAGCCGCCTGCCCGATCACCCGCTGATCAACCGAGATCCGGCCGTAAGGCTCCTCCATGCCCGCGGACAGTCACTCCCCGATTGGATCGCCCTCCGGTTCGGCGCGATCGACCGCTTTCCTGACGGCGTGGCCCGGCCTTCTTCCGAAGAGGACGTGGAAAAAGCCATCGCTTTTGCCGGGGAGACGGGAACCTGGCTAATTCCCTATGGAGGAGGGACGAGCGTCGTCGGACACATCAACCCGCTCCCTTCGGAGCATCCTGTCCTGACCGTCGACATGGAAAGGATGCGCCGAATGTCCAAGCTGGACAAAGACAGCCGTATCGCTACGTTTGAGGCCGGGGTGACCGGTCCCCACCTCGAAGCCCAGTTACGGGCTCACGGCTATACTCTCGGCCACTTTCCCCAGTCTTTCGAGTACTCGACCCTGGGCGGATGGATCGCTACGCGGTCGAGCGGGCAGCAATCCCTCTACTATGGGCGCATCGAGGATCTTTTTGCCGGGGGAAGGATGATTGCCCCAGCGGGAAAGCTGGAGATGCCGCCTTTCCCGGCAAGCGCCGCCGGGCCGGACCTGAGGCAGGCAGTCCTCGGCTCAGAGGGCCGCCTGGGAATCATCACCAGGGCTTTTGTGCGCGTGAGTCCCCTGCCTCAACTCGAAAAATTTCACGCCATCTTTTTTCCGGAATGGGGCCAGGGCATCGCCGCCGTGAGGGAGATGGTACGGGCACGGCTTCGGGTTTCAATGCTCCGCCTGAGCGACGGCATGGAGACAAACACCAGCCTGGTCCTAGTGGGAAACGAACGGCTGATCCGCCTGCTCAACGGGTTGCTGCGCGTGCGCGGGATTAAGGACGAAAAATGCCTGCTTTTCATGGGCATCACTAGAGAAGAAGGCATGGCCAAGAGGACGCGCCGCATAGCCCTGGATATTGCGCGCGAGCACGGCGGTGTTCATATCGGCCGCAGGATGGGGAACGAATGGAGAAAGAGCCGCTTCAAGACGCCTTACCTGCGCAATACCCTCTGGGACCTCGGCTACGCTGTGGACACATTGGAAACCGCTCTGACCTGGAAAAAACTCGGCCCAGCGAGTGAAGCGATATTGAAGGCACTGCGCGGAGGGCTCAAGGATAGCGGGGAGCGTGTTCTCGCCTTTGCCCATGTTTCTCATGTCTACGTGACAGGAGCCAGCATTTATGTGACTTATATTTTCCGCCTGGCCGGGAGCGCCGAAGAAACATTGGGTCGGTGGAGGAAGCTCAAGGAAGCCGCCAGCCGCGCCATCGTTTCCCACGGCGGTACGATCTCCCATCAGCACGGCATCGGCCTGGACCATCAACCCTGGATCGAAAGCGAGAAGGGGCGGCTGGGGGTTCAGGCGCTCGGCGGCCTGACCCGAGCCTTTGACCCGGCGGGCATCATGAATCCCGGGAAGCTCATCGGAAGCGGGAGGCGGGGATAATCGTGGGCCGCGAGGAGTATCGTTCACCCTGGGAGCCGGGCTGGCGGGAGGAGGCCTGGGCTCAGCTCGAAAAACCGTGGGATCTAATCATTATCGGCGGAGGAATCACGGGCGCAGGCATCCTGGCTTTGGCGGCGCGGAGCGGCGTGCGGACGCTGCTCCTGGAGAAGGCGGATTTCGCCTCCGGTACGTCCAGCCGCTCTTCGAAAATGGTGCACGGCGGTCTCCGCTACCTCAGGCACATGCAAATTAAGCTAACCAGGGAAAGCGTCCGAGAACGCCAGCGGCTGCTCGAGGCGGCTCCCGGCCTTGTCGAGCCGCTCGGGTTTATCTATCCCATTTATGAAGGGGGACATCCCAGTCCCTGGGTCATGGGAGTCGGGCTGGGCATATACACGCGCCTCGCCCCGGATGCCGGCGATTACCAACGCCTCGATGAGGTCGATATCGGAATGATGGCGCCCGGGTTGAAGACGCGCAACCTAGAGCGAGGCTATCACTATATGGACGCGCAGACGGACGATGCCCGGCTTGTAGTGAGGGTGCTTCACGACGGGCTGCTCGCTGGCGGGAAGCAAAAGGCGGTGGCCCTGAATTATGCGGCCGTCATCGGGCTGTTGAAAGAGGGAGAGCGGATCACAGGAGTGGCAGTGCGGGATGAGATGAGGGGAGAGACCGCCGAAGCACGAGCGCGCCTTGTAATCAACGCCACGGGGGCCTGGGCCGATGAGCTGCGCCAGGAGGTCGGTGAAGCAAGGCGTCTGCGGCCGCTTCGGGGCAGCCATCTTTACTTCAGCCTGGACCGATTCCCTGTCTATCAGGCTATCGCCTTCAGTCATCCTGATGACGGCCGGCCTGTCTTTGTCTATCCTTGGGAAGGGGTGGCCCTGGTTGGAACAACGGATGTGGATCACGATCTGCCGATGGATGCAGAGGCATCGATCTCTATCGAGGAGGCCAGATATCTGCTGCGGGCCGTCGTGTCCCATTTTCCGGAGCTTGGCCTGACGAAAAGGGATGTGCTCAGCGCTCAGGCCGGGATTCGCCCGGTTGTCGATACGGGCAAGGCCGACCCTTCAGCCGAAAGCCGCGACTATGCAATTTGGCAGGAGCACGGGCTCTTGACCGTGACCGGCGGAAAGCTGACGACTTTTCGGCTCCACGCGATCGACGCGCTTAAGGAAGCCCACGAAATAAACCCGGATATCCCGGAGCCGGATTCTAATGCGCAGGTGCTTGAAACGTTAGACCCGGCGCAGGAGATAGAGGGAATCGAGGATGCGGACGCCGCGAGACGTCTCTGGGGCCGCTATGGAGCAGCGGCGCCCCGCGCGGCCGCTTCATTTCCTGACTTCATTTCGCTCATTCCAGGAACCCCTTATCTCTGGGCTGAGCTGGCCTGGGCGGCGGGCCATGAGGCGGTCAGTCACCTCGATGATTTGCTTATGCGGCGCTTCCGGCTCAGCATATTGCTGCCCGACGGAGGCGAGAGTCTGCTGCCCGCTATAGAGCCGCTGCTTAAAAAGCATCTGGGATGGGGAGATGAGCGTTGGGATGAGGAAGCCGAGCGCTATCGCCGCATCTGGTCGATAGCCTACGGCTTGCCGAAGGAATGGTGAAATGCGCACACTGGTCATCATTAATGCAAACGCTGCCGGCGGGAAGGCCGAGAGGGTTTTCAAGAGCATCGAGGGGCGGATGGCGAAGGTCATGGGCGAATTCACGGTCGCTGTCAGCAGCGCACCGGAAGAAGTGGCCGGGCATCTCGATGCGGCAGCCGCGGGCGGAGTTGATCGTGTGATTGCCGTGGGCGGCGACGGAACCAACAACTCGGTGGTCAATGCCCTGGCCAGTCGGCCCGAGCTTTCGATCTCTTTTGGCATCCTTCCTGTGGGCACGGGGACCGACTGGGCGCGGGCCTTGGGGATCCCGTCAGATCCTCTGGCAGCGGTAGATTGGCTGGCGCAGGCGAAACCTGTCCCCTGCGATCTGGGAAAAGCGGAATACGTTGATGTCAGCCGCGGCGGCTTGCCCGCCAAACGCTTCTTTCTCAACATCTCAAGCGCCGGCGTCAGCGGCGAGATCGTGGCGAGGGTGAACAGCCTCAGGCGGCGCACGGCCTTAAGTTTTCTTCACGCGACCATCAGCACGTTGTTCCGGTATAAGCCTCAGCGGGTCATCGTGGAATGCGACGGGGCCCGTTTCTATGAGGGCCCGAGCTACCTGCTGGCAATAGCCAACGGCCAATTTTTCGGCAGGGGGATGTGGGTCGCGCCCAACGCCCTGGCCGACGATGGCCTGTTCGATATCATCCTCGTGGAGGGCATGCCCCGGATTCAGATCCTGCTAGCCCTACGGACTGTTTTTAGCGGGAAGCATCTCGAGCGAAATGATGTTCACTCGACCCGCGCCGCCGCGGTCCGGGTTCACTCCGAGGATGGACCGCTCGGCCTGGATTTCGACGGCGAAGAAGCGCAGGGCCAGGACCTTCGGTACACGATTTTGCCTAAAGCCGTAAGAATTCTACTCCACCCCTCTTCGACAAAAGTCTTTCAGGCTCCGCCCCTTCAAGAGCAGTAAAAATTCCAGCTTCTCCCTGATCATGAGTTCTCTGGCGCAGCAGAGAACACATAAAACCATCAGGTTTGTGCTCTTTGTTTTCTGGCCCAGGGGCAGACTTGCAGGCACACCAGGCAGGCTTCATCGCCCTTGCACGTGGCGATGTTGAGGACCTGCTCGCGGGTTTCGGGCCGGTCGTCGAACCGGACCAGAGTCAGGGATTTCGGCGGGCAATAATCGACGCACAAGGAACAGTCGCCGCACAGGCTGGCGATGGGATCATCGGGGATGAGCGGCATGTCGGTGAGGACAGCGATCAGGCGGTGAAGCGGCCCAAATTCGGGAGAGACGATGAGGAGCGAGCGACCCTGCCAGCCGAGCCCGGCAGTCTTGGCCAGGACTTTGAGCGACATGAGGCCGATTCGGTGGACCGGGTCGAACTCATCGTCCGTGTGAATAGTCAAGGCATGATAACGCTCTTCGTTGATATAATCCCAGAGGCCCAGGGCCACCTTCTCCAGAAAGAGCGCGACTTTATCGCCTTTGGCCTTTTTTCCTATTTTGCCCAGCTGGGCACCCAGCACAATGGCGTAGGGAAATTTCGTAATGAAGTGAGAAACGTCGAGAGGAATGCCCAGTGGCAGGTCTTCGAGCTTACTCATATCAGCGACGCCGATTATGTCAATGTTGGCCCGCTTAATGAAAGCTTTTAAGCGCTTTGTGTTCTCAAGCCTTTTTGCCTGAGTGTTTTTCTCGCCCTTTCTCATGGAGTCTTGTCGTCCTCTGTGCGTAGCCTATCATAAAGCGATCATTTCACTCTTTTTTTTCGAGCTGCGCGCCGCAGTGCGGGCAGGCTTTCCAGGCGGACTCGACGGGCTTGCCGCAGTTCTTGCAGACCTGCTGGAGCGGCGCCCCGCAATGGGGACAATAGGTGAACCCCTTCTCCACCGGCTTCTGGCAGGAAGGGCATGTCGGCGTCGGCGCTTTCGCCGGCGGAGATGCAGGGGGAGCGCTTGCCGTCGACTTTCCTGAAGCCGGCAGAGGGTGGTCCTGGCGCACGATCAGATAGATCAGGAGCCCGATTAAATTTCCGATGAAGACCAGAAGCGCCCACAGGACGCCGCTCATCTTCCGCTGTTCGGCATCCCGGTAGACCCAGACAATCACCACGATCCAGAGGATGAAGAAGAGGAGAGAAAAAGACCAAAGCGGGACTAAAGGAAACCAGGGACCAAGGTGCCAGCCGTTGAGGGATACGTGATGCACTCCCCTGGCCAGTCCGGCAAAGATTCCAAACGGGGCAAGCACCAGCGGAGTCAGGATGAAACCTGCGAAAAGCAGGAGCAAAACAAATATGAGAAGCGCGGTCATTTTTCCTGATAAAACGGCCATGATAAACCTCCTTGTTTATTCAAAATAACGGGAGCGAAAAAGAGCATCAAGGCGTTCTGAAGGATAATGCCCAGGACCAAGACGGCCTCCAGCGTAAACTTTTGATCACGGAGAAATCCCTCGACGCCCGGGACAAGAAAAGCGGCGGTCAAGACGGTGAGGACGGCCAGCGCAACCCAGATCGGCCAGGGGACACGAACTGCTGCTGCAGCGCGTCGGGGCCGTGGCCGGCGCGTAGGCCTGGTGCCAAGTTCTTCGTGGCAGGCGAGCCGAACCCTCTGCTCAAGCTCTGGGGGAAGAGGGGGCGCGGGCGCCTTTTCAAGGGAGAGATGAAGATCTTCCCATGAATCTCTAAACTCCGCGCAGGCCGGGCACTGAGCCAGATGCCGCTCCATGGTGAGCCGTTCCTCCGGGCTCAGCTTCCCTTCGCCGGCCTCAATGATCAAACGCTCAAAATCTTGGCATCGCATTTTATCTTCTCCCCTTTGGGATGGTAGGAGGCGAGCTCCCTTTGCAGCCTTTTGACGGCCCGGTACATCAGGGATTTCACCGTCCCGACCGGAATTTCGAGCGCGCCTGCGATCTCCGTCTGCTCAAGCCCTTCGATTTCTTTGAGCACGAAAACCCGGCGCTGCTTTTCCGGCAGCCGGGCCAGGGCCCGGTCGATATCTTTGCGGGTGACCGCTCTCTGCGCTCTCCCGGCCGGGTCGTATGTGGACACTGCCGTCTCTTCGGCCGCGGAGGCTTCGGTCATTTCGCTCCTCGTTCTGCCCAAGAAAAGCATCCGTCTGACCCGCTTTTTTCGGAGCATGTCCCGATGAAGATTCATGACAATCACCGCTAACCAGGGCTTCAGGTTCTCCCTGTCAGCGTTCTCTGGCAGGTGCCTGACGACGCGCAGCCAAACCTCCTGAAACATATCCTCAGCCTCGCCCCGGTCCTGGCTCAAATAAAGGGCCAAACGGTAGACATCTCCCTTGTATCTATCGTAAACCTGGTCGAACTCTGCGGTTGATGTCATCCCATCTCTCCGGGCGCTTCGCTCTCCTTCATCCTCAACAGAGATGTCGCCTTAAGTACACTTCACCCATAAAGACGTATATGTCAACAAAAAGTTCTAGTTCGCAGGCATCTCCAATTTTATGCTAAAGGGTCTTTGAGAAGGGCTTGAGCGACCATCACGCGGAGATCGGCCTGAGAGCGCATCTTGCGAGGGTAGCCGTAGGCCTCCTTATAATTGTGTTTGAGTAGGGCGAGGGGTGTGGGCGAAGAAGGCCACAGGGGCTGCAAAAAATGAGGCGTGGGTGGCACGGTGCGTCCCCCTACGGGCGAGCGAATGGTGGTGGGTGGGGGGGTCTTAAGCGAGAACGGAGGGGGACGCACCGTGACAGGACC
>CAZOKP010000098.1:0-9434 GCA_964580435.1 uncultured Eubacteriales bacterium
CCCGACCCGCTGATTACAAATCAGCCGCTCTACCAACTGAGCTACGCTGGCGCAGGTTTCGTTTCAGAGGCGCGTCTCCTTGCGCCTAAGACCTTACGAGAAAAGAGAAAGACTTATTGATAAATAAATATACTTTCTCTTTGCCAGCTCAAATAAATTTCGTTATTTTTTGTGTGAAAAAGCAGAAATTACATTTCTACGTCAACTATATTAGAATAACTTCGCCTTCTTGTCAAGAGAGAAATGGACTTTTTTAGTATTCTGTTTTCTCTCTAGATACCAGCCTGGCCCTGTTCAATTTTTCTCCCAATTTTCTATAGAATTCAACAGAAAAAACCAGATATTTTGCCTTCTGGATCTCGGTGAGATTTTGTTCCAGAAAATCCTCAAATTCCTGTTCTTTTTGGAGAAGGTTGCTTCTCAGCTCCTGTACAGTCTTGATTTTGGAGGCGATTTCTTCTTTTTTGGCGTCTGCCCCGCCCAGAAGAGCCTTGAGTTCGCGGATCTCACCGTTGAGCCTTTTCATGAGCTCCATCTTCTCTTTTTCAACCCGGTAATACGCCGGATAGATTTTGGCCGTCTGTTCCTCGGTCAGTTCAAGCACCTCGGTCATACGGAGCAACCGGAGCCTGTTGATATTCTCCCGAATTCTTTCCCGGCCCATAGTCCTCTGGCCTGGCATCTGAGCGAAGACCAGAGAGCCTAGAAAAACGAACCCAGTCAAAAATAAAAAAGATCTCTTCATCCTCATATCTTTCTCCTATGATTTTATTTCCTTGGTTATTTCTTGTTCTAGCAATTGCAGTTCTTCATCGCTAAGGCTTTCCCAAAAGAAAGGGTCGTTGAAAACGACCCAGCGCTCTTCCAGCACGGCGGAACCCCAGGCCTCTCCCAGAAAGCCTAAAATGAGGCGGTTGAAATTTTCTTCGAGTTTGACATCATCTCCGATCTCCTGGCCGAGACGATTGAGGCAGGCCTCAAAGGAAAAGACATCATCTTCGAGGGGCCGCCCCTGGTTCCGCAAAAAGACCAGGCCGAGCGCCAAAGCCAAAAGCAAAGGCGCTCCTGCCCAGGCCCATTTCCAGCCCAGGCGGGACAGCATTGTGGTCGCTCTCTCAGGTTCCAGGGCCCGGAGCTTTTTTTCAAGGCTTGCCGAAAACTCTTCCCAATAATGAGGAGACAGGTTGATTTTTTCCGGACGCACAGCCTCAGCCTGAATCCGGCTGAGGCGATCATTATAGGCACGGCAATCCGGACACTGGGCTAAATGGTCCTCAAGAATTTTTTTCCTCTTTTCGGAGAGAGACCTGTCGAGAGCGTCGGATATCCATTGCTCATATTTTCGGCATTTCATTGCGCGCCTCATCAAGATAAGATCTCAGCTTGGCCTGGAGCATTTTCCTGGCTTTATGCATCCGCCAGGAAACCGTTTTCTCGGAACAGCGCAGGATGCGCGCGGCCTCGGCGTGGCTCAGTCCCTGGAAAACGACCATGACAAAAGAAGACTTATACGGCCCAGGCAGGGAGTTGACCGCCTTATTGAGTCTGTCTCTAAGTTCTGTGGCCAAAGCTTCAGAATCAGGAGAAGGACAAAAAGTCTGGGCACTCTTGGGGATATCGTCCTTATACTTCTCCATCGCCATTTCTCTTTTCTTTTTATTCAAAAAATTTAGACTTTGGTTCACTGCAATCCGGAAAATCCAGGTATAAAAACTTGATCGTTGATTAAAACGCTTGAGCGCCTTAAAGCCCTGGAGGAATGTTTCCTGAGCCAAGTCATCCGTGTCATTGTGGCTTCGGGTGAAGCGGAAGATGGTTTGGTAGATCCTCTCACGATACCTCCGGATCAGCTCGGCATAAGCTTCAAGATCGCCATTTTTTGCCCATTCCACCAGCTTCTCATCAGCCGCATCGCTCATCAGTGCGTTCATCGTATTAGACATCCATTATACAGAATCCTTTGCTTCTCCCATATTCATTGACAAGGCAGAATGTCCCTGCTATGATTTGACCTCCTCCCAAGGAAAAGCTTCATGATCGGGCGCTACACACTTCCAGAAATGGGAGCCGTCTGGTCGGAAGAGAATAAGTACCGCAAATGGCTTGATGTTGAGCTGGCTGTCTGCGAAGCCTGGGAAGAGCTCGGCCGCATCCCCTCCGCCGCCCTCAAGAAAATCAAAGAAAAAGCGGCCTTCTCCGTTGCCAGGATCGAAGAGATCGAAAAGGTCGTCAAACACGATGTCATCGCTTTTCTCGAAGCTGTGGGAGAATATGTCGGCGAGAACGCCCGTTTCATCCACATGGGCCTGACATCCTATGATGTCGTCGACACGGCCCTCTCGCTCCTGATCAAAGAGTCTTTGGAAAAGATCCGCAAGGACATCGGGCCGCTCAAGAACGTGATCAAGGAGCAGGCGCTGCGCCACAAGAAAACAGTCATGATCGGGAGAACTCACGGCGTTCATGCCGAGCCCATAACGTTCGGAGTCAAGCTCTTGGTATGGTACGAAGAGATGAAGCGCCACGAGGAGCGCCTCGAGAGGGCTCAGGACGTTATCAGCTATGGCAGGATTTCTGGCTCTGTCGGAACATATATCCATCTTGACCCCAGGGTGGAAGAACTGGCTCTTCAAAAAATCGGCCTTCGGCCGGCCAAGGTCTCAACCCAAGTTCTTCAGCGCGACCGGCATGCCGAAGTGATTTCCGCTTTGGCCCTCCTCGGAGCCAGTTTGGACAAATTCGCCCAAGAAATACGTCATCTTCAAAAGACTGAGGTCCTGGAGGTCGAGGAGCCATTTACCAAGGGACAGAAAGGCTCCTCGTCCATGCCCCACAAAAAAAACCCTGTCCGGGCAGAACGGATCTCCGGCCTCTCCCGTCTCCTCCGGGGCAATCTCCAGGTGGCCCTGGAAAATATCCCCCTCTGGCATGAAAGGGATATCTCCCACTCCTCGGCCGAACGAATCATCTTCCCGGATTCTTTCATCTTGACGGACTATATGCTGGCCGAAACCACCGACGTCATCAAGAACTGGGTCATCCATGAAGAGAGAATGAAGGAAAATATTGACCTGACCAGGGGGCTCATTTTCTCCCAGAAAATCCTCCTCGCCCTAACCGAAAAGAACGTGCCGCGGCCTCAGGCTTATGAACTCGTCCAGCGGAACTCGCTGCGGGTCTGGAAAGAAAACCTCAGCCTCAAAGACCTGCTTCTCAATGATAAAGACATCGTGGCCATACTCTCTCCAAAGGAAGTGGAAGCCTGTTTCTCCCTGGAGAGTTACCTTGAAAAAATCGATTATATCTTCGAAAGGGTTCTCGGGAATGAAAGTTAGGATCCTCGTCTCCTTCAAAGAAAGCGTCCTCGACCCGCAGGGGCAGACCGTGAAAAACGCCTTGGACACGCTCGGCTATCACTTCATCAAAGATGTCAGGCAGGGCAAGGTCTTTGAGATCGAACTCCGAGACATCTCCAAGGCAGAAGCCGAAAAAGTCATCCCGGAGATCGCGGATAAGGTCCTGGCCAACCCGATCATCGAGAAGTTTTCCTGGCAGGTCCTTAAAGAAGAGGAGAAAGTTCGGTAAATTGAGATTTGGCGTCGTCATTTTTCCCGGTTCAAACTGCGACTATGATACTTTTTTCGTCCTCAGGGAGGTCCTCGGACAAGACGCGACGCTTCTCTGGCACAAGGACCACGACCTAAAAAATGTCGGCTGTGTCGTTCTCCCGGGAGGCTTTTCTTATGGAGATTATCTGAGGTCGGGCGCGATCGCCAAGTTTTCCCCCCTCATGCAGGAAGTCGGGGAGTTCGCCGCCAAGGGCGGGACCGTGCTCGGCATCTGCAACGGTTTCCAGGTCCTGCTTGAACTGGGCCTGCTTCCGGGCGCAATGTTGAGGAATAAGAACCTCAAGTTTCTCTGCCAGTTCGTCCATCTGCGCGTCGAGAATACCAAAACGCGGTTTTCCCATAAAGCCAAGCCTGGACAGATCCTCAGGATTCCGATTGCGCATTTTGACGGGAACTATTTCGCCACCCCCGAGCTACTGAAGAAGCTCGAGAAGAACAACCAGGTCGTGTTCCGCTACGTCGATGAAAATGGCGAGGCGACCGAAGAGGCGAACGTCAACGGCTCGGCGTCCAATATCGCCGGATTGATCAACACAGAGGGTAATGTCATGGGCCTGATGCCCCATCCCGAAAGAGCTTCGGAGGCTCTTTTGGGGAGCACGGACGGCAGAGTGATTTTTAAATCCATCATCGAGAAGCTGGAGCATGATTGACCGCAAGACTATTGCCGACCACAACCTGACCTTGGAGGAATACGGAAGGATCGTCGAGCTCATCGGCCGGGAGCCGACCCTGACCGAGCTGGGCATCTTTTCCTTGATGTGGTCGGAACACTGCAGCTATAAGAGCTCCAAAGTCCATCTGAAAAAATTGCCTACGACTGGGAAAAACGTCGTCCAGGGCCCGGGAGAGAACGCGGGCATTCTCGACATCGGGGGCGGGTCGGCCGTCGTGTTCAAGATCGAATCCCATAACCACCCTTCCTTTATCGAGCCGTTTCAAGGGGCAGCCACAGGCATCGGAGGCATTCTCCGCGATATCTTCACCATGGGGGCCAGGCCGATCGCTCTTCTCGATTCTCTGCGGTTCGGGCCGCTCCAGACTCCCAGGAACCGGGCCATCATGGACGGCGTCGTCGCGGGAATCTCCTCCTACGGAAACTCCATGGGAATTCCCACGGTGGGCGGCGAGATCTATTTTCACGGCTGCTATTCCAAGAATCCCCTGGTCAATGTCTTTGCTTTAGGCTTGGTGGAAAAAGACAAGATCTTCTACGCCAAAGCCGAGGGCGTGGGAAACCCGGTCCTGTACGTTGGGTCAAAGACCGGAAGGGACGGGATTCATGGAGCCACCATGGCCTCGGCTGAATTCGGCAAGGAAACAGAACAAAAAAGGCCCAATGTTCAGGTGGGAGACCCGTTTAAAGAAAAATTGCTCCTGGAGGCCTGCCTTGAGGTTATGGAAAACGGCCTGATCGTCGGCATTCAGGATATGGGCGCTGCCGGCTTGACCTGCTCCACGTCCGAGATGGCGGCCAAGTCCGGGACCGGTATTTCGATCAACCTCGACTTGGTTCCCCAGAGAGAAGAAGGCATGACCCCCTACGAGATAATGCTCTCCGAATCCCAGGAAAGGATGTTGCTCGTCGCCAAAAAGGAGAACGTGGCCGAGGTCCAGAGGATCTTCGCCAAATGGGACCTGGACGCCGTCAACATCGGCGAGGTCAGCAAAGGCGGGAGGCTGCGGGTGGGTTTCCACGGGGAGACCGCTGTGGACGTTCCCGTTGCTGCCATCGTCAACCTGTGCCCCGTCTACCGGAGGCCGAGCCGACAGCCTGCTTATCTTAAAACGGTCAAAACGTTCGACCCGCCCCCCCTTCCTTCCGACTGCAATGACATTCTTCTCAGGCTGATTGCTTCTCCGACCATCGCTGACAAAGAATGGGTCTACCGGCAATACGATCACCAGGTCCAGATCAACACCGTCCTTCTGCCGGGGGCCGATGCGGCCCTGTTGCGGATTAAAGGGCAGAAGAAAGGCTTGGCTATGACGCTGGACGGCAATTCCCTCTATGTCTATCTTAACCCGCGCACGGGCGGAATGATTGCCGTGGCCGAGGCCTGCCGCAATCTGGCCTGTGTCGGAGCGAGGCCCATCGGCGTAACCAATTGCCTGAATTTCGGCAATCCCGAAAAACCCGAGGTCATGTGGCAGTTCAAGGAGGTGATCGAAGGGATGGCCAAAGCCTGCCGAGTCTTTTCCATCCCTGTCACGGGGGGGAATGTCAGTTTCTATAACGACACGGAAGGGATGTCTGTTTATCCCACGCCTGTGCTGGGAGTGGTGGGGTTAATCGATGACATAAGCGGGGCCGTGAGCCCGGGGTTCAAGCAGGCCGGCGATGTCATCGTTCTCCTGGGTGAGAACAGGGAGGAACTGGGCGGGTCAGAATACCTGAAGACCATCTTTGACCTGGAAAAAGGGCTGCCGCCCCGGATCGACCTCGATACCGAAAAAAGAGTCCAGGAGCTCTGCCTTGAAGCCATTTCTCGGGATATGATCCGGTCGGCTCATGATATCTCCGAGGGCGGGCTGGCGGTTACTCTTGCAGAATGCTCGTTTTGGAGCAGGTCAAAGACCGGCTGCATCGTCGACCTTAATGATGACATCCGGCCGGATGCTCTTGTCTTCGGTGAGAGTCAATCCCGGATCGTCGTCAGCGTCAGAAAATCGGACCTCTCTGCCTTGCTCAAGCTGGCTGGGCAAAAAGGAGTCAAAGCCAAAGTCATCGGAAAAACCTCCGGCCGGAAAATCATCATCCGCCATGCCGGCCGGGAAATCATCAATCTTCCCGGGGAAAGTCTCTACGAGGCGTGGAAAAAATCCATCCCCCAGACTTTCTCTGTCCTATAAGTAAAGGGTTTGCCGGGGATAAGGATGAAAAAGGCTCGCGCGCTTATTTTCACGGCACTTCTTTTTCTCCCCTCCCTTTCTTTCTCCCTGGAGGTCCAGCTCAGGCTGTCTTCCGGGCTGCGGCAGATGAAACTCGGCCAGGTCAACCTCGCGCTGGCCGGATGGGAAGAAAGAATACAGAAGGAAGCATCCTCCCAGCCGAATTGGAGCCTTGAGGGAGGGCCAGTCCCGGCGCTCCGCTTTGGGTTCACCTTCGAAGGGGAGCTGACTTTTTTTCTGAGCTCAAGACTGGCCCTAGGCCTCAACGCCGGATATGTTTATGGCGGCCGCGACGAGCAAGATACCCTCCTCTCTATCACTCAAGAGTCCGCGACCTTCAACCATGCTCGGCCGGCAAAAATCAGCGCCTACCCGGTCACGTTCCTGGGGTATATTTTCTTTCCTCTCGGCTCCAAATTCCATGTCTATCTCAAGGGAGGCGGTGGGATCATTCAATCCAAATATGTTTCTCGGGAGGCAGTCAAACTGGCGGCTGAAGCCAAGTTCCTTTATCCGATTCTTGACCTGGCCGAGGCCAGGGGTTCGACGTATCTTGGAGGCATCGGGTTTGATTATAAATTCGACGCCTTTCTGGGCTTCTTCATCGAGGCCACCGTGCAATCCGCCAAGGTCGGCGGATTTTCTGGAGAAAACAAATCCGGAGAAAAGGGAGACCTCTATTCCTTCGAAGAATACATTCCGGAGCTTGATTTCTGGCAGGACAAGATGCAGATCCTGCCTCAAACGCCGGCCGGCGCAAATGTCCGGTCCGTCCAGAAGGCGATGATTGATTTCAGTGGCTTTTCGGTTAAAATAGGGGTACTGTTGAAATTCTAAATAGTGGGAGAGAAGGCAAAGCCATGGCAGAGGAAGTGTTCATCAGCCCCAAAAAAAGAGGCCGGATCGCCGTTTTTCTTTCGGGCCGCGGGTCCAATTTCAGGGCCATTCATGACGCCATCTTAGCGGGGAAAATCAACGCCGATATCGGTCTGGTCTTTAGCAACGTGGAGGGAGCGGCGGGTCTGCGCACCGCTCAAGAACGCGGGCTGGAGACGTTCTATCTCAACCCCAAACTCTTTGCCAGCCGTGATGAATACGATAAGGAAATCATCAGAGAAGTCAGGAAGAGAGATGCGGACCTGGTCTGCCTGGCGGGGTACATGAAAATACTCACTCCTCTTTTTTGCCGCGAATTCAAACACCGCATCATGAACATTCACCCCGCTCTGCTCCCATCGTTTCCCGGGCTCCATGTCCAGCAGAGAGCCATCGACTGGGGTGTGCGTTACTCCGGGGCGACCGTCCATTTTGTCTTCGAGGAAGTCGATATGGGGCCCATCATCCTGCAGGCGGTGGTGCCGGTGCTCCAGGACGACACCGAAGAGACCCTGGCCGCCCGGATCCTCGTGGAGGAACACAAGATCTATCCTGAATCCGTCCGCCTTTTTTTCGAAGGCCGTCTGGAAGTGCGCGGCCGGAGAGTGTTTATAAGAGAGCCATGAAAAAAAGCGTCGAAGAACAGTTTGACTACATCAAGAAAGGCTGCGTCGAGATCATCCAGGAGGATGAGCTCAGGGGCAAGATCGCCCGCTCGATCCGCGAAAAAAGGCCGCTCCGGGTGAAAGTCGGGTTTGACCCCACGGCCCCCGACATCCACCTCGGCCATACGGTCCTCCTGCGAAAAATGAAGCACTTCGAGGACCTCGGCCACGAAGTCATTTTTCTCATCGGCGACTTCACCGGGATCATCGGCGATCCCTCGGGAAGGTCGGCCACCCGTCCGGCCATGACCCACGAGGAAATTCTCAAGAACGCCGAGACGTACAAGAGCCAGATCTTCAAGATCCTGAGCCAGAAAAAAACAATCATCGACTTCAACTCGCGCTGGCTGGGAAAGCTCACAAGCTTCGATATCATCCATCTGACTGCCAAGTACACCGTTGCCCGACTGCTCGAGCGGGACGATTTTTCAGAGCGCCTCAAAGCCGGCCAGCCCATCTCGGTCCACGAGATCCTTTATCCCTTAATGCAGGCTTATGACTCAGTGGCCCTTAGGGCGGATGTCGAGATGGGAGGCACTGACCAGAAATTCAATTTGCTGGTCGGCCGCGATATCCAGCGTGAATTCAACCAGGAGCCGCAAATCGTCATCACCACCCCTTTGCTCGAGGGAACAGATGGGGTCGAGAAGATGAGCAAATCGCTGGGGAATTATATCGGCATCACCGAACCGCCGAAGGAGATCTACGGCAAGAGCATGTCTATCTCCGACCCGCTCATGTTCCGCTACTACGAGCTTCTGACGGACGAACCCATGTCCAAAATAGAATCCTGGAGGAGAGAGGCCGGAGAGAACAAGATCAACCCCAGGGACCTGAAGGCTCGGCTGGCGAAAATGATTACGGCCGATTTTTGGGGGCAGGCCAAAGCCGAGGAAGCCGCCGAGGAATTCGACCGCGTCCACAAGCATAAAGAAATTCCCGCCGACATCGACGAGAACGTGATCGAAGTGAGTATCTCAGAAGGCGTCAAAGTTGCAAAATCCGGAAAAATCGCTGGCGAGCCTCCAAAGCCTAGTAGTTCTATAGAAATCATCGATTTACTAGTAACAAAACATATCTTCCCCTCCCGTGGCGAGGCCAAAAGAGTCATTCGCCAGGGAGGACTCCACCTCGACGGTGAACGGGTCGACGATATCGCCTTCAACCTGAGCCTCAAAGAAAAAAAGGAGCACATCCTCAAGATCGGAAAGAGGAAGTATTACAAGCTCAGGGTCAAGGATTGAGCCGGTCCGGGTTGCCGCTCACCCGTCGATTTTTTCAGCAGTCTCCCGGTAGATAATTCCCCGCTCCTTCAAGCCTTGGAGCATAAAATCGACGCATTCCGGCTGACGGCCGATGAATTCGGGCGCCG
>CAZOKP010000099.1:0-9388 GCA_964580435.1 uncultured Eubacteriales bacterium
TTATCTTCAATGCGCCCAATCGGGCAGCTTGTTGGCCCCCTGGGAGGTGAGACGCCGCAGGTTCGTCGCGTCATAATCGATGGTGTAGATCTGCAGGCTCCCGTCCAGGTTGGACGTGAAAGCGATGTGCCTGCCGTCTGCGGACCAGCTTGGGGATTCATTCCGGGCATTGCTCTCGGTGAGCTTGGTGATCTGATTGGTCCGCAGGTTCAAAATATACAGGTCAAAGATGTTCTCGACTCTGGAGACGTAGACGATCCTGTCGCCGCTCGGAGACCAGGACGGGGAATCATGATAGGTGCCTCCAAAGCTCACGCGGCGGAGGTTGGATCCTTCGGCGTCCATGATATAGATTTGAGGAGAGCCGCTCCGGTCCGAAACAAAGGTGATCTCCCGGCTGGTGGGAGACCAGGACGGGGCCGTGTCGACGGCGCCCTCGTTGAACGTCAACCTTTTGATATTCCCGCCGTCAGCGTTGACCACATAAATTTCCGAATTGCCGTCCATCGTCGAACAAAAGACCATCTTTTTTCCGTCGGGAGAGAAGGAAGGCGCAAAATTCGTACCCCGGGTCGAAACCGGACTAATCTTGCCCGCCTCCAGGTCCAGGAGATAAAGCCCTGCCTCCCCCAACTTTTTATAGGACGTGAAGGCGATCTTTTTCCCGTCCGCTGACCAGGCGGGCATGTAATCCCTTGTCTTGTTGAACGTCAGGCGGGTCTGATTCTGGCCGTCGTAATCCATCATGTAGAGTTCGTCGTTGCCGTCGCGATCGGAGACGAAGACGATCTTTGACGTGAAGATGGGTTTTTCTCCCGACAGGTTCTTGACGATCTCGTCGGCCATCCGATGAGCCGCCAGTCGGTAAACGCTCTTGGTCGCCTGATAGCGTTTCCCAAAAATGAATCTTTGGCCTTTGACGTCATAAACCTTGCCCTCGAAGACGATATTCTCGCCTTCGCCCTCCGAGATCTCTCCGGCCAGAAGGATACTGGCTTGGATCGACTCCCATTCCTTGTAGGAGATATTTTTCGGGTCCAGAGGCCGGATGTACTCATAATACTTTTTCGGCAGGAGCTCGAAGATACGGCTGTAAGCGAGGTCCTCGGAGATCACCCGGTGGATCTCTTGAGCCGCCTCTTTGGCCCGGGGAGAAGACCCGGAGACGAAGAAATCGGGAAGAGCCATGGCGATAGCGGGGACCCCTTCTTTCAGGGTCAGGTAGATTTCCTGCTGGGGGTACAGGAGCACGCAGGAGAAAAGAAATAAGGTGCTGATGATGCCTATTTTTTTCATTTTCACTCGTTTCATTTGGAGTGCTCGAAAATCAGGTGAATAACCAAGTAGGCCTCTTCGTAATCTCTGGGTAAGGGCGGAAAGGGGGCGGAGACTTTGACCGCGCGCATGGCCGATAAATCCAGGGGGCTTATGCCGCTCGATTCTTCAACTTTCAGGTCGGACACCTGTCCATCTCTATTGATTCTAAATAAGATTATGGTCTGGAAGTTCCCTGAAACACCCGGGTCGACGAGAGAAGTAAACCAGTTAGCCGAGACCCGGTCGGTGATGATCTGGAGATAATAGGTATAGGGAAAGTCCGAGAGACCGCCTGAGCCTCCATAGCCAGGGCCTCCCGACCCGGTCCCTGTGCCGATGCGCAAACCCGTGCCCATTCCAGACCCTTCTCCCCCCGCACCGCCGGCCGCAGCGGATTCCTTGGCGGTTTCCGCCGGGCTGGGTTCCGGCTTGGTGATCGCCGCCTTTTTCTCCGCTTTTTGCTGAGCCTCTTTCTTCGGTTTTTCCACTGGATAGCGCATGGCTGGTTTGGCTTCTTCTTTGACCTTCTGGGGCACCGTCAAATCCCTCAAGGTTTCTTTCTTAACAGGAGGCGGCGCAGCCTTCAGCGGCGTCCCCCCGGTTCCCCCGCCGCCTCCTCCGCCGGGACTGACAAAACTCAGCGGGATATATTGAACCATTCCCTTTTTCGAAGATTTGGGCAAGGTAGGAGAGACCAGGATCAAAAGGAAAAGGACAACATGGGCGAAAAGCGAAGCGTAAACGGACCTTTTAAATGACGTGTTATTTCCAGCCCGGGTCATTTTTTTGTCTTGGCCGTTTTGAGCTCTTTCGGCTCGGTTACGAGTCCGATCGTCTCCACCCCCGCTTTCCTGATGATATCGATAACGTCGATGAAATAGCCGTAGGAAACATCCTTGTCGCTCTGGATAAAGATGATCTTCTTGCTCTTGCCGGAGAAATATTCGCGGAGTTTTCTTTCCAGGAGATTGATGTTGATCACCGCCTCTCCCATATGGATGAACCTGTCTTTTGTGATGGTGATGGTCAAGCCTTCCTCAGCCGGGGCGGACTGCGTCTCGGCCTGGGGCAGGCTGACTCCGATTCCCGATTGCATCATCGGGGTTGTGACCATAAAGATGACCAGGAGGACAAGCATAACATCGACGAACGGGGTGACATTGATTTCAGAAAGAGAGGTGCCGATGCGTTTTTTGGAAGAAGAAAAGGACAAGGATTGGGGTTTAAGAGCCATGGAGTCTTTCGGCGATATTTAAAAATTCGAGCGAAAAATCCTCCATATCGGTGATAAGCTCCTTGATGCGGTGGAGGAAATAATTGTAGGCGATGACCGCTGGGATGGCGGCGACCAGCCCGAAGGCGGTGGCGATCAACGCCTCAGCGATCCCGGGCGCAACCGTGACCAGGCTGGCCGAGCGGACGATACCGATTCTCTGAAACGCATCCATGATCCCCCAGACCGTGCCAAACAGCCCGATGAACGGGGTGACACTGCCTGTCGTTGCCAGGAAGCTCATCATTTTCTCCAAGCGGGAGACCTCGGCATTGGAGGCCTTTGTCAGGACCCGGCTCAGGCTTTCCATCTTGCCGGAATTGATGGAATTTTGGGGGTTGGAACGGGATATATGGGCGAGCTCCTTGAACCCGGACTGAAAGAGAGTCACGAGGGGGCTGCCACGGTATTTTCTGGCCGCTTCATTCACTTCGGAAAGGTTCTTGCTCCTCCGGAAAGCCTTGAGGAATCTCTCCGACTGGGAGAACGCTGTTCTGATTGTCTTTCTCTTGAAAAAGATGATCGCCCAGGAAAAAACGGAGAAGAAGAGAAGGATGAGAAGGACCAGCTGGACGACAGCGCTGGCATCAGTGATCAATCTGAAGACATTCATCGCTTCGATTCCAAAAGTAGCACAGGAAGGAGTGATTGTCAAATAAGCGTACTGGTGTTATGCTACATCTCAGTTGTCGCATTTTGCCACATCTAATCTGTCACCTGGGATTTTTTATGGCCGTTAACGGCGCCTACGAAAAAATCGCCCGGTCGATCGCCGCCTAGGAGCGTTCGGCGGAGGTCAATCCCTTTTCTTCCAAGTTCGATGATTTCTGGCGCAAAGCCCAGGCGACCGGGTTGGCTGTGGAATCCGTCGACGGCATCAACTGGAAAAAATTCGCCGGCCCCGGAAATTTCCGACAACCTCAACACGACCGACATGGGGAATCTTGGCCTGACAGCCGGGGACGAGGCCGCCATCGTGCTATTCATGAAGACGCTGTCTGACCGGCTGTAGGTTTTTGATCCGAAAACCAAACTCTACGGATTCGCCCTTGGATTTGTTGACAAAAGCCCATCGAAGTAATAGATTCCCAAGAAGGAAAAGCTTTGGCCAGGAAAGACATATCGTTCCAGCCCGCCCAGGTTCTGGCCATCAGTTTTGCCGGGGCCATCCTGGTGGGCGCTCTCCTGTTGATGCTTCCCTTCAGCACGACCTCCGGCTACATCTCTTTTGTGGACGCGCTCTTTACCTCGACTTCCGCTGTCTGTGTGACTGGGCTCGTCGTCCAGGACACGGCGACTTATTTCACCCTGACGGGTCAGGTCATCATCCTTCTGTTGATCCAGCTGGGCGGACTGGGAGTGATGACCTTTTCCACGATGGTCCTTCTGGCGGCCGGAAGGAAAATTGCTGTCTCGGACCGGATCATGGTCCAAGAAGGCTATCATCCCGGTGCCCCCCGCGATTTCAGGGCCTTGATCAAGAGCATCTTTTTCTTTACTTTTTCGATAGAATTTATAGGATTCGGGGTGATGGCCCTCCGGTTCCGGAGGGATTTCCCGTTGCCCAAGGCCCTCTTTGCCTCTCTGTTTCACTCCATTTCGGCATTCTGCAATGCCGGGCTTTCTGTTTTCAGCAATAACCTTATGTCTTACCGGGGTGATATCCTGGTCAACCTGACGTTCGTTTTTTTGATCATCCTCGGCGGTCTGGGATTCCTCGTCCTCCAGGAATTGACAGGATGTATCTCCGGACGGATCAAAAGAGAGAAAAAACAAGTCTCCCTTCACAGCAAACTGGTCTTTGTCGTGACGTCAGCTCTTATCGTTGGCGCGTTCGGGATTTTCTTGGCTTTAGAGTGGAACAGCAGCATGGCCCTGTTCACCATGAAGGAGAAAATTCTCGCTTCCCTTTTTCAGGTGGTCACCCCGAGGACGGCCGGGTTTAATACAATGGACCTGGCCCCTTTGGGCTCAGCCACGGTCTTGCTCATGCTCTTGCTGATGTTCATCGGCGCGTCCCCCGGGTCGACGGGAGGCGGCGTCAAGACGAGCACGTTTGGGGTGGTCCTGGCTTTCGTGAGGTCCAAGATTACGGCCAGAGATTCCGTCCATCTTTTCTACAGGACGATCCCCCGGGATAGTATTATCAAGGCCTTTGCCGTCATCTCCCTTTCCTTAAGCCTCATTTTTGTCTCCTCGTTCATCGTCCTCGCGAATCAGCCAACCATGATGATGAAAGAAGTCTTTTTTGAGGTCTTCTCCGGATTCGGCACAGTCGGCTTATCTCTGGGCATCACGACGAGCCTCAGTTCCCTGAGCAAAGTTGTCCTGGTTCTGACCATGTATGCCGGAAGGATCGGCCCCTTGACCCTTCTCTATGCCTTCAGCCGGCGCAAGGCCTTGGGGAAGTTTGAGTATGTTGAAGAAAGGGTGATGATCGGATAGAATATGAAAGCGAGTGAAAAATGATCAAATTTGCCATCATCGGTTTGGGAAGCTTTGGCGCGAACGTGGCCAAAACCCTGTATGAAAAAGGGCATGAAGTCTTGACCATAGATAAGGACACTCATAAAATCGAGGCGGCAAAATTATTTTCCACGCATGCGGTGATTATGGATTCAGTCGACAAAGAAAGCCTCGAGGCCGTGGGTATACGGGATATGGACGTCGTAGTGGTGAGCCTGGGTCCGGAAATGGAGGCCTCCATCCTTACGGTCCTGCACCTCTCTGAGCTGGGAATCAAACGGGTCGTAGCCAAAGCCTTGACTGAGGATCACGCCAAGATCTTGGAAGCCATCGGGGCAACGGAGGTCATTTACCCGGAGAAAGATATGGCTGTCCGGACAGCTCTCAGGCTGATGAGCCCCAACATCATGGAATGCCTTCCGCTTCTGTCCGGGGTCAGCATTCAGGAGATCGCTCCGCCGGAGAAGTTCATCGGGAAGAGCTTGAGAGACCTCGACCTGCGCAATAAATTCGGGATCCAGGTGATCGCCGTCAGAGAGCTCGTCCCCGAAAAGACGGTCTATGTGCCCAGGGCCGATTTTATCGTTAAAGACAGCGATATCCTGATCGTCATGGGAGACGAGAAGAAGCTGGAAAAGCTGAATTCCCTCTAGGATGCTGCCCGGAGACCGGCTTGCTTCGATTCGTTTCCTCACCTTATTCGAGTAGCCCTCTGAGGATTTCCTGGGCGACCTGCTTGGCCTATTATCTCGTTTCCCGGGCCGGGCTCAAACCGATGCCGCCTGGATTAACGGTGGTCAGGTCCGCAGGAGGAAATCGCGTTGACATTCGCCCGCTGATTACTTAGAGTGATATCGGACAGAGTCTTCATTTATCCGTCACCTCGCTATAGATGGAAGAACGAATCCCGGGAGGGATGGAATTTTAAAATAGAGAAGAATCAGGGAAAATTTGTTGCCGTTGATCATTGAACTGGTCAGTGGCGCCCTGGGCGGCGTCTTGATGGCCATTATCGGCGCGATCAAGAAAGCCATTAGCAGGTAAATCCGTCAAAGGAGGAACAGATGCCGATCAAAAGGACAACTCATCGGAGCTCCAAGGGCACCAAGCTTTATGCAGTGCGTGATAGCAAGGGGCGGTTCAAGGACATCCTGACCTACAAGCGGGCCCACGCCGCGGACATGAGGCGCAAGAGCAAGGCCGAAACAGCGGCCAAACGTAAAAAAACCAAGTAAGAACTTTCTTAGCCCTGGGCGGATCGGCCTCAACCTAGACGGGGGCTCTGCTCAAGTTTATCGATTTCCCGGCCCCGGTTGCGGTCGATCCAGGCCAGCGTTTCTTCGACGAATTCGTTTGCCGGTGGGATATGGCCGGTTTCGTATAATACTCGCCCCATGTGCTCGGACGGCGGCATGGGGATGTTCAAAAATACTCCACGTCGGGTTCCATTGCCATTAGGGTGACTTGCTCAAAGATAAACGCCGGTTGAGGCTTCTCCGCCACAAACGTTGACTGGAGTTGGCGATGAGAGAAGAAGCGGGAAGAGCCCGCTTTACTCGAGCAGTCCTCGGAGAATGTCTTGGGCGACCTGCTTGGCCTGTTTTCCCGTCTCCCGGGCCGGGCCCACGCAGGACGGACAGCCCTCCTGGCACGGGCACAGGTTAATCGTCTTGAGGCAATGTTTGAGGAGGTCTTTTTCCAGGTCGAACAGGGCCGGACTCAGACCGATGCCGCCGGGGTAATTGTCATAGATGAAAATATTGGGCTCAAAATCGGGCTCCAAAAAGATCGGCTGTTCCTCGGGGGCGGCGACCTTCAAAGGAATGTTGCGGGGAGGGACCGATTCTCCCGTCATATTATCGCCTATGGAGACGCCGACATCGTGAAGGTCGCACATCATAAAGAGGGGAGAGACATGGTGGAGGAGGTAGGCCAGGCCGAAGAGGCCATTGATCCTTTCCTCTGACGAAAAAGGCAGGGACTGGATGAGCGGGGCGGGGATAGTCAGCCAGTAAGCGGTCGTGTGCATCTCGTTCTGGGGCAGGCTGAGATTCCCGGCCCCGACGTTTTCCATGGTGAAGAATTTGATCTTCTTAAACCCCACGACCTGGGTGGCCACATGGACTTCACCGTGGGAGATCTGGCAGCGGTCCAATTTTTTTCTGCCGAAGATATCCAGGATCTTGATCTTGGTGTAGTCGATGGCGTCGGTGAAGTAGTCCACATCTGTCTTTTTCACGTAGGCTTTTCTCTGGTCGAAGTCAAGGTTCTCGACATAATATTGCTCGCCCTCGCACATGTAAATGGCTTTGGGATGGAGGCTGCTGAGGGCGGAGGTGAAATCGACTTCGGCGATCGCTTTGGCTTTTCCGGTCTGGTCGACCACGACAAAATTATCGGAGCTGATGCTCCGCAGGCTGACTCCGTCGGCCGGATAAACGTCCGACGTCCAGTACCATTTTTCCTTGGAATGGTGGAGGAGTTTTTCTTCTTCCAGGAATTTCAAAATTTCAGCGATGTCCATCTTCCCGAATTTCTCACCGTCGGCGAAAGGCAGCTCGAAGGAAGCGCACTCGACGTGGCTGACGAGGATAGAGAGATTGTCGGGATTGATGAGCGCCCTCTCGGGGCTTCTGGTGAAGAAGTAATCGGGATGATTGACGATGAACTGGTCAAGCGGAGAGCTTGAGGCCACGAGAACGGCGGCCGACCTTCCCGACTTCCGTCCGGCCCGGCCCGCCCTCTGCCAGGTGCTGGCGATCGTTCCGGGGTAGCCGGCCAAAACGGCCACGTCCAGGCTGCCGATATCTATGCCGAGTTCCAACGCATTGGTGGAGACAACGCCGAGGATCTTGCCCTCTCTCAATCCTTTTTCGATCTCCCTCCGTTTGAGAGGAAGATAGCCGCCCCGATAGCCGCGGATAAGGCCTTCCTCCTTGATGCTTTTTTCGATATCCTCTTTGAGGTAGGTGAGGAGGACTTCTGTGTTCAGCCGGCTTTGGGCGAAGACGATCGTTTGGAGGTTGTTCTTAAGGAACACCGAGGCCACACGCCGGGATTCGTTGATGTAGGAACGCCGGATGCCCAGGAATCGGTTGACCATCGGCGGAGTGTAAAAAATGAAATATTTCTCGCCCCGGGGAGCTCCGTTGTCGTCGATAAGGATGACCGGGTTCTCGATCATTTTTTCGGCGACCTCCACCGGGTTGGCGATCGTGGCCGTGCAGAGGATGAACTGGGGAGATGACCCGTAGAACGCGGCAATTCTCTTGAGCCTTCTCAGGACGTTGGCCAGGTGGCTGCCGAAGATCCCGCGGTAGTTGTGCAGCTCATCGATGACGATATACTTGAGGTTTCTGAACAGGTTGATCCATTTGGTGTGATGAGGCAGGATGCCCGTATGAAGCATGTCGGGGTTCGTGAGGATGATCTGCCCGACGCTCCGGATGGCTTTTCGTGCGTCCTGTGGTGTATCGCCGTCGTAAGTGTAAACCCGGATACCCTCGGGCAGCAGGTTGATAACCTCGTCGAGTTCGGCCCTCTGGTCCTGGGAAAGGGCCTTGGTCGGGAAGAGATAAATGGCCCGGCTGGACGTATCCTGGAGGATGTCATTGAGCACAGGCAGGTTATAGCACAAGGTCTTGCCCGAGGCGGTCGGGGTCACGACGACGATGTGTTTCCCTTCCTTGAGGGCTTCCCAGGAAGACCGCTGATGGGAGTAGAGTTTCTGATAGCCCTTCTTTTCGAGCGCGGCGAGCAGGGCCGGATGTATTCCGGGAGGATAATCGGCAAAACGGCCCTCCTGAGCGGGGATATGCTTCACTGCCCGGATGGCGTCTTCCCTGACCCCCATCTCATTAAGGATTTCCAAGGACTTTAATAGGTTTTGTTCCCTTGACATCGGCGTAACCTGGACCTCGGATAATCCTACATTATAAGAAGCCGATGGTCAACCCAGATACGGTATAAGCAAGCGTCTCTTTTCCTGTGATGGGAATGGCTCCTGTCAGGGCGCGTCCCCGTCGAGGCTCGGGATATGTGGCTCGAAGTCACGCTGCGATTTCCCCAGCGAGGAAATCTTGCTCGATTCGCTCCTCGCTCATACGGACTTCTCACCACATCATCCCTCCCCTCATCCCCTGGGCAGGATTAACGCCCTGCCACCAATTCCCACTCGATAGGCATGTCGCTCGCATAAATAGAGGTTATATGATGATGTGATGCACCTCCTCCGGGTGTCTATAGTGTGATAGATTACCCGTGAGAAGAAATCCACTTAAAGGAGGTGCGATATGTATTATATGGGCGTTGACAACCATAAGCAACGATCCC
>CAZOKP010000100.1:0-9081 GCA_964580435.1 uncultured Eubacteriales bacterium
ATGATCCGATGACAAGAAAAGGCTTTTTCCGAAACCTCGTCCTGAGGGAGGGCAAGTGCACGGGCGAAATCATGGCCATCCTTGTGACAAGGAGTGGCGCAACTTTGGACCTCGCCCGGCTTTCGCAGGAGCTCGAAGAAAAGGTCCCCGAGGTGAAAAGCCTCTGGTGGGTGGAAAACGACCGCATTTCCGATGTTGTTGACTTCGAAAGAAAAAAACATGTCTCCGGCAGATTGTTCATTCAGGAAACGCTCGGCGGGCTAAGCTTCAAAATCTATCCCGAGTCGTTTTTCCAGCCCAACCCGAAAGCCGCAGAGATCTTATATAGGCGGATCGTCGAGGAGGCTCGGCTCTTAGGAAGCCGCAAAGCCCTGGGCCTTTACTGCGGGCCGGGTTCGATCGAGATCTTCTTGTCTAGGGCGGTGGGCGAAGTCGTCGGCATCGATTCGGAAGCCATGAATATCCGGACCGCGGAGGAGAATTGCCGGACGAACGGCATCAACAACTGCCGATTCATCGAAGGCCGGGTGGAACAGGCCCTCAAGGGAATGAGCCTGGAAGGTTTCGACCTCGTCGTGCTGGATCCTCCCAGGGCCGGCATCAGCGGCAAAGGGCTGAAACAGATCATGTCCCTGAACATACCGGAGCTCATCTACGTCTCCTGCAATCCGGCCGCATTCGCCAGGGACCTGAGCCTATTTTCAGAAAAGGGCTACCGGCTGCGTAAGTTGTACTGCTTCGATTTCTTCCCGTACACGCCCCACCTCGAATCCCTGGGCGTTTTGACTTCGTCTCCGGTCCGAGAATAGCTCGATTTTATTTCACCCTGACCGGAAACGGGGGACGGACGAGCTTCTTGACCGGGTTGGCCTTCAACTCTTCCATCACGACCTGAATCGCCTTCTCGAGCTGCGGGTCGTGGCCGGCTGCCACCAGAGCCGGCGATTGCTCGACCTCGATATCTGGCGATACGCCAGCGTTCTCGACGATAAACCCGTCCTCGGTCCAGATGGCCAGGTTCGGCGCCGTGATCGAGCCTCCGTCCATGAGAACAGGGAACCCAAGGATGCCGACCAGACCTCCCCAGGTCCGTTTCCCGACGAGCTTTCCAAGCCCGAACTTCCTGAACATCCAGGGCAGGAGGTCGCCGCCGCTCCCGGCCATCTGGTTGACCAGCATGACCTTTGGCCCCGGGATCATCGCGTTCGGCGTCCGGTAATCATGGCCGTACCGGGTTGCCCACATGGCTATGAACTGCCTTCTTAGAGAATCGATGTAGTAATCGGCCAACGCACCGCCGCCGTTAAAACGTTCGTCCACGATGATCGCGTCCTTGTGAGCCTGTGGAAAATAGTAGCGCCTGAAGTAGATATAGCCGAACGCGGCAGTATTGGGGACATAGACATAGGCCACCCGTCCGCCTGTCGCTTGGTCTACCTTCTTTAGATTGCCTTCGATCCAGTCACGGTTCCGCAACGAATATTCATCAGCTAAAGGCACCACTTGGACCGTCCTCGACCCTGTTCCGTCCGGATTCGGCCCGACCGTAATCTCGACAATCTTCCCGGCCGTGTTCTCGAACAAACTATAAAGGTCATACGGAGGTCGCAGGTCCTTTCCTCCTACGGCCAGCAGATATTCGCCTTCCTTGACATCGACGCCGGGCTCAGTGAGAGGCGACCGCAACTCCGGATTCCAGTTCAACCCGCCGAAGATCTTTTTGAACCTGTAGCGGCCGTTTTCTATCGCATAATCGGCGCCCAGAAGTCCGCCGGCCACCGGCTTTGGCTGGAAAAGCTGGTCCCCGCCTCTGCTGTAGCTGTGCCCGACGGCTAGCTCGCTGCACAGCCACTCGATCAACCGGTTGACGTCGTTCCTGCAGGTCAGGTCAGGAAGGAAAGCGCTGTATTTCTGTCTCATTGCGGGCCAGTTCACACCGTGCATATTGGGGTCATAAAAATAATCACGGTTAATCCTCCAGGCTTCATTAAAGATCTGGCTCCACTCGGCCCGCGGGTCGATGCGTACCTCGATGCTCTCGACGTTCAGCCTGCCCTTGCCGGGCTCCGGCTTCCCCGCCGAGGGCACGATCCAAAAGGAATTCTGAAGCGAATACCCGATCTTCTTTTTGTCCGCAGAAAGCAGATAGGTATTGACCTCGGGAACGACGACCTCATCCTTGCGGGTCTTCATGTCGTAGCGGTGCACAGACGCAGGCGGTTGCGGACCGAACGTTGTCGAGATATCAACCGTTTTTTCCTCCTGATAATAGACCTGCCCTTCTTCTCCGACCCGAAGATTCCGGTAGTCGCCCTGGGCAACGGGCTGGGTGAGGATGCGGTGGTCGAGGCCGTCGAAGTCAATGCGGAAGGTATCGGCTGGCCTCTCTTCCGCTTTCTTTTCACCGGGCTTTTCGTTCCCTAATGCTTTTTGCTCCGGCTGTCCTTTCTGCCCTTCCTTCTCTTCCTGCGGCTCGGTTTTTTCTTCATCGCTCTCTTTTGCCAGCGGAGACGGGAGGTCTTTGCGCAGCACCGCTACATAAATGGCATTCGTTAAACGGGCGTTTGCGTTGGACAGATCGAACCAGTTTTTCGCCGGTCCCGCGTCCGTGCTGGCAAAAAAGTAAAGATATTTTCCACTCTTATCAAAAACCGGTTCGCTCGCCTCACTCAACCCGTCAGTCACCGGATAAGACTTGTCCTGGTCAAGTGAATAAACATGAATCCTCTGGAAGGACGCCTGCGTGTTGAGGGTATAGGCGATCCACTTGGAGTCCGGGGACCAGGACGGTGAAATCGTTCGCTGGCGGGAGGGTCCATAAGAATATTCGGAGCTGATCTTTTTAACGACGCCGGTCTTGAGGTCGATCCAGAAGAGGCTCCAGGAATTATCGGCGAAAGAGATCATCTTGCTGTCTGGCGACCAGACAAGGGAATCATAGAAGCCAGCCCCGTCAAGCTTGTAATGTTTGGGATTGCCTTTGCCGTCTTGGTTCTCCACAACAAGCTCGTACTCGCCCGAGGCGTCACTGATGTAAGCGATGGCTTTGCCGTCGGGAGACCAGATGGGCGAGCGCTCATGGACGCCGGGGGTATTAGTGATATTGCGGGGATCGCCTTTCTCGGCCGGGACAGTCACAATCTCACCCCGGAACTCAAAGACGGCCCGAGCGCCCGAAGGCGAGATCGACGCGTCGCGGATCCACTGAGGCCCCGTTACGTAGCGTTCCCGGAGCTCGAGCAAGTCGGCGGCGACGCCGATGGTGAGCTTCGTGCTCTTAGCGGAGGCGGGGTCAAAAATATAGAGATAGCCCGCCTGCTCGAATATGATTTTCCCGCCGCCAAACGACGCGTTAAGCACGGGGAAATCCGTGAAATGCGTCTGTTGTTTGACCTCCTTGGTCTTCCGGTCATAAGAAAAGAGGTTGAACTCGCCGTTCCGGTCAGAGAGGAAATAGACCTTATCTCCCAGCCACATCGCTTTGACATCGTTGGAGAAGCCTTTAGGCTGGGGAATTTTCTCGACCGAATAATCACTTACCTTGAGGATCCAAATCTCAGAGACGCGGCCGCCCCGGTAATGCTTCCACTGGAAAAAAGCATCGGGAAGCGGATTATAAGCGATGAATTGGCCATCGGGCGAGAAAGATGCCCTATAAATGGAGGAAATCTTGTAATCTTCGGGGAAGCCGCCTTCGACGGAGACTTTGAAAAGGCGCAACTCGCCTCGATTGGCGGAATTGCGGGGTGAGGTAAAATAAACGGACATCCCGTCGGGGCTGAAACCCTGGACAAGGTCGGGCCCGGGATGCCAGGTCAGGCGCTTCGGAATCCCTCCGCCGGCGGGGACGAGATAGGCATCTACGTTACCTTCGTACTGGCCGCTGAAGGCGATCCACTTGCCGTCAGGCGAGAAAACAGGGTTGAATTCGACTCCAATGTCATTGGTCAGCCGCCTCGAGTTCCTTCCGTCAATGTCGGCTGCCCAGAGGTCATTGGCGTAGACAAAGGCAATCTGGGAAGGACCAATTGCCGGCTGGGCGAGAAGCCGCGTGTCGCGGGTGTCAATGCCGGCAGCCGGCCCGGCCAGCAAGCCAAGGAATAAAATGACCACAAAACCCATATAAATGCCATAAGATTTTTTCATGGAACCTCCTTTAAAGGATAATACGTTACTATCACGAAGAAAGTTCTTAGTTCAAGGGATCTCCCCAAAGGCTCATATCGCCGCCTGACGGAAGACGAGGTCGGGGCTTTTTCACGTGCATGTTTACATCAGGCCTGAACTTTCATAAAATCTGCCCGTATTACCTCCAGGAGGTTTGAATGAATGCCGTCCTTGAAGTTGAAGGCTTAAAAAAATCTTTCGGAAACCTGGAAGCCCTCAAGGGAATCAGTTTCAACGTCCAGAAGGGCGAGATCTTCGCCCTGATCGGCCCGAACGGCGCTGGAAAAACCACGGCCCTGCGCATTGTCGCTACTCTCCTCTCTCCTTCTGGCGGCAAGGTAAGTTTCCTCGGATTTGACCTTAAAAAGCAGCCGGAGAAGTTTCGTCAGAGAATCAGCTATCTCCCCGAGGAAGCGGGCGCCTATAAGAACCTTAAGGGCATCGACTATCTGAAATTCATGGCCAACTTCTATTCCGACTCGGAACAGGAAGCCGAAGAATTCATCGGGCGGGCCAAGGATATCGCCGACCTGGGAACGCGCCTCAACGAAAAAGCGGGCACCTATTCGAAAGGGATGACCAGAAAACTTCTTCTGGCGCGGGCGCTCATGACCAAGCCCGACCTGGCCATCCTCGACGAGCCCACGTCCGGGCTGGACGTGATTAACGCCCTCGAGGTCCGCGAGATCGTCAAGAGATTCTCCAAGGAGGGTATTTCCGTTCTCCTCTCCTCGCACAACATGCTCGAGATCGAGTTCCTCTCCGACCGCGTCGGCCTGATCGACAAGGGAAGGATCCTGGATTCAGGAACCTCCGAGGAATTGAAGCAGAAATATCAGGCCAGGAATCTTGAAGAAGTGTTCAGGAGCGCACTGCCATGAAAAAATTCATGAACCTTCTGGGCAAAGAGATGAAAGAACTCATCACCCTGCAGTTGTTCATCTCCCTTCTCTTTACTATTTTTCTCTTTTACTTCATCGGGCAGATGCTCAAAAGCGAAGTGAAAAAGGCCATGCGGGTGCAAAAAATCGCAGTCCTTAACCTGGACGAATCGCCTTTTTCCGAGCAATTGATCGCGGGTCTCAAGGGGGCCAATTTTCAGGTGGAGATGGCCAAGGACAAAAATAAGGAGAAAGCGATCGAGTGGATTAAGGGGACCGATATCAACCTGCTGTTGGTCATCCCCGAAGGATTCGGCCAGTCCGTCGAGTCACTCAACTTCAAGGAGGTCGAGTCTTACTCCTTCCTGAGGAGCTTCTCGTTCGTCGGGAGCAGGAACACAGCCATCCTCAATTCCGTCATCTCGGCCATCAACAACTACCTCTCCAACGATTTCTTGAAAAAGAAAATCCCGGACATCGGCCCTGAGCGGGTGAAGAAACCTATCAGCAGCAAAGACTTCGTCATCGTCAAGAACAGGATGGCCGAGGGGTCGGCCGAAAGAGTCGCCGGGTTTGTCTCCAGTCAGTCCGTCTTCATGCCCATAATCCTGATGATGATCATTATTTACGCCTCCCAGTTGGTCATCTCCGCTATTGCCATGGAGAAACAGAATAAGACGCTCGAAACGCTGCTGACTGTCCCGATCAGCCGGACATCAATCGTCTCCGCCAAGATGTTCGCCTCCGGCCTCGTCGGACTGATATCCGCCGTCATTTACATGTTCGGATACCGCTTCGCCTTTGGCGGGCTGATGGGGAGAGGCTTTACCCAGGCAACAGCATCCGGCCTGAGCAATGTCGTTCAAAAGCTCGGCCTGGCCATGACAACGAGCAACTACATCATCCTCGGCGTATCGCTTTTTCTTGCCATCCTTTGCGCTCTGGCCATGGCCACGATCCTCGGCGTCCTGGCAGAAGATTTCCGGAGCGCCCAAAGCCTGATCATGCCCCTGATCTTTCTCGTCATGATCCCATACTTCCTCTCCTTCTTCTCCGACCCCCAGACGCTTTCCCTCCCGGCTAAGATCCTGGTTTGGGCCATTCCCTTTTCCCATCCGTTTTTGACAACGCAGAACCTGTTCCTGGAAAATTACAGGGAAGTTTTCGGGGGTATCCTCTACATGCTTGTCTTCTTCATCGTCCTCATTGTCATCGCGGCGCGCATCTTCTCCACGGACAGGGTCCTGACGATGAAGCTCAAGTTCCGGCGGAAAAAGGTTGTCTTCTGAGCTCCGGCTGTCCTTCACAGACGGGAATGACCGCCCTCAGCAGCGGGGATCCGGGTCTATCCCCGCAATTGGCTCAGGGCATCTTTGGCGGCCTCACGGAAGCCTTCAGAGATGCTGGGGTGGTGGTAGATGGAATAGGCCAAGTCCTCGGCTCGTGCGCCCAGCTTCAAGGCCACGCCCATCAGGTGAATGATTTCCGCCGCGTCCGTGCCAATGAGATGCGCGCCCAGGAGGCGGCGGGATTCCCGCTCGAAGACCAGCTTGATGAGCCCCGGAGCGTGCGCGTAAAGGCTGCAGGCCTTGACCAGCCGCGAATAACTGCATTTGCCGATGATGACAGGAATGCCCTGCGTGGCTGCGTCATCCTCCGTAAGGCCCACAGTCCCGATCTCGGGCATCGTATAGATCCCGCCCGGGACGAAGCGCTCATCCAGTTCCCGGCTCCCTCCCAAAGCATTCTCCGCCGCCACCGCCCCTTCCAGAATGGCGGTGGAAGACTGCATCCCCCGACCAAGTACGTCGCCGGCCGCAAAGATTCCCGGAACCGTCGTTTCCAGGCGGCCGTCGACGAGAATTTCGGCTCTTGCTCCGGTCTTAACCCCGATGTCCTGCAAATTCAATCCCTTGGTGCTGGGCTTGCGGCCCGTGCAGACAATGACTATTTCAGCCGTCAACTGCTCGCCTCTGTCCGTGGTGAACAGAAAACCGCCTTTCGGGGTTTCCGACCGGCCCGCCAGGGTTGTCCCGGGCAGGTAGCGGATGCCCTGCCGCTTGAGCTCCTTCTCGACAATGAGGACGATATCTTTGTCCTGACCGGTCAGAGCGTGCTCCAGTTTCTCGATCAGCGTAACCTCGACTCCGAAGGTCCGGAAGATGAAGGCATATTCGCACCCGATAACGCCCGCGCCCAAGATCAACATCTGCGAGGGGAGTTGAGTAACTTTAATAAGGTCATCTGTGGTCAGCACTGTTTTTCCGTCCGTCGGGAATCCAGGAATTTGAGTTGGCTCGGATCCCGTTGCTATGATGATTCGTGGCGCCTCAATTTCAAGGATGTCCGCTCTGTCCGTTTCAACGTCAATCAGGTTCTTAGCGCGAAGAAAGGCTTTTCCATTGACGACCTCCACCCGATGCGATCTCAGGTGGGTCTGAATAAGCCCTTGGTCACAGCGTGCAAGCCGTTGCCTGCTGGCCAGGACTTCTTTAAAATTCAGAGTGACAGGGCCTTCGACGCGAACTCCGAAACTTCCTAATCTCTGGGCCAAATCCAGCATCCCCGCCGAGATGGAGAACGTCTTGCTGGGGAGGGTTCCCGTGGCAACGCATGCCCCGCCGAGCAGTGGGCTTTTTTCGATGAGGCAGGTCTTGGCCTTCATCTCCGCGGCCTGGACCGCGGCCGCGATGCCCGCTTCGCCGCCACCGATGACCGCCAGGTCAAAATGAGAACGAGTCATTTTTCCCCTTTTTATCATGCCGGCGGAGGTAAGTCAAAAGATCGTTTCTTATGTTCCTTGACAGGCCATAACGGCGGGTGATATGTTCTGGCCATAGCTTCAGTCGAAGCATTTAAATAAAAATATGTCCAGCAAGGAGGAAAATTAATGTCCAAAGACATCCGTGTCCGTTGGGGTTGGCTGAAGTTTATGTATATCTATACGATAATCACGGCAGGCGGAGCAGGATTGGGGATCATTCTCGCGCCCAGCATAATGATCTCTCTGTTCCGAATGCCGCCCCAAGATCCGATCATGTTGGGCATCGGCGGCAGCGTTTTTTTGGCCATCGCCCTTCTTTCTATATTAGGCCTGCGCTCTCCGCTTAAATTTTCACCTCTTCTGTTATTGGAGCTTGGCTACAAGTCGATCTGGTTTGTCGGCGTCATCCTGCCTCTTTGGCTGGCAGGGCCGCTGCCCTTCTACGGAATCATGTTTGTCATCATCTTTGCCAGCTATATCATCGGAGACCTGATCGCCATCCCCTTTCCCTATGTCTTTGCTAAATAATCAGGCTGCGAAAAACCTGAGAAAATACGGGAAAGCGCCTTTTGACGTAGCCGTCATTCACGGTGGGCCCGGCGCTGCCGGAGAGCTGGCGCCGATAGCCAGGGCGCTTGCCAAAACTCATGGCGTCCTGGAGCCCCTTCAAACGCGGCCAACCCTCAAGGGGCAACTCCAAGAACTGAAGATTGTCTTGGAAAAGAGCGCTCACCTCCCGGTCCTATTGATCGGATATTCCTGGGGGGCCATTTTGAGCTTCATTGTTGCCGCCCGGAATCCTGCCTGTGTAAAAAAGCTCGTCCTTGTCAGCAGCGGAGTCTTCGAAGATAAATATGCCGCGAACATCACGAGAACCCGATTGAACCGCCTGACGGAGGAAGAAAGAAGAAAGGTCTATTCTCTTATGAAAATCCTCGACGACCCCAACGGCACGAATAAGGACGAAATCTTTGCCCAATTTGCGGAGTCTATCGCCACAGCCGACGCCTATGACCCTCTTCCTGAGAAAAGTGAGGTCATGGAATACCGCTATGATATCTTTGAGAGGGTCTGGAAAGATGCCCAGGAATTGAGAAGCAGCGGAAAACTCCTTGCCCTCGGCCGACATATTCGCTGTCCGGTCGTCGCCATCCATGGAGACTACGACCCCCATCCCGCCGACGGCATCAGGATCCCGCTGTCCCGAGTCATAGAGAATTTCAGATTCATTTTTTTAGAAAACTGCGGCCATCGTCCTTGGATCGAACG
>CAZOKP010000101.1:0-8962 GCA_964580435.1 uncultured Eubacteriales bacterium
GGGCTCTTTGTCCTTTCGTCTTTTTCTATGTAAGGGCTGGCGAAAAGCGTCCCAACTCCCGCTCTAAAAGGGTTTTGAAAAGGGCTCAGCTCCCCGCTCCGATCGGCGGCCTGAATGGGCGAGGGGTGTGGGCTCGAAGGCACGCGAATTTGCTCCCGGCGAGGCAAATTCGCTCGGGTCCTCAGCTCCGCTCTTCTCTCCCTTCGCTCGAGAAACCGTGCCCGCTCCGCTTCCGGACGGCCTTCTTCGCCCACACCCATCGCCCTGCTCGTACACAATTACAAGATGGCCTACGGCTTCCCTCGCAAGCCGGGCTCTCAGGCTGATCTCCGCGTGATGGTCGCTCGAGCCCCTTTCAAAACCCTCTTTAATAATATGGCCAGAAGAGATACGAGCCCGAATACAAAGAAAGTTGATAAATTCTCCGCCGATTTATAAACTTTAGCTATGAATAAAACGGGAGGCCGCCCATAAAGGAACTCGGTATTATTGGCATCTGCCTTCTTTTCCTCTGCCTTTATCTTTTTATCGAGCGACTGAGGATCGCCCGGCTATGGAAACGCATCCCCATGCGGATCGCCGTGACGGGAACGCGCGGGAAATCGACGGTGACACGATTCATCGCGGCTTCCCTTAGAGAGTCAGGGCATAGTGTGCTCGGCAAGACCACCGGCTCCAAACCTGTCATCATCCTTCCTGATGGACGAGAAGAAGAAATCCTAAGGACAGGGCTGCCGACCATCCTCGAGGAGAAAAAGGTCTTGAGACGGGCGGCTAACCTCGGAGTTCGAACGCTTGTGGTCGAGTTGATGAGCATCCAGCCCGAGTCGAGCCGTATCGAATCGCAGCGGATTCTCCGTCCCCAAATCCTGGTCATTACCAATGTCCGCCTTGATCACCGCGATGAAATGGGCCGAACCAAGCCCGAGATCGCCCAAAGCCTGGCTCCGGCGATTCCGTCCGGGGCGACGGTTTTCCTCCCCGATGAGGAATATTATCCGAAATTTGAGAGGGCCGCTGATAGGATGAGAGCAAGAATTGTCCGAGTCAAGAGGGAATGGGCAAGAGAAGCGGGGCCGCCCCAGGGCCTTTCCCCTCTTTTCTCTTTTGAAGAGGACCTGCGTCTTGCTTTAGCTGTCTCTGCTCACCTCGGCGTCCGGAGGGAAGCCACACTGCGAGGAATAGCTGAAGCCGAACCGGATTTCGGAAGCCTTAAGATCTGGGAGGCCAAACTGGGCACGCCTCCGGCACCCTGGCTTCTTGTCAGCGCCTTTGCGGCCAACGAACCCGAATCGACCGGGCTCGTCCTCGCGCACCTGAAAGAGGGGCTCTCCCTCTCAGGGAGAAAGCTTGTCGGAATTCTTAATTTCAGACAGGATCGAGGCGATAGAACTTGGCAGTGGGTAACCGCTTTGGAGACTGGATATTTCCGGGATTTCTCCCGGCTTTTTTTCGTTGGAGCCCATGTCCATTCGCTGCGGCTAAGGAAGTTGTCCTCCTTGAGCCAACTTTTCGCTCCTTTGGCGTCCAAGTCCCCGACGGCGGTCATGAACGAAATCGTTGAAAGGACCAATAGCAGCGCCGTCCTTGTCGGAATCGGAAACATGGGCGGACTTGGAGAGGCGCTTGTCGAACACTGGCAGAAAATAGGGAGGCCTTATGCACCTTGAGACGCTTTTCATCGGCATCTTGGTCGCTCTTGTTTATGTTGAAATCACGGGCCTTTACCCGGGCGGGATCATCGTGCCGGCCTTTATCGCCCTTTCCCTAGACCAACCATTGAGGGCCCTTCTGACGCTCCTAGCCGCTGGCTTGAGTCTGTTGGTCTATAAGGCGGTCTCCCGCTATTTCATTCTTTTCGGGAGGCGTCGTTTTGTCCTTATGCTCCTTTTAGGCGGCTTCTGGGCGCAACTCTGGTTGTTTCTCGCGCCCTCGGTGTTTTCAGCTCCTCCAGAGCTCCGGGTTGTCGGTTTGATTATCCCCGGGCTTCTGGCCAATAACCTGGAGAGGCAAAAGTTGCTTCCGACCCTGGCCTCGCTTGTGACGGTCGTGGTCATCATTTATTTTCTGGCTAATATCTTGGGGGCGGTAAGATGATAACGACTCCGGTGCGTCAGGCCAAGAAGAAGCAGGAAGCGGCCGTCTATATTCTTTGCGCTCTGAGCATTCTGTCTTTTGCTCTCGTCCGGGTCTTCGCACTGAGGCCTCTGAAGATAAAAAATGAGATGCTCAGGGCTTCTGCTCAGATGAAGCAAGCGACCGAGACCGTCAGGCTCTGCCAAGAAGCGAAAGGCATTCCTATCAATCGTCAGGACGATATTAACCTGACCGGCCTCATCGGACTCGAATCGTCCCCGATAACGACATCGCTCGGGAGCCTGGAGGCAAAACGGACGACAACGAACCCCAATTTCGCGGGACTCATCGTCTCTTTGCTCGACGAGGCAGGCGTCAAAAAAGGAGACACGATCGCCATCGGAGCCTCAAGCTCTTTTCCGGCGTTGATCGTTGCCTCTCTTTGCGCGGCCAAAACAATGGAGCTCAAAACACTCCTGATTTGCTCGTTGGGAGCTTCCCAGTGGGGAGCCAATAACCCCGGCTTCCATTGGCTCGATATTCATCAATGTCTTCTCTGGGCCCGCGTCGTGGACGTCGAACCGGTCGCTCTGTCCTTGGGGGGAGACGGTGATGTGGGAAAAGATATGAGCCCTGAAGGCCAGTCTCTTCTCCTAGAGGCAGCCCAAAAAAGCCGGGCCCATTTTCTGGACGACCCTGACCTGGCCAGGAACGTCGAGGATCGTCTGAGACTCTTCGGGGTGAATTCCGGCGGCGCCAAAGTCAAGGCCTTCGTGAATATCGGCGGGGGATACGCGAACATGGGGACGGATTCGGAAATCCTCCGTGTCCGTCCGGGGTTGGCCGCTTTCCGCCGGCTTCCTGCTCGCGACAGGCGCGGGGTTATTTTTGAGATGGCCGCCCGCCGAATCCCGGTCATCCACCTTCTTTATATCAAGGGAATCTGCGAACGTTATGGGTTGCCTTGGGATCCCCGGCCTCTTCCGCAGCCCGGAGAAGGAGCGATTTATAATCGGAAAGCTTTCGACCGCCTTCCTTTTTTCATCATCGCGGCGGTCTATTTTTCTTTGCTGATCCTCTTTTCTTTTTTATCGCTCCGTTATCATAATCGACTGGATACACTGGTAGGACTCTAGGGTATCGTGGTTTTGGCAGATCTGTCTCTCTATGATAAGGATTCCCAGGGGATAGTTATCCCAGCGATAGAGGTTGAGATCATTGTGCGAACCCGTGATCGAGGCGAGCTCCGGAACCGGCTTCTCGACCTTTGGCAGCCCCACGTATTCTAAAACGCGGTTCAACGCGTAGACATCTTTGAAATGAAAATATTTCTGGTCTCGGTCCAAGGAAACGTATAGTTTTGGCCCGGGGCTTTCAAAGATGTAGCGGACATGCGCGTTCCTTCCGACCCTGCTTTCCTCCTTGTAATAGACGTAGTGCAGGGGCCTTTCGGGGAAAAACGTTTCCTTGACCTGCGCTTTGACGTCGGCGAAAGTAATTTTCTCGGTTTTTTGATACTGGAGATAGAGAAAGGCCGCCAGAAAAACGATGCTCAGGAGGATGGCCCGGACGAGATTCTCCATTTCTTTTTTCACCACGATCTTGACCAGCCAGATGACACAAAGCATAAGCAAGGCCAACATGATATATTTAAGAGTTTCTACGTCCATCTTTGCCTCCTTGCAGTTCCTGGTGAGTATTTTAGCAGAAAACGGGTTTTTTTTCTTTACTTCTTCTCTTAAAAGGCTAAAATGAGCCTCTTGAGGAGGTCATGATGAAAAAGAGCGTCATCATCATTTCAGGGCTGGTCATTACCTTTGGCCTCATTTTTGCCCAGGCGTTTCGGCCCTCACTTCCCGAGGCGCTGCTTCCTCTGGGCACGCTCCAAGATATTATCAATGAGGCTTCCGGCGAACTGGCCCTCCAGAACGAGATTTCCCTCTCAGCTGTTAACAGGGACAGACTCCCCGAAGAATATGTGACCTCCTACTTTGAAATTGATTTCATCATGAAAAAATTGAAGGAGTACGGGATAGAGAATGCCGAGATCATCGACCTCCCGACCTCGACTGCCACCACATGGGATGCCGAGATGGCGGAGTTATGGATGACCAAACCCGACCTTCGTAAGATCGCCGACCTCAAGGAAGTCCGGCTCTCTCTCTGCGAGGGAAGTGTTTCCACGGATACGACCGCTGAGCTCGTCTATGTCGGGCCGGGCAACCGGGAAAGCTTTTATCAGGGGAAAGAGGTCAAAGGCAAGATCGTCCTTGTCAACGGACGTCCTGAGATGGCCAAGAGAATGGCTGTGGATAAGTTCGGCGCCCTGGGACTCATCGCCTACGCTTCCAGCCACCCCGAGTTCGACCCTGATGAGGTCGGCTGGGGCGAACTCCATGTTTCGGAAAAAGAGACGCCGACTTTTGCTTTCATGGTTTCGACTAGGCAGGGGCAGGAACTCAGGGATTTGCTCGAGCGGGGGATAAAAATTGAGGTCCGGGCTGTGGCGAAAACCCAGATGGTCCCGTACAGAGAACAAATGGTTTCGGCCCTTTTGCCAGGCAGGGATTATCCGGAAGAAGAGCTTGTTTTCAGCGCCCATCTTTTCGAGGGGTTCATCTACCAGGGGGCCAATGATAATGCCAGCGGCTGCGCGGCCATCCTCGAGACAGCGCGAACGATAAAGAAGCTGCTGGGCGACAAGAAAATCAACCCCCTCCAAAGGTCGGTCCGCTTTCTTTTCGTCCCGGAATATTCCGGCACCGCAGCGTATATCAAAAAGTATCCCGCGGTGGTCAAACGTTTCTTCGGCGATATCAATGAGGATATGGTCGGGGAAGCTTTGATCAAAAACAACGGCTATTTTGGGTTGGAGCTCACGCCCTGGTCACTGCCCACTTATCTCAATGACGTTCTGGCCGCTTTGATCGAATGGGTCGGGTTTAACCAAAGAATTATGTACGAGCGGGCAGGCAAGCCTATTCTGATTGTCTCGCCGACTGGAACTCGAGACCCCTTTTATTATTCGCTCGACTCCTTCACCGGAGGCAGTGACAATGAGGTTTTTGTGGACGGAGGAGTGAGAGTGCCGGCCGTCTCGCTGGGTGTCTGGCCGGACATGTGGTACCACTCGAGCGGTGACACTCCGGACAAATCCGACTCCACCCAGCTCAAGCGGGTTGTGGCCCTTTCTGCCGCCGCGGCTGTTTTATTGGCGAATGCCGGGCCCATGGAAACTCAGAAAATCATCAACGAGACGACAGCAAGAGGTCTGGCGAGGCTGGGCACGGATAAGCTCAAAGCGGAAAAAATGATTGTGGACGCCGAGGCGAAAGATATCCAGACGGCTTATAAGGAAGGCCTCAATTCGGTCAGCGTGTCTTTCGATAGAGAAAAAGAGGCTCTCGCTTCTATCCGCTTCCTCGTCAAGGGAGATGCAGCTTTAGAGAACCATCTCCAGGCAAGAATAAAACGGCTAGAAGAGTTAGAGCCCGCCTATCTTCTTGAAGTCGAGGAGACATATGGTCTTCGCTGCCGCAGAGAAAACGTGAAGCTGCAAAAGCCCGGCCTGTCCCAGGATGAGGTCAGGTTGAGCAAGTGTGTTCCCTTCAGGACCGAAAAAATACGCGGCTACTTCGACAAACCGGAGTTCTACGAGAAGCTCAAAGAAATGAAGGAGATGCCTCCTTATCAGCTGGGAAGAGCGGATTTCGAAGTGAGAAATTTCATCGACGGCAAGCGCAGCATCCTCGATATCAGGAATGCCGTCTCGGCTGAATACGGGCCCTTGTCGCTTAAGAATGTTGAAGGCTATATCCTCCTCCTCGAGAAAACGGGTTTTGTCAAAATCGAGAGCAAATAGGCTCGGCCTGGGTCCTGAAGCGTCACGACATCGGATTCGTTAGCCATATTCACTCGAAAACGAGCAAATCGGGCTGGAGGAGGTGTGATGATGTCAACCAAGATTCCCTATTTTATTGATCTAGAGAAATCTCCGAGATTGCAGCCGATGCCGGGGCTGGAGACGGCCGTTCTGACTGGGAGGCAGGGGGAAAGAATGATGATGGTTCTCAGCGCCACCGCGCCCGGTCATACGGTCCCCCTGCACTCACATCCCCACGAACAGGTCGGCATGGTTTATTCTGGAAAGGCTAGACTTCGGATCGGCGAAGAGGAGCGGACCGTCCAGAAAGGAGATTTTTATTGCATTCCCGGCAGTGTGCCTCACAGCGATACATGTCTGGGCGAAGAGCCTTTTATCATGCTGGATATCTTCTATCCTGTGAGAGGAGATTTCCTGGCAAAGCTAATGGCGGAGAAAGAAGAAACTTGAGAGGTTGTATTCTCCACAAATCTCAGGGCAAAGGGTTTGAAGACCTGAGCAGCTCGCCCAGTTTCAGACAGTTGCTGACCGCAAACGCCTGGTAATCGTTATTGAAATAGACGTAGCATTCCGCGGCTTTCGTCGACCTGACCGTTTCCGCCCATTCCCGCAACTCATCATTGCTGTAGTTATACCTGTACCCACCCGTCAATCCATGAAAGCGGAAATAGGCGACGGCCGACGTCTCGACGGCTGTCCGGGGGACTTTTGCCGAGGAGACGGTGCAAAACGTCACTGAGTGGGCCCGCAGCAACTCATAAGCTTTTTCGTCGTACCAGCTTTCGTGGCGGAACTCGATGACATTTTTGTAGCCCGGAGCAAGTGTTTTGAGAAAATCCTCGAGTAGCTCCAGGTTCAACGTGATCGAGGGCGGAAGCTGGAAAAGGATGCAGCCAAGTTTTTCCTGGAGGGAATCGGCAAGAATATAGAAGTAGCGGACCTCGCTCTTGACGTTTTTAAGTTTCTTGAGGTGGGTGATCTGGCGGTTGGCCTTGAGCGTAAATTGGAAATGAGCCGGCGTCTTTTCGATCCAGGCCTTAAACATCTCTGGTTTGGGATAGCGGTAGAAGGTCATGTTGATCTCGACAGTAGCGAAATGCCGGGCATAAAACTGCAGCCACTCTCCAGAGGAAATCTCAGGAGGATAAAATTTCCCCTTCCAGCCGGGATAGCTCCAGCCGGACGTCCCGAGGTGATATACGGCGGACATTCAGCCTGACCCCCAGAAAATATTAGGCGGGAGCTCAGAAGAAGTCAATGATAATAAGTCTGTTGCCCAAAGGCCAAATGTTCTGGCTGCGCGATTCCACCTGTGCTATAATCGATACTTAATTTATCGGAATACTCAATGAGGAGACCGTCATGCCGTATATCGAATTCAAAGAGAAAAAATACGAGCTCAATGAGGAAGGCTTTCTGGCTCATCCTGAAGAATGGAATGAAGATATCGCCGCCCTTCTAGCCAAGCAAGAAGAGGGAATCGAGGAGCTGACCGAGGCTCACTGGGCCGTCATCAATTATATCAGGAAATATTACCTTGAGAATAAGCTAGCTCCGATGGTCCGGAAAATATGCAAAACCACCGGAATTCAGTTAAAAGTCATCTACGATCTTTTTCCCTCGGGCCCAGCTCAGGGTGCCTGTAAACTCGCCGGCCTGCCCAAGCCTGACGGCTGTGTTTAAGGCGACTCGCTATCGTTTCTTCTGAAACTCGACGATTTCCTTGACGGCCTGAGTTGCGGCCTCAATATCTTTCTCCGTGTTAAAGGGGCCGATTCCAAACCTAACCGCGCCATGAATTTTATCTGTTCCCAATTGCTCATGGACGAGAGGTGCGCAATGAAGCCCCGATCGTGAGGCAACATTATAATCCACATCCAGCATTGTCGCCGTGTTGATGGCTTCCAAGCCATCGACATTGAAGGAGAGAACGGCGATGTGATTTCTCAAATCATTTTGGCAGTAGAGATTCACTCCTTTGAGCTCCTTAAGCCCATCCCTGAGTTTGGCCGCCAGGCTCATTTCTTGCTCCTGGATGCCGTCGATCCCTTTCTTTTGAATCCACTTCAGGCCAGCATGGAGCCCCGCCACTCCCAGGGAATTAATCGTCCCATATTCAAGTCTATAGGGGTATTCTTCAAGGTGCGTTCGCACAGCCGAGCGGACGCCTGTGCCGCCGGCGCGGGTGTGCTTGATTTCTATGCCTTCTCTAACATAAAGGCCGCCGATGCCTGTCGGACCGAGCAGAGACTTATGTCCAGTAAAGGCGACGACGTCGACGTTTGAATCCTCGATGTCGATCTTGATCTTTCCGGCGGATTGCGAAGCATCAATGGCGAAGGGGATGCCTCTTTCCCGGCAGCGCCTGCCGATTTCTTTAATCGGCTGGACTGTTCCGATGACATTCGAGGCCTGGTTGATGATGACGAGTTTTGTGTTATTCTTAAACTTCTCGGAGAAATCATCCGGGTCGACAAATCCTTGGCCATCAAAGGGTATATAATCGACCTCCACGCCGCTATATTTATAGAGGTGGTAGAGAGGCCTGAGAACGGAGTTGTGTTCGAGGTTGGTGGTGATGGCGTGGTCTCCCTCTTGGAGCATCCCGAAGATGATCAGGTTCAGGGCATCGGTGGAATTATACGAAAAGCAAAGCCTGTTAGGGTCTTTGCCGTTAAAAAAATCGGTCAGCATCTTCCTTGTTTCCTCGACTAAAGCCCCGGCTTCCAAACAAAGGTCATATCCAGAACGGCCGGGGTTCACTCCATAGTTCCTGTAGAAATGATCCATGAATACGTAGACTTCCTCGGGCTTGGGAAAAGAGGTGGCCGCATTGTCAAGGTAGATAAGCTTATCCATCGCCTGCCTCCAATGTGAAGGCATATACTAAACAAACCTTTTTCCAAAATCAACTGCATGGCGTAACTGGTATCAAAGCAAGGAGTAAAGGTGGACCCCTCTATTGACAGCCTTTGATCCCCTTGTATAATGGATTTTCCGGCC
>CAZOKP010000102.1:0-8923 GCA_964580435.1 uncultured Eubacteriales bacterium
GGGACCTCTGTGTACTCCCTTCGTGTCATCCGATCACTTCCTATGGCCAAGAACGGAAACGCGCCGACCTTTCGGACGTTGACCACAATATTTTCCAGCAGCTCAAGATCACGCGCCCGTCCGTAGACCAAAACTAAATCGCCCTCTTTGACCGCGGTGCACTGATTGACCATTTTCTGGGCGATAGCCTCATAATCCACTCCCTTCTGTGCCTGTGTTCCTGCCGTTTGGAGTCCCAATAAAATGATTGCGAGGGCTGCCCCCAAAACCAAAGACCTCTTTTTTGTTTTCATTCTTTCTCCCCTCCTTTCTTTATCGGCCCGCCTGTGGCGGCCGGCGGCTTTATAATGAAACCTGACCTCTCAGCCGCTCCTCCGGGCTCATTAAATTCCGACGGCGAAAGGCCAAGTTCGTGGCGTTCTCCGATGAAAAATGGGACATCTGGTTTGGAGAATTCTTTTCTACTGTTCCCGGCCTAAGCTTTAGCGCGAACAGTGACCAATGTCAAGGAAGAATTCTGGAAACATATCCGACTCGTTCCGCTCAAATCTTCATTCGCTCGCTTGCGAGCAACCTTTTAAAGTATTATACGTATATTATTAAAAGGAGGAAGACTATGTTGAGAAGGGATTTCTGCAAGATCAGCGGCCTCTGTCTTTTGGCCTTACCCGTCCTGGGATGGGATTCTCCCGGCCCCAGTCCGCCTTCGCCAAGGGAATCCGCGCTCTGGATTCACGGGTCGCCCTATCTCGGTCACTCCGACTACAGGAAGGATTTCAGGGGGCTCTCCCCGGATGAAATAAAGAAAGAGATCGTCCATTTCAGAACAGAGGAGCCGTGGAGAAGGGCTATTCTCTTTGGGTTGAGAAACGCAGCATAAACGAGGAGGACATCATGAAAGACCTGGCAGAACTGGCTTTGGACACGGCCAAGTCCAAAGGTGCTTCTTATGCGGACATCCGCATTTGCCGTTACAGGAATCAGTATATTTTTGGGAGAGATAAGCGCATTGAAACCACTGCCGATACAGAGGACGTTGGGTTCGGAATAAGGGTGATCGCCAACGGCGCCTGGGGGTTCGCTTCAAGCTATAGGCTCGAAAAGGATGAGGTCCAGAGGATTGCCGCCCTAGCCGTCGAGGTGGCTAAGGCAAGCTCGCGCCTACTGAGGCAGCCCGTGGAACTGGCTCCCGAGTCCGCTTACCAGGACCACTGGCAATCGCCCATCCAGAAAAACCCGTTCAAGATTCCGATGGAGAAAAAGATCGACCTCATCCTTAAAATTAACGAAGAGATGTTGAAGGTCAATGGCATCAAAGTGGCAACGGCATTCCTCAATTTTAACGAGATGTGGAAATATTTTGCCTCGACCGACGGATCCTTCATCGAGCAGGACCTGATTTTTACGTACCCGAATTTTACGGCCGTGGCCGTCGGGGCCGACGATTCCCAGACCCGCTCGATCCAGGTGCCGCCCGAGCAGAAGGGCTATGAACTCATCGAATCCGTCGACTGGGTCGAACAGGCGCGCAAGACCGCCGAGGAAGCCGTGCAAAAACTGAAAGCCAAGCAGGGAGCCGCGGGGAAAAAAGACCTGGTTCTCATGCCGTCGCACCTCTGCCTGACCATACATGAGAGCATCGGCCACGCCACTGAGCTCGACCGGGCCCTGGGCTGGGAAGCGGATATGGCGGGAACGACGTTTGTCACCCCCGATAAGCTCGGCAAACTCCAATATGGATCGCCGCTCATGAACATCGTCGGCGATAAACTCATCCCCAATGCTCTGGCCACGGTCGGCTACGATGATGACGGAGTCAAAGCGAGGCGGTTCAACATCATCAAGGAAGGGATATTCGTCGGATACCAGACGACACGGGAGTTGGCGAGATTTGTCAACGAAAAGGAGTCCAAGGGCTGCGCCTTCGCCGATTCCTGGTCCTCTTTCCCCCTGCAGAGGATGCCCAACCTCTGGCTCAAGCCCGGAGAAAAGCCGTTGACCCTGGATCAATTGATTGCCGACACCAAGGACGGACTTCTTTTTGACGGAATGGGAAGCTTCAGCATCGACCAGCAGAGATACAACTTCCAGTTCGGAGGAGACGCCGTCTGGGAAATCAAGAATGGCAAGGTCGGGGACATGGTCAAAAATGTTGCCTACCAGTCCAAGACAACGGACTTCTGGGGGTCGCTGGACGCTGTTTGCTCACAGGAGGCCTGGGAAAATTGGGGCGTTTTCGGCTGCGGAAAGGGGGAACCGGGCCAGTCGGCCAGGATGGGGCATGGCAGCGCTCCCTCCAGGTTCCGCCAGGTCAACATCATCAGCGCAGGAGGAAAATTATGATTCTCGAAGAAAAAGAAATCAAAGGTCTTCTCGAAAATATCATGGCCGAGAACCCGGGCAAGGACATGGCCGTCGGCGTCTCAGCGAACGAAACAGGCTCGACGCGTTTTGCCAACAATGCGATTACAACCAACGGCGTTTACAACCGCCTTGATCTTTATGTCGAAGTGACCAAGGGCAAAAAGAGGGGGATTGCCGTAGTCAACGAACTCAATAAGGCCACAATCCTTGAAGCTGTCCGCAGAGCGGATGCTTTGGCTAATGTGGCGCCCGAAAACGCGGAACTCATGCCCATGCTCGGTCCCCAAACCTATCCGGACGTGCCACCTTTGTATTTCCCCAGCACGGCGGGTTTCTCGCCCGGACAGCGGGCCGATGCCGTCATTGCGGTCAACGAAAAAGCCAAGAAAAGCGATCTTTCGGCCGCGGGCTTTTTTGAAACGGGCTCTTATACCTCGGCGCTGCTAAATTCAAAAGGCCTCTATTATAATCTTAAGGCCACGCGTTCTTATTACAGCAACACCCTGAGAGGTGCGGGTGGCTCCGGATGGGCGGCGGACGAAGAAGAAAATGTGGACAAGATCGCCGCCGGAGACCTATCCGACCGGGCGCTCAAGACGGCGCTGGATTCGAGGGCCTCGAAGCCCCTCGCTCCGGGCAAGTACACGGTCATTCTCGAGCCTGCTGCCGTCGTCGATATGGTCATGTTTCTTGGCTACAATTTTGCAGCCCGGGAAGCGGATGAGGGAAGGAGCTTTTTGTCTTTGGGCGAGGGAAAGAACCGCTTGGGAGAGAAGCTCGCCTCTTCCAAGATCACGATCTACAGCGACCCGGCTTTTCCTGAAGTCCCGGCGTTCCCGATCGGCGAAGATGGGTTGCCGCTAAAAAAGACCGTTTGGATTGAAAAGGGAATCATAAAAAACCTAATCTACACCAGGTATTGGGCAGAGAAAAAGGGCCGCGAACCCGTCCCCTTCCCGCAGAACATCATTATGGAAGGGCAGAATAACACGGTCGAGGACCTGATCAAATCGACGAAGAAGGGAGTGCTGGTGAGCCGGTTCTGGTATATCAGGGACTTGAACCCCATGATCCTGCTCCTGACCGGTCTGACAAGGGACGGCGTCTTCTGGATTGAAAACGGGAAGGTCACTCATCCGGTCAACAATTTCAGGTTCAACGAAAGCCCCGTTAACGTGCTCAAGAATGTCGAGATGATGTCGCGGCCGGTCCGAGCCGTCGGCGGCGAGACCGGCCGATCCGCCTTTGTCCCCGCGCTTAAAGTGAAGGAGTTTAATTTCGCTTCGGTCTCCGATGCCGTGTAAATAAAATTTGGGGCTCAGATATACTCGATCGTGGCCGGCGGCTTCGGCGTGATCTCATAAACGACCCTGGTCACGCTCGGTATCTCCGCCGTGATTCTCTTTGAGATCTTCATCAGAATAGTGAAGGGAATGTCGGTGGGCTTCGCCGTCATGGCGTCTCTGCTTTCGACCGAGCGGATAATGATGATCTCGCCGAACTTCCTCTGTCCCTTTTCGACGCCGGTCCCCTTATCATTGAGCAGAACCGCAAAAGCCTGGAAGGGCTTCAGGGAGGCGATTTCCTCCTCTACGATCCGGGTGGCCTTCCTGACCAGAGCGACTCTCCTGGGCGTCACCTCACCGATGACTCTTGTCATCAGCCCCGGCCCGGGAAAGGGCATCCGGTTGTAGATTTTCTCGGGAAGCCCAAGTTTCCTGGCCACGACGCGGACCTCGGGTTTGAAGAGCTCTTTGACCGGCTCAACGACTTTGAACCCATACCCCTTCATCGGGTCGATGCCGATCTGCTCGAGGATATTGTGCTGGGTCTTGACGCCGCCCTTGGTCTCGATGATGTCGGCGGCGATCGTCCCCTGGATCAAGAATCTCGCCTTGCTCTTGAGCACCTCTTTTCCAAAAACTTTATAGAAGGTATTGCGGAAAGCCTTCCGTTTCGCTTCCGGGTCGGTCTTGCCTTTTAGCGCGGCGAAAAATCTCTTCCTGTAATTGACTACGTTGACCTTGATCCCCAATTTAGCGAAGACTTTCTTCACCTCTTGAGGTTCACCCGCCCTCATCAACCCGTCATCGATGAATATGACCTTGAGCTGCGTGCCGATGGCGCGGGCGGCAAGCAGGGTGCACGTGGAGCTGTCGACTCCCCCTGAAAGGGCGGAGATAGCCGTCCCGCTCCCTATCGTTTTCTTGATGCCGACTATTTTGTTTTCGACAAACTGTTTTGCTTTCATTTCACCTCTCCTCACTTTTGAATGATTATCGTTTTTCAAATTTCGTCAATAATAGCACAACCCCTGCTGCCTCACAAGCACGGCCCGGCGATATTGCGTCTCCGATCTTGCAATGGGGCGGCCGAATCGGAGCCGGGAGCAAGGCCGTTTTCTATGGCCGCACCTCTCACAAGTCCCCCAAAAGGGTGAGCGAGTTGGTAGAAATTCATCTCTTAATCCACCTAAAAGGGCGATTGACCGTTATTTTGAGATTATTTATATATGGAGTGCGTCACGGAATATGTATATCTATGAGGCCAAGGACTTAAGTCGAAGGAGGGCCTCATCCTAGGCGGAAACCGGGTGCAAAAAAGGAGCAGGACGAATCGAGGATTCCTCTCCTTCCTCTCCTGGCCCTCCTTCCCTAACTTCTCCTAAATAGACTTCTCCGCCCTTTAAGTAAGTCTTAGTTCTGCCCTAAACCCGCCATCCTTTTACCACTATATCTTGGGCTCTATTCCATTTAGATACGATATGTTGGATGCATTGTCAAGGGCTTTTTTCAGTTTTTTTGAGGGTTATTTCGGGGTCGCCCTGCAGGCGCACTCTGATATTTTACTTGATTAAAAGAGACCTCAGCCAGAAGATAAAAATCCCGCTTAACCCGCCCAGGATCGGCCCCCAGATCATCTCGAGGACGGTGACGGTCGGCCCCCAATCCTTAAAAAGGGCATAGTTGGTGATCCCGTAAACGCTGATGGCCAGAACGCCGGCCAGTGCCCCGACAAGAAGAGCCCCTCCATAAGTTCCTTGTCCCGCTTTATAGAGGACCAAAACGACGATACAGGTCACCACCATCACCTGGGAGAGAATCCCGGCCGGCCCGTTAAAGGCCATTTTGTCGCCGCTCATCCGGGCCAGAGGTTTTATCCCTTCGGTGTAAGCCTTGCGAAAGATCCCCAGGTGCCAGGCGGCGTCAATGGCGCTTGTAAAAGCAAAGGATAAAATCCAGAGAAGTGCATACCGAAAAATGTTCATCTCATTCTCCTTTCTCGCCTAAGTTTTCTTCGGAACCCAGGGGAAAAAAGCATTAGTCCGGCGGGCATATTCGGCGAATTCTTCATTGCCCGCGTACTTCTTTTCGAGCATCGCGACTCCGGAGACCAGGAGCAGGAGAAAGCTGATGGTCAGCGGGCTTATAACCGCTGTCCAACCGCCCGGCACAGAAAGCGCTATGAGGAATATTCCCCACCATTGCGTGGCTTCTCCAAAATAGTTGGGGTGGCGCGTATATTTCCATAAGCCGGTGGTCATAATCCTTGCTCTGTTTTCTGCCTTCTGCTTGAACTTTTTCAGTTGATAATCCCCAACGGCCTCAAAAAAGAAGCCAACAAGCCACACTAAAGTTCCGGCAATATCAAGCGGTGAAAGACCCTCCGCGGCAGAAAGATTGACCAGGGCGAGGGGGTAGGAAATAAGGAGAAGAAAAATTCCCTGGAGCATGAAAATCTGGAAAAAGCTCCTCAGGACGAACCATCTCCCCCAGCATCGTCTCCACTGGGCATACCGGAAATCCTCTCCCCTGCCCTTATTCCGGAGATAAATGTGAAGGGCGAGCCTGGCCGCCCAGGCAAGTACAAGGGCCGTGATAAGAACGTGGCGGGCCTCGAACCCGGGCTCCCAAAAAAAGCTCAAAAGGGCGACAACAACGAAACCCGGCCCCCAGGCGATATCGACAACGGAATTATCTTTTTTGAGTAGGGCGATGAGAAAGACGGCGGTCATGTAAAAAAAGACGGCCAGAGCAGTTATGAGGATGAGATGAAGCATTATCGCCGGCTTTTATTCGTACATCAGGGCGATTCCAACGACGCCGATGCCGTTATGAACGCCCACGACCGGAGAAACATCCATGATGTATGCGGGAGGCATGCCGACGAGCTCCTGCAGTTTCCGGGCATATGTCTGGGCCCGAGGCAGGTTCTGGGCATGCACGATAGCATACCTCCAGATTTTTCCCTTGGCTGCCGCTTCCTCGCTCACGAGCCGGAGTATTTTCTTCATATTCGCTTTCCGGCTGAACGATTTCCCAAAAGGCAGCCCTCTTCCGTCCTCGTCCAGCGTGATGATCGGTTTCAGGTTGAGCAGCCTGGCCAGGAGCCCTTTCATCGGGCTGATCCTGCCGCCGCGCACCATGTATTTAAGGCTGGCGATATCCACCCACAAGCGAGTTTTCGCGATCCATTCTTGGGTTTTTTCGACAATCTCGTCGGCGGCCATACCTTGGCTCAAGGCCTCAGCCGCGCGCATGACGATCAGGCCGAGGGAGACCGACAGGTTCTTGGAATCAATGACAGTGATCTTTTTGTCTTTGATTTTTTCGGCCGCCTGCCGGCTGTAGGCACAGGCCCCGCTCAGCTTGTCGGAAAGCTGGAAAACCAGGATGGATTTGTAGAAGGTGGAAAGGTAGGAAAACAGGCTCTGTACCAGCGCGACCGACGCCTGCGAGCTCTTGGGGTGTTCCCGGCGCGTTCCCAAAAGAGTATAAAATTGCTCCGGCGTGATGGTCAGCTTGTCCAGAAACTGCGTTTCTCCGAAAGAGAGGTTGAAAGGAATGACCTGGATCTGGTATTCATCGATGAATGCCTGCGGCAGGTCACAGGAGGAATCCGTGACGAAGGCGACGTCCCATTTCCGGTTATGGCTGACCTCGTATTGCTTGCGCATGTCATCGACCTTCAACTGGACGATGGAGCCATAATCTTTGAGCCGGAAGAATAGGTCGGAGGGAGAATTCGTGTGCACGTGGAAGCGGGCCTTTTCCTCCGCGCCGGCCACGATCGCCGAATTCCCGAAGGACTGAACAAGGGTGCGGATTTTGTCGAGGTCCATGTTTTTTCCTTGGAGAAGAGCCTCGGCGCAATACCGCTCGGTGATCTCTCTTTTAAAGGAATGGACCCGGCTCTCTATCTCGGGCGTGATCGCCGGTGACTTGGGGACATTTCTCAGCCTGCCGGCGCGCGTGAAGTGCAGGACGCCTTCGATGAAATCCACGAATCCTTTAGCTCCGGCATCGACCACACCGGCCTTGGCCAGGACCGTCAGTTTCTTGGGCGTATCTTTCAGCGATTGCCTGGCTTCCTGGAGCGAATAGGAAAGAAGCTCGACGAAATCCGCCGTTCTGGCGGCGTGCCGGTGGACCGCCTCGGCCCATTCGCGCATCACGGTCAGCATGGTCCCTTCCACCGGCGATAGAATAGCCTTGTACACGGACTGGACCGCCCTTCTGGACGACTCGGCAAAAGTCTTGGCCGTGATGCGGTGCTCGTGCTGGAATTCGGTGCTCAGGCTGTGGATGAACTGGGCAAAGATCAGCCCCGAATTTCCCCTGGCACCGGCCAGCGCTGCGTCAGCGATCGACCGGAAGGTAGCCCTGAGAGAATTGCTCACGACAGCGGTTTCGGCGATCGAACGCATTGTGGCGGCCAGGTTCGTGCCCGTGTCCGCATCAGGGACGGGAAAGACGTTGATCTTGTTCAGGTAGTCCTGGTCGTTGATGACAGCATTTCCGCCGGCCAAAAAGGCGTAATACAGCCTCCGTCCGTTGAGGTACCTAATTTTCATGGGGCCGCACTCTTCCGTCCACGCTCTGAGCCTATAATTTCCCCTATTTTACTGAAAAAGTCAAAAAAATACTATTATTTCGATGAATTTTATAATTTAACTAAGATATTTTCTGTTTCCGTGTTCTTCGCCGTCAAGGTGGATGCCTGCCGGCGGGAGAGGACCCAGGGCTCGTCCCATTGGACGATGTCCTGCCCATTCCAGTAAAAGGTCTGGAAGAACGACTTCTCCTCGTTTGAGATCGTCGCGCAGTAGAAGGCCGCGTTTTTTCGCAGGACTATGGTCATGAAGCGGCGGGCGCGCCAGCGCGACCGAAAATTCTTGCACCAGACCTGGTAATCGGTGAAATCAGAGTGGAGGCAAACCTCCCAGTCTTTCCCCCCCCACATCAGAACCCTCCGCTCCCCATAGGGAGACGCCTTCTCCTCACGCCCCATCCTCCAAATAAGTCTTCGCCCGAGCGGCGGCAAGAATCGTCAATCCAAGGCTCCGAGCAAACCGATTCTACTCGTTTTGCCCGTCCAATTCAAGCCCAAATTATTGACCCCTCCTTGAGAAAAGCTTATAAATAAAGGGGCCAGAAAATGAAGATGACATCATCGACCAAGCTCCTGCTGGCCTTCTTGATCGTTCTTCTTCTTGGATTCGGTGGGGGTCAGAACGGCCGTTCCTGTGACGGCGCTGAAAGACAAAGCGGCCGCACAG
>CAZOKP010000103.1:0-8704 GCA_964580435.1 uncultured Eubacteriales bacterium
CGGGTTTTTCTTCTTGACAATCCAGACTCGAATCGGCTATTTTTATAATCACTTTCTATGAAAGGAACAAGGGACTCGGGCGGGGGAATATTGCCATTATTATAGACGACCCATGAAAAAGATCGGCAAGTACAAAATTCAGTGCATCCTGGGGAAAGGCGGTATGGGAATCGTCTATAGGGCCCTCGACCCGGACATCGAGAGGGACGTCGCCATCAAGACCATCCGATTCGATACCCTTACTGATGGAACCGCCAAAGACGACCTGATGGCCCGGTTCATTCGAGAAGCGCGCGCCGCGGGAAAACTCGCCCATCCGAATATCATCACGGTCTACGATGTCGGCAAGGAAAAAGACATAACCTATATCGTGATGCAGTATATTGAAGGGCAGAGCCTTCAAGCGCTGATTGATTCGGGGAAGAGATTCTCCTCCCAAGAGATTAGCGAAATCATGAGGCCCATTGGCGATTCCTTGGATTATGCCCACGCCAACGGGATCATTCACCGTGATATCAAGCCGGGGAATATCATGATCGACAGGTCGGGAAAGCCGTTTCTCGCCGACTTCGGCGTGGCCAGGATAGAGACATCGACCATGACTCAAGCCGGAACCACGGTCGGAACGCTGAGCTACATGTCGCCCGAACAAATCCAGGGGCAGACCGTTGACGGTCGGGCGGACATTTTTGCCCTGGGTGTCATTCTTTACGAGCTCCTTTCCGGAAAAAAGCCATTTTTCGGAGACAATATCTCGACCATTGTTTATAAAATCGTCCACGAGGAGCCTCAGCGAATAACAGAAGTCAATCAGGACCTGCCCAGGGGCTATGAGCTGGTCATCAAGAAAGCCTTAGCCAAGAATCCTGAAGACCGCTACCAAACCTGCAAAGAAATGGTCGCTGACCTCGAAAACTCCGAAAAAATGTTGGAGGAGACCCTGGCCTATGAAACAGAAAAAGCCAGGGCAGCACCGTCTGGGGCAAAAAGAAAGTTGGGCCTTGTCTTAGCTCTCGCCTTCTTCGGGATGGCTGTCCTCGCTGGAGGGGCCTATTTGATATTCTCCTCCAAATCGGGAAAGCCTGCCCAGTTCTCGCCAGGTCTGGAAACGCTGAAAAAAGAGGGGGTCAGCCCGGTCACCCGCTCCGCGGGGCCAGCCCCAGGACCAGCCGCCGTCAATGATGGCGGCTTGGCCAAGGTTAAGCAAGTCTTTGAGAGCAAGAATTATGAAGAAACAGCCAGGCAGGCCGAAGCTATTCTTGCCGCCCAGCCGACAAACCTGCCGGCCCAAGATTACTTGAAAAGAGCCCGGGCCGAAATCCTCGTCGCCCAGGTCGCCGCGATGGTCCAATCCGGAAGAGCGAGCTACAACGACGGGAATTACAGCCAGTGCGTCCAGGACATGGAGAAAGTCTTGAAGCTCGATAAGGACGAAAAAGAGGCTCAGAAATACCTTTTCTTGGCGGACACGGCCCTGTCTAAAAAGGAGATCCTCGCGCTAATCGAGAGACAAAGGGTTGCCGAAGAGAACAAGGACCTGCTCACCGTGCTCAGCCAGGCGGGCTCCTCGGCTCTGGCCAATCAGCTGCAGTCGGAATATAAACTGCTATTCAACGGGTACGACCAAATCAAATCCTCGGTCTCCAATATCTCGGTCAAATTCTCGAGCCGCTCGGAGGCCACCGCGAGCTTCTCTCATCTCTTGACGGCCGTCTACAAGAAGGACGGGAAGAAGAAAATTGTTTTTGAGGGTCTGAAGAACTGGCAACTGAGGAAGGAAGGCAGGACCTGGAAGTTCATAGGCATCTGACAAGAAGAGAGCGACCAAAGGAAGAGGCGATGAAAGCAAAGACAAGACTTCAGGTCGTGTTTGTCCTGGTCCTTTGTCTTTTCGTTCTCCTGCCCGGGCAGAACGTGGGAGCTGCCGGGATCAAACTGCGCGTCACAGTTGATAACGCCAACATCAAAGCCACCCCAGAGATTGGCAGTCCCACCCTGGCCAACATTCCTCTCGACAGCCTTCTGGATGCAGAAGCAAAACACGGGGAATGGTATAAAGTCACCCTCATGAGAGACGGAACCCAGATCATCGGGTATATTCACGAATTGCTGGTCAAGGAGGTCGCAGCGGGAGAATCACAGCCGGGTTTGAGTCCCGCAGGAGTTTTGAAATCCCAGGCTGAGATTGTCGCAGAGATCGAGCTCAGGATGGAAGATGACAAGAACCTCATCCGCCAGGAAAAAGACCTAGACAAGGCGATCAATGGCCTGAGGCCGCTGATTGCCAAAACGTTCAGCCTTGATGATCGCCAGAAGCAGAAGCAAATCGCCTGCGAGGTCTACCTCTGGCTCGGCCTGGGTTATGCCAAACAGGGCGACAACTTCAACGCTGTGAACGAATTCAGGAATATGTTTGAAGTGGATTACGCCTTCGCGAAAGAGGTCACCCGGAATATTTATGATCCCGTAGTCAGCGGGTTTATCGAACACGCCGAAAAGCAGTACCGCGGTCTCCTGGTCGAATATACGCTGGAGATCGTGACCGAGCCAAAGGAAGCGAAAGTCAAGGTCAATGGTAAGGAAATCGGGCTTTCTCCCGAAGTCTACCGGACGACCATGCCCAAGTTCACGCTGGAAATCGAGAAAGAAGGGTTTAGGCCCATCACAGAAGAGATATTCCTCACCAAGGCCGTGGACAAAAAAGACTATGCTCTGGAGAGCATCGGCCGAACGCTCGCCCTCAGCTCCGAGCCGAAAGAGGCCAATGTGTTCTTGGATGGGGAGGATACCGGGAAACTCACAGACTGCGAACTCCCCTATGCCCGCTATGGCAGTCGCACCATCCGGGTCAGCAAAAAGAACTATGCCGATTGGGAAGAAACCGTCCAGGTTGTGGCGGGACCGGGCCCTCTTTCTCTGTCCGTCATCCTGGCAGCGAAGAACTATGTCTTCGCTCGAAAATGGGGCGGTCCGGAGAGTAAATTTTTCAAGCTCCCCAAAGCCATCGCTTTCGACACAGACGGCAATTTCTACGTTGTGGATGACAGCGATATCAAAACAAAAAAATTCGACTCCCAGGGCAACTTCGAGAGCAACTGGGGCGATTCCGGCCGAGAATTCAGAATCTTAAAAGACCCTGCCGGCATAGCGGTTGACAGCCAGGGAAATGTCTATATCACAGATGCCAAAAGTGCCGGCGTATTCAAATTTAGCAAGACCGGGAAATTTGTCCTGAAGTGGGGAAAAGAGGGGACGCAACAGGGAGAATTGAACGCCCCTTCCGGTATTGCCGTCGACGGCAACGATGATATCTACGTGGCCGATTCGGGAAACCACCGCATCGTCAAATATTCTTCGCAAGGAAGCCTAAAAAAAACCTGGGGAAAGCAGGGCGCCGGGCAGGGCGAATTCACGTTTCCCTCGGGAGTGGCCGTTGATCAAAAGAATGAAATCATCGTCCTCGACCGCATCCAGGCGCAAAGATTCACCGGCGAAGGCCAGTTTGTCACCGCCTGGGGAAAGGCGGGTTCGGCCGACGGCGAGATGAAAGCGCCCATGGGCGTCTGCTCTGATGCGCATAACTATATCTATATTGCGGATACAGGCAATAACAGGATTCTAAAATTTAATCCCCAGGGCAGACTGATCACTCAATGGGGAACGGCCGGACGTGCAGAAGGATTGATGACAAGCCCGTTCGGCATCGCCGTCAATACCAAGGGAAGCGTCTTTGTCATCGAGAGGGATAGCAACCGTCTTCAGGAATTTAAAGTGGCCTCTCCATAGACAAAACGGATTTATTCCAGCGCCATGATACTCAAGGTCAAAAGACTATCGGCTCTTCATCTTCTCCTGCTCTCGACCACTGTCCTGAGTGCCGTGGGGATCTGGTGGGGCCTCCCCAGCTATGTCGGTTGGGCCCCTGACGAGCTCATCCCGGACCGCATTCTCAAGGGAATGGATCAATTCTTTTCCAACGGCTGGAACGACAAGTATCCGCCGTTCCATCATTATCTCCTGAGTCTCATCCAGCTGCCGTTCTGGATTCTCCAGCGCCTTCATGTCCTGGACATATCCAATATTACCGTTTACACGATTCTTTTTTTTCTCACCCGGCTTCTCAGCGTGGCGATGGGAACGGCTCTCATCTATCTCATCTACCGGACCGGCCGAGAAATCTATGACCGAAGAGCCTCGCTCTTCGCCGGCCTGATCACCTCCCTGACGATCCCGTTCGTGTACTATTCCAAGACGGCCAACGTCGACATCCCCTATCTCTTCTGGCTTGTCTGGTCGCTCTACTTTTTTATCCGCATTGCGAAAACGAAACAGATGAAATATTACCTTCTGTTCGCCCTGACAGCGGCTCTGGCTGTCTGCACTAAAGACCAGGCCTACGCCTTCTATGTCGCAGCACCATTTCTATTGGTTTGGGCCGACTGGCGCGAGAAGGGGCGAACTCAGTCCTCTCGGTCTCTCCTCCGCTTAATCGGGAGCAAGAAAAATCTCCTTTCAGCAGCCCTGGCCGCAGGACTCTTCCTCCTTATCCATAACGTAATTTTCAATCTGTCAGGTTTCATCCGTCACTTCTATGGGATCCTAGGTCCCCGCCGAAGGGTCTATGAGCTTTATCCCGGCTCCCTGATGGGTCGGGTCAGGCTCCTTGGTGAGACCATCGGACAAATCCAGGAGTGCTTTGGCTGGCCGCTCTTCCTGGTCTGTGCCGGAGGCCTCATCTGGTTTCTCGTCCAGAAAAAAAAGAAACCTTTGTTACTCCCCCTCTTGGCCTTTGCCCTTTCTTATTATGTTTTTTCCATCCACCTCCTTCTTTTCAATTTCGCCAGGTTCAACATGCCCATCTGCATCATTCTTTCTTTCTTCGGCGGATATTTCCTCTCTGATACACTTGCAGCGCGCAAGCCGATTCTCGGGGCGGTGAAGGCGGCCGTCATTTTGATCTTCCTCTATTCATTTCTCTATGCCTTATCCGTGGACATCGTCATGCTCAAGGATTCCCGGTATGTCGCCGAGCGCTGGATAAAAGCCAATATTCAGCCGCATGCCCTGATTGGAGTCGCCTCCTATATCCAATACAGCCCGCGCCTGAGAGGTTTCCTCTGGAAGGAAATCCCTCGATCCTTGTCTGAATTCAACAGCGCGCCAAAACCTGATTATGTGATCGTCGACAAGGATTATGCCCGGAGGTTCAAGAACGGAACCGAGCCGTTCCTGTTTTTTTCGGGTTTCGACCGCCAGGGGGAGAGATATCAGCTGGTTTTTGACTATAAAACTCCCCTGCCCTGGTTGCTTCTCAATGATCATTTTATCATGAGTCAGATCAACGTCATCAACCCGGAGATCCAAATCTATAAGAAGGTCAAAGAATAGGCCCTGCAAATAGAGAAAGCGGCCGGTCTTCGAGCCTGCGGAAAACCGTTACAGCTTTGTTCTTGATTTGAGCGGCCGGCCCAAAGATAATGAGTTTCTTGGCCGGACTTTCTAGAACAAACAAAAACAGGAGGCCGAGATGAAAAAAGGTCTAAAAAGGAGAGAGTTCCTCCATCTGGCGGCGGCTTCGGGCGCTTTTTGTTTGAGTGGTCCGAGCCTGTGGTCACTGGGCGCGAAGGCCCAGGGCTCGGGCCTCAAAAGCCCAGGGCCGAGGAGGACGCCCGCCAAGGTTGCCCGGATCTACATGGGAACTGCGGACGGTCTCTGGCCCAAGCCGGGCCTGGATTTTCAAAAAGAAATTGCCTTTTACGAAGCCGAGTTCGCCAAATTGAAGGATGAACTCAGCGATATCGAGTTTCCGGTCGATGCCCTTGTTACCTCGGCAGAGCAGGTCAAGGATCTTAAGGAAAAATTGACTCCGGTGGACGGCATCCTGGCCATTCATTTCAACATGGGCATCCTGCCCATCCTCCGGGAGCTCCTCAAAGTCGGTCAGCCTACGGTCTTGTTTGCCCGCCCCTATTCCGGACACGAGTGGACGGAATTTGGAGAGCTCCTGGAGCAGCCTTTGGGCGCCAAGCTGGAATCTATCCTCAGCAGCGACACGGGCCAATTGGCCGTGGCGATAAGACCTTTCCGCGCCATCCACTACCTCCGAGAAGCCAGAATCCTGGATCTGACAACTTCAGATACTTCCGAGTTCGCCGCCAAAGCCAAGATGACATTCGGGACCGAGGTCAAACCGGTCAGCCTTGAGCGCGTGGTCGCTGTTTACAGCAGCATCAGCGATAATGCCGCTGCGGCCGAAGCCAACCGCTGGATGAAGGAGGCCGCGCAAGTGGTCGAGCCTTCCAAGGAAGATATTTTTAAATCTGCAAAACTGGCCTTGGCATTCGAGAAGCTTCTGGGTCAGGAAGATGCCGCGGTGATGACCGTGGATTGCTATGGCACCATGTGGGATAAAACTATCAAGCTTCCAGCCTATCCGTGCCTGGGTTTTGCCCGGCTCAACAATATGGGATTCGGCGGCATCTGTGAATCAGACCTGCGCTGCGCCCTGACCCATGTCCTCTTCCAGGGTCTCGTGGGACGGCCGGGGTTTGTCAGCGACCCGACGGTCGACGAATCCAAGGGCAGCATTATCCTGGCCCACTGCATGGGAACGCCGAAAATGGACGGACCGGCCAAACCTCCCGCTCCCTACAAAATCAGGACCGTCATGGAGCGGAAGGAAGGCGTGGTCCCTCAAGTTGAGATGCGCGTCGGCGAGAAGGTCACGCAGGCGATATTGGCCGATATGGACACCATACGCTATTTCACGGGCGAGATCATCGAGGCTCCGGTCGGCCTTGAGGCGGACAGGGGCTGCCGGACGAAAATCGAGGTCAGGGTTGATGGGGATATCACCGCCCTCTGGAGAAACTGGACGGCGGGGCTGCACCGGCAGACCTGCTACGGCGATATCACGAGAGAATTAGACTTCTTCTGCCGCTTCAAAAACATCCAGATGATCAATGAAGCTGCCTGAATGAACAGCTGCGTTTTTTGAGGCAGCCAGTCCAACAGGAATTCAAGCCAGAGTCGCCCCTAGGGCTGAGCTCAGACTATTCCCAGTTCTTTTCGATTCTCTTCCGTATCGTCATAAATGCGCCATCGAGCGACACGGTCGTTCTCGATCTTGGCTTCCCAAATGACAGGATCAAAAGGCTGCTCATCCGACCAAAATGCGTGGCCGACGATCATGACCAAATCATCCTTTGATTCAACCCGGTCAAAGGTGTTTCTGTAGTCAGGGAACATTTCAAAAAATGAAGCCCAACCCTTCCTATTAGCCTCTTTTCCCATAACCTGAGTTCCTTCACGAACAATAAGAGCATAGTTTTCCGACATCAGGCGTGAAAGGCCTTCAACGTCTTGATTATTGATACATTCATTGAACAGGAGAGCAGTGAGTTTTGAGTCTCTTGAGTTCATCTTGGGCCCCGCTCAATCACTCGTCATGATGAACAGCGGCTTCTGGTGAAAGCTCTTGTAGAGCGGCCGGAGCCGTTCATGGTCATAATACTTGTCCACGTCGACGACTTTCTTTTTGCTCGTTACCATCTCAATCGGGACATTGTCGTACTCGCCGTTTCTCAAGCAGACCATGCGCCCGGATTTTTTGTCCAGGATAAGATCTAGGGCTAGGTTGCCATAGGCCATGGGGACGATGGAGTCGACGGCGTCCGGGTCGCCGCAGCGCACAATATAGCTCAATTTCTGATTGATGACATTGATGCGCCGGCCCTTGTTGTATTTCGGCGAAAGCTCTTTCAACTGGTGGGAGATATAATCGCCGATCCCGCCCAGCTTTTTATGGCCGAACATATCCTTCTCCTCGCCCTGGAAAAACATCTCCTTTCCCTCGATGAGAGCCCCCTCTGAGACAATCACAACCGAGTAGAGGCTCGGGTTTTCGGCACGGTCCTCAGTCAGCAGCTCGCAGAGCCGCTCCATGCTGAAGGGATGCTCGGGGATGACGCACCTGTTGGCGGCTCCGGCCATCGTCGGCAGGAGAGCCGTGAACCCGGCATACCGGCCGAAGACTTCGATGACGAGGAACCGCTCGTGCGAGCCTGCGGTCGTCCTCAAAGAATGAGTCATGCTGATTGTCCGGGTGACGCAGGTGCTGAACCCGAGGCAGTAATCGGTCCCGGGGACATCGTTGTCCATCGTCTTGGGAATGGCAATGACCTTGACTCCTTTGCTATGGAGCTCGACCGCGTAGCTCAACGTGTCGTCCCCGCCGACGGGAATAAGATAATCGATCCCGAGAAAGTCCAGGTTTTTCAGCGCTTCTTCGGTGAGGTCGTTGAACTTCCGGTTGTATTTGTCCCTGAGGTGCTGAGGCACGTTGACGTCGGGCACATGGCTGGGCCGCGTCCGGGACGTGTGGAGGAATGTCCCGCCCGTCCGTCCGACTTTATTGACGATCTCCTCGGTCAGGGTCTGGCAACACTCCACGTTCTCAGCTTCTTTATCCCTGATTATTTCAATCAGGCCGGCCCATCCCCGGCGGATCCCGATGACATCATAGCCTTCGTGAATCGCCCGGATGGTGACGGCGCGGATGGCCGGGTTGAGTCCCGGGACATCGCCGCCGCCGGTGAGGATCCCGATTATTCCTTTCTTTTTCTTGATGTTAGCCATGATCGTTCTCCCTAAGGTCAACAAAATATACGCCCTGAAAAGACTTGTGTCAACATCTCAGCCATCC
>CAZOKP010000104.1:0-8600 GCA_964580435.1 uncultured Eubacteriales bacterium
CTCGCTATTTAAATATTTAAAACAAAAAAGAAAAAGAAGTCAATACGGTTAATAAGGACCGTGCCCGCCTCTTGAAACCAAGAGAGTTCCCGTGTATGCTTCCTTTGAGGCGAGATTTCTTTAAAAGGAGCCGGAAAGATGAAACTCAAGGATCTATACAAGAGCGCTATCGAAACGGGAATAGCCAATGATTTGAGGAGCCAAGACGAGATCGAAAGAGTGCTTGCCGATGAAAAGACGAAGTTCGAAAAGGCCCCCCCCGAAGACCGCGACTATTTCGATAAGGACCGGCTTTTCAACCCGTTCTCAGACACGAGAGTTCTTTTTGGAGACCCGGAGACCGAGGTCAAGCAAGCCATCGTCGGGATCGACATGGAAGAAAGCGAAGTCCTGCTGACTTATCTTCTCAATAAAGACCTGGGTCATAAGATCGACCTCATCATCGCCCACCATCCCGAAGGATACGCCCTCTCCAGGCTCTTCGATGTCATGAAGCTTCAGGCTGACCTCCTGGCCAATTGCGGGATCACGGTCAGCGTCGCCGAGAAATTGATGGAAAAGCGGATCAGCGAGATCGAAAGGCGCCTGATGCCGATTAACCACAATCGCGCTGTTGATGTGGCCAAGCTTTTGGGCCTGCCCTTGATGTGCATCCATACTGCCGCAGATAACTGCGTCACCAGTTACCTGAAAAACCTTATCGACCGGGAGAAACCGGCCAAGCTGAAAGACCTTTTAAAGCTCCTGAAGGATATTCCCGAGTACAAGATCGCCTCTGCGCTGCAGCTTCCGCCCAAGATCGTCAACGGGTCGGATGACAACAAGTGCGGCAAGATCTTCGTCGACATGACCGGAGGAACAGAAGGAGCCAAGGATGTTTATGAAAAGTACGCCGGGAGCGGAGTCAGCACCATCGTCGGCATGCATATCAGCGAGGAACACCTGGAGAACGCCAAAAAAGCCAGCCTGAATGTCGTCATTGCGGGCCATATCTCGAGCGACACCCTCGGGTTGAACCTTCTCCTGGATGAAATAGAAAAGAAGGAGAAGCTCGAATTTGTCTGCGTCTCCGGGTTTGAAAGAATCCGGCGCTCAAATTGACCGGAGGCCAGAAGTGGCAGATGTCGTCTGTGTCGTTTTAGCCGGCGGCCAGGGCAGCCGCCTCTACCCCTTGACCAAGATTCGGAGCAAGCCGGCTGTCCCCATCGCCGGACGCTTCCGGCTGATCGATATTTCCATCAGCAATTGCCTCCATTCAGGCTTGCGAAAGATCTTCATCCTGACCCAATTCAGTTCCGAATCCCTGCACCGGCATATCTTCTTGACCTATCGCTTCGACGAATTCTCCAAGGGCTTCGTGACCATCCTCACGGCCCAGCAAACTCTTGACAACCGCAACTGGTATCAGGGAACGGCCGATGCCGTCCGCCAGAATCTCGGTTTTCTCCGCAACAAGGGAGACTTGGTCTTGATCCTCTCCGGCGACCATCTTTACCGAATGGATTACGGCAAATTCATCGATTTCCATTTGAAGAAAAATGCCGAGATCAGCATTTCCGTATCACCCGTGGCTCATGACCAAGCGCCCGAGTTCGGAGTCATGAAGCTCAACCGGAACGGCCGCATCACCTCTTTCAGCGAGAAGCCAAAGACGCCGCCTGAACTCGACAGGATGAAAGCCGGTCCCGAAATCTTCAAAGGATTTGGGTTGGACCCGGCGGGAAAGACTCACCTGGCTTCCATGGGCGTCTATCTCTTCAACTGGGAGGTTTTGAAAAACCTGCTGGAAGGAACGGCTTCAGCGGATTTCGGAAGAGAAGTCATGCCTCAGGCTATCAGACAGCAGAAGGTTTACGGCTATCTATTTGATGGCTACTGGCGCGACATCGGGACGATTCGCAGCTTCTTCGAGGCCAACCTGGACCTCACCCAGCCTCTACCCAAGTTTAATTTCTACGACGAGCAACGGCCCATTTTCACGCATGCCCGCTTCCTCCCCGGCTCGAAGATCCTTTCCTCTGAAGTCGACCATTCCATCCTCTGCGAGGGCAGCATCATCAACCATTCGAAGATCACTGATTCGATCATCGGGATTCGTTCCCGGGTGGGAGAGAATTCGGTCATCGAGCGGACCGTGGTCATGGGCGCTGATTACTTCGAGTCAAAAACGCAAATCGAAACGAATACCCTGCGCGGCGTTCCCAATATCGGGATCGGCAGGAACAGCGAGATTCGAAACGCCATCATCGATAAGAATGCCCGGATCGGCGACGGCGTGAGGCTGGTCAACGCGGGCGGGTTAATCGATGAAGAGACCGAGGACTATGTTATCAAGGACGGAATTATCGTGGTGCCAAAACACGGCATCATCCCTGACGGGACGGTCATCTGAAGCGGCTCGAAACTGGATCTTTAGGCCGGTCCTGTTCTCACGACTCTCCGAGGGATGAGCGGGTTTAACCCGATGAGGATTTTATAAACAGACGATCCCGCAAGTTCCGCGAGAACATCCGCCGTCAGCTCATCCTCCGGCCGATTGTCAATAAGGACAACCTCATCCCCCACTCTGACTTCTTCGCTGTCGCCCAGGTCAACCATGAGATGATTGGCGGTGACCGCGGCAATGACAGGAAACGTCTTTCCTTTGATCATGACAGTACTCTTGCCGGCCAGTTGCGGGGGGTAACCATCTGAATATCCTAATCCTACGGTTGCGACCCACAAGGCCTTGTCCGCGATATAAGCCCGGTGATAGGAAAGAGTGTCTCCCGGAGAGAGATACCGGATGTCAATCACTCTCACCAACAAGCGAAGCGACGGCTTGAGTGACAGTTTGTTTTCTTGCTGAGTCTGTGCGGAGGGATAATATCCGTAGAGCATGATCCCCGGCCTGACAAGGTCAAGATGATATTGCTGGCCGCTGAGAATCCCCGCGCTGCTGGCCGCGTGTCTTAGCCCTAACTCAATACCTTTCCGCTTGGCTTGCAAGCAGAGCTCCTCGAATCGACGAAGCTGCTCTAGGTCAAATTTTTCGTCCTCCGTCAACGTCGTCATGATGCCTTCTATTTTAAGCCCGGAAAGAGAAGCAATTCTATTAATCAACGGAAGAGCATTACTGTAGGGGATGCCTGTTCTTCCCATACCGGTGTCCACGTCGATATGAACTCCCGCCTTTCGGTTTTGTTTCAGCGCCGCTTCATGGAGGTACCCGACCTCCTCCGAATAGACCGACTGGCTGATATTATTCAAGACGATCTGGCTGCATTCCTGCCTGGCATAAGGTCCAAAATTGAGGACGGAGGCACGTATCCCGGCTTTCCTCAGAAGGAGCGCTTCATCCAGTTTCCCGACCATCATCCGGCCGATCCCCTGTTTCTCAAGGCAACGGCCGACCTCCACCAGCCCATGGCCATAGGCGTTCGCTTTGACAACGGCCATGATGGGAGCCTGGACAATTGTCTTGATCTGCTGAAGATTCCAGGCCAGATAATCGAAATTTACCTCGATGACGGCATCCATGCTGCCGGCCGTTCGCTCTGTGGGCTTTTTCTGGACAGGGGCTTTTTTGGAAGGAGCCTGGGCCAAAGGCGACAAGGCCCCTAAGCCCAAACCCAACTCTTTAAAAAATTTTCTTCTTTTCATTTCCCTTGCCTTTTTTGCCGGCGGGTAAACGACCCCGCCTTCGTCTCGCTCTCCTGCGTTCCAAAAATGTCAACATAATATTTTGACGAGAATGTCGACACCTTTCCCCTAGAATTATTTCATCAATTGATCTATAATGCAAAAAAAGGCTGATATCGCATGAAATATCTCATCTGGCTGGTTATTCTGGTCCTGGCCGGATTTCTCGTCTACAATTATTTGATCCGCCCGCCGTCAGCTGAAGAAGCGGAGGTAAAGCAGCTCGAAAAGGTCTTCCGTTCCGCAGCAGACCAGTATGTCGCCTCGGTCAGGCAGATGGGCATGCCCGGTATGTCCGCGATCGCCGACCCTGAGTCGCCCATAAACAAAATCAAGCAGGTACGGAAGAGGCTGGCAGGCTTAAAAAAAGACCTGACAGAGAAAACCGCCATCGTCCGCGCCGGAAGGCTGGAACAGCGAATCCATGACTTCTGCACAAAGAATGAGATCGACTAGAGACATCCAGTCAGCGGAAAACATTTAAACGCGAAGTCATACGCCGCTGGAATCATCTCGAATTCCGTAATTGCTCTAAATTTCGGTGGGTGGCACGGCGTTAGTCCCCGCAACGCCGCTTCTGTTTTCAAATAAAGCAGAGATTTGGTAAGATATATCGACTTAAAAAGAATATTTTTGTGAGTGAGGAGATGATGCAAGATTTCATGTGGCATACGCTGGGGCCGGCCGAAACCTTAAAAAAACTGGGAACGCATCCGCACCAAGGCCTGACCGATGAAGAAGTCAAAAAACGGCTGGCTGTGTACGGGCCCAACGAACTGAAAAAGGAGGAAAAGGTCTCTCCTCTTTCCGTGCTGCTCCATCAATTTACCAATACTCTTATCATCATCCTCCTCATTGCCACGGTTCTTTCGGCCACGGTCGGAGAGGTCTTTGATGCCGCCCTGATCTTTATCATTGTCCTTTTCTGTGCTGTCCTGGGCTTCGCTCAGGAATATAAAGCGGAGAGGGCCCTTGAGGCCTTGAAAAAGATGCTTTCGCCGACAGTCAACGTGATCCGCAGCGGCAGGGAACAGGAAGTCCCCTCCAAAGAGCTTGTCCCCGGTGATATCCTGCTCCTCGAAGCCGGGGTTAAGATCCCGGCCGATGCCCGGCTGATCGAAGTCGCTTCCCTCGAACAAATGGCCCAGGATGACCTGCGGGTCCTTTGCGTAGCCTATAAGGAAGGCATTAATTTAAAAACAATAATTGATTTTGCGCTGTCCTCGCGTGCGACCGTAGGGAGCATGGCCATCCCATGAAAAGGTACAACAGGTTGCGGGATCAAGACGCAATTTGCCTTGCCGCCTTTCTTTCTCGCCACCTCATAACGGCTTTACTTATCTCCAGGACCGGGAAGACAGTCCCGGCGAGGATCACAACTATCACCCATTCAAGGACAGTTAGGGGATAGGTATTGAATAGGTCATTAAGGAGTGGCACCTCAATAATGATCCACATCAGCACAATTTGCGAAAGTACGGAGAGATTTAGCCATTTGTTTTTGAATATACCAATATTAAATATAGACTTCTTGTCAGAACGAAAATTGTAAGCTTTGAAGAATTGGATCATGACTAGGGTAAGGAAGGTGAGGCATTGTGCCTCTACCATGCCTTTGCCTACATCTAGTGCCCATTTGAAGATCCCTAAGTTTACTAGACAAGACCATATTCCACCAATGATCATAAGTACTACTACTTGCTTACTGAAGATACCCTGACCCCGAGGGTGTGGCTTTTGCTTCATAATATCCGGGTCAGCTGGGTCAACGGACAGAGCCAGGGCTGGCAAACCATCGGTAACCAGATTGACAAACAAAATCTGGACGGCGATGAGAGGTATGGCTCCGTAGGGAAGTCCGATTAGCGGACCGAAAAGGATAGCACCTGCCATTAATAATATTTCCCCGATATTGGATGAAAGTAAATACATCAAGTATTTCTTGATATTGCCAAAGATGCCTCTTCCCTCCTCAACAGCAGCCACAATAGAGGCGAAGTTGTCATCAGTGAGTATCATATTGGCTGCTTCCTTACTAACGTCGGTCCCGGTAATCCCCATAGCGATACCAATATCAGCCTTCTTGAGGGCTGGAGCATCATTCACTCCATCCCCAGTCATAGCCACAACATGTCCTTTCTTAGTCAAACCTTCTATCACACGAAGTTTGTGGATTGGGGAAACCCGGGCATAGACTTCTATTTTCTCTACCAGAGCTTCAAACTCTTCATCGCTGAGCTTATCAATCTCAGCGCCTGTCAGGGCGACCCCTTCTTTAAGTATGCCTAATTCTTTAGCGATGGCTATCGCAGTCAGCTTATGGTCGCCGGTTATCATGACCGATTTTATGCCGGCCTGGTCGCAGAGCTTTACCGCCTCCCTAACCTCTTCCCGCGGTGGGTCAATCATACCGGCTAGACCGACAAAAACCATCCCTGTTTCAGAATCCTCTTTGCGAGTTGGTATTTCCGAGAGTTGCCTGTAGGCCATGCCAAGCACACGCAGCGCCTCGCCGGCCATCTTCGTGGCAGTACCCAGGGCTTGAGCTTTATCTTTTTCTGTCAGCGACTTTTCTTTATTATCCATCAGAATATAAGAGCAGGAATCCAGGATTATTTCTGGAGCACCTTTGGAATAGGCTACCTTGCCTTCAGGAGTATTATGGATAGTCGTCATTCTCTTTCTTTCCGAAGTGAAAGGAATCTCATCTATACGTGGAGATTTAGCATTAGCTTCTTCCTGTGCCAGCCCTGCTTTGGCACCGACAACGACCAATGCCCCCTCGGTTGGGTCACCTTTTATATCCCAGACGCCGTCAACCGAAACTAACCTGGCATCATTGCATAAGGTGTTTATCTTCATTAAGCTCTGCATTGGCACATCGTAGGCTACATCTACAATCTTACCGTTAAGCTGAAATTCACCCTTTGGCTCGTAACCCACGCCACTAACATTAACTAATTTGCCATTGATATAAATCTGGCGTACTGTCATTTGGTCCTGGGTGAGTGTGCCGGTCTTATCTGAACAAATATATGTGGTACAACCCAAGGTCTCCACCGCTGGAAGTTTCCTTATTAAAACATGGCGTTTTACCATGCGCCGAACACCGAGAGCTAAACTGATAACCACCACAGCCGGCAAAGCTTCAGGAACAGCAGCTACGGCTAAAGCTACTCCCCAGATAAACATCTCCAGAATCTCATGACCTCTCATAACGCCAAGCCCAGCCAGGATAAAACATAGGGCTAAGGCACCGATGCCAATCCACTTTCCCACGCGGTCGAGGTTAATCTGTAGAGGGGTTCTTTCCTCCTTCACTTCTTGCAGCATAGCTGCAATCTTGCCGAATTCCGTAGCCATGCCGGTGGCAGTAACGACCGCTTTACCTCTACCATAAACAGCCACTGTCCCCGTGAAGACCATATTCTTTCTGTCACCGACGTTTACTTCGCCTTCTAACGGTTCGATTATTTTCTCTATGGGGATAGATTCTCCGGTTAAGGGCGCCTCCTCTGTCTTTAAGTTGACAGCCTCAATGAGACGGGCATCCGCCGGTATCCGGTCGCCAGTCCTGATGACGATGATGTCACCCGGAACTAGCTCTCGGGCAGGTATTTTTATTTCCTTGCCGTCTCTCAGCACCGATGTCGCGGGTGCTGCCATCTTCTTTAGAGCTTCCATAGCTCGCTCAGCTCTATATTCCTGTATAAACCCCAAGCCACAGGCAAAAAGGACGATCACACCAATAAGAACGGCATCAGCCACTTCACCCAGAGTAGCTGACAGAGCTACAGCTATAAGTAGGATAATGATTAGGAAGTTCGCGAATTGTGCAAGAAAAATTGCCAAAGGAGAGATTTTCTTCTTCTCTGTTAGCTCGTTAGGACCAAATTGAGCTATCCGCCCCAAGGCTTCCTCTTGGCTTAGGCCCCCGGGGCTGGAATTGAAGGAAGCGATAGCTGCAGAGGCCTCCAGATTATGCCAATTCTTAGAACCTATTCCCATGTCATTTCTCCTCCACTCTCACTAGAGTAGTATTCCCTGAATATCTTCATTCGCCCTTACCGTCGGCTGAGGCATCCTTTGCCCACATTTTACCTTGGCTGCCCTGCCGGTAGCTACTCCCCACCGAACTTTTTCGACTGCCTAGGCCGTCTCTTCGATTCCAAGATCCTCCCAGTTTTTCGTAATATCGTCTCTTCAATCTTTCTTATGATTCGAGCGAAAAATTCAAGACTTAGTATTATACATTGCCCATTCCGAAATAAAAATATTTTCGCCATAATGGTGGCTCTGGATGGAGCGAGCATGCAGATTCCGGTCGAATCGTGGTATCAGGCAATTTTCGTGCGGCGTTCGAGGCGGAGCTTTATCGACAAACTGCCGGAAGAGGAAAAACTGGAGAGGCTGGAAAAAATCTGCCGGGAGTTTAGACCGTTTGCGGGGGTGCGGGTTGAATTTTTGCGGAATTCGTCCGAAAAGGTTTTTAAGGGGATCGTTAGAGGGTATGGGAAGATAACCGGCGCGCCCTAATATGTCGCGTTCATCGGCTCTTCCGAATCCCTCAACGCAGAGGAAGGAATCGGTTATACGGGAGAGGGCGTGAATTTAGAGGCGACGGCATTAGGACCCGGAACCTGCTGGGTTAGCGGTTTTTTTCGACCGGAGGCGGTCAAAGAACATATCGCGCTGGCCGGCCTCGAACGAGTCTACGCCGTCACTCCTATTAGATATACGGAAAAGGGATTTTCGGTTAAAGAGAAATTTTATTCGGGAGCTGCCCGGTCACCGAAAAAGAAGCCGCTTGAGAAGATCGTCGAGGAGACAACGCCCGAACTCTGGCAGGAAAAGGCGATCGAGGCCCCCCGCGCTCGCTCTGGGCATTGCTCCCCCCGACCCCGATATCATGAAGAGGC